>JBKDQC010000040.1:0-15568 GCA_046342295.1 Deltaproteobacteria bacterium | reverse complement strand
CGCCCGCGCGACGCCCGCGGCGCTCGCGCGCCGCGCCGCCCCCTCGCCGACCGCGCGCGTGCTCGGCCCCGCGGCGCGCGCGCACGCCGCGGTCGTGCACCCGATGACCGACGAGCCCGCGCTCGCCGCCGGCGCCCTCCGTGCGCTCGAGCCGACCGACGCGCCCGGCGACGCGACCGAGGCGATGCGCTGGGCGAACCGCCTCTGCGCGCGCGAGGCCTGCACCATCGAGGTCTTCACCGACGGCGGTCTCGCGGGCCTGGCCGAGGCGCGGGTGGAGGCCGAGCGCGCGGGGCTCGCGGTGGCGGTGCGCCTCGTCGCCGACCAAGGCGTCGACAACGTCGCGATCACCGCGCTCTCGGCCCGCCGCTACCCCGCCGATCCGAGCCGCGCCGAGCTGCTCATCGAGATCGCGAGCTTCTCGGGGCGCAGCGAGGAGCTGGTCCTCTCGATCCTCGTCGACGACGCGCTCTCGCACCGCGAGGCGCTCACGCTCGCGCCCGGCGCGACGGTGACGCGCACGCTCGACGAGCTGACCGGCGCCGACGCGCTCTTCGAGGCCCGGCTGTCCCGCGAAGATGGCGCCCCGCTCGACGCGCTCGCGGTCGACGACGTCGCCTGGGCGCGTCTGGCCCCGCGGCGGCGCCGGCGCGCTGCGCTCGTCGCGCCTCCGGACGCGCCGAACGTCTACCTCGAGGCGGCGCTCCTGCTCGATCCGTACCTCGACGTGGTCACGCTCACGCCCGAGGCCTACGAGACCGGGCGCCTCCCCCGCGACCGGGAGCTCGCGATCTTCGATCGCTACACGCCGGAGAGCGCGCCGACGCTGCCGAGCATCCTCCTCGCGCCCGGCGCGCCTGCGCGGGCCTGGCTCCCCGTCGGCGAGCCGATCGAGCGCCCTCGTTTCGACGCGCAAGAGCGGGGGCACCCGCTGCTCGCGTTCGTGGCCCTCCGAGACGTCAACGCCGCGCGCGCGACCCCGCTCGTGCTCTTGCCCGGCGACGAGTCCATCGCAGGAGAGGTGCGCGGCGCGCTGCTCTCGACGGGCGCACGGGAGGGCGTCCGCTTCGTGGCCCTCGGCCTCGACGTGCGGGAGAGCGACCTCCCCCTCCGCATCGCGTGGCCCATTCTCCTGCTCGACGCAGTCGCGTTTCTCCTGCCCGACGATCTCGCGCTCGCGCCCGCGGCGCAGACGGGGCGCGCGTTCCGGCTCGCGGCGTCGCGTCGGGCGCGCCTCTGGCCGCGCGGGGACGAAGACGCCGCGCCGATCGAGCTCGCACCTCGGGACGGCGCGATCGAGGTCGCCCTCGACCGCGCCGGCGTCTACGTCCTTCGCGAGGAGGACGAGAGCGGTCGCGGCGAGGCGCCTCGCCTCGTCGTCGCGAACCTCTTCGCGCGCGATGAGTCGCGGCTCGCGGCGGTCTCGTTCGACGGGGCGACGCAGGTCGAGCCGAGCGCCGACCGCTCCGCCCTCGAGGCCCGCGAGGAGCGCGGCCACGCCCGCTGGCCACTCCACGCGCTGCTCGTGCTGGGCGCCCTCGGCTTGCTCGCCCTCGAGTGGCTGACCTTCCACCGGCGGTGGACCACGTGAGGGCGCCGCCGCGCCGTGAGGTCGCTCGAGCCGCGCACGGGGCGCGGCCTCGCGCAATCGCGTCGGTGGCCGCCGCAGGGCTCGCGTCGGCCGCGATCGCGGTCGCGGTGCGCGCGCTCTCCGCGCGCGGCGCGCTCGAGACCACGACCTTTCGCTTCCTCGCACCCGACGCGCTCTTCCTCCTCGCGGTCGTCCCCATCGCGCTCCTCTTCGCGCTCCGCTCGCGCGCGGAGCTTTCACGGCTCGGCTTCGCGCTCGGCGTGACGCTGCGCGCGCTCCTCGCGGCGGCGCTCGTCATCGCCCTCGCCCGACCGACCCACGTCACCGACGCGACGCTCACCTCGACGGTCGTGCTCGTCGACGTCTCGCCGTCGGTCTCCGATGCGTCGATCGCACACGCCGAAGAGCTCGCCCGGCGGCTCCTCCTCGCCCGCGGCGCGCGCGGCGAAGAGCACCACGTCGAGCTCGTGACCTTCGCAGGCTCGGTCGAGCGCGTCTCGGTGCCCGACGATCCCGCGCGCCTCAGGCTCGAGCGCCCCGAAGAGCCCGCACCGGCCACGGACCTCGCGTCGGCGCTCCGCTTCGCGCGCGCTCTCTTTCTTCCGGATCACCTGCCGCGCCTCTGGGTCCTCTCGGACGGTCTCGAGACGCGCGGACGCGCGCTCGCGGTGCTCCCCGAGCTCTCGGCGCAAGGCGTACGCGTGATGGTCACACCCTACGAAGGGCCCATCGCCTCCGAGCTCACGGTCACGGACGTGACCTTCCCGGAGGAGATCCGCGCTGGGCAGCCCTTCGAGGTGCGGGTCGGCGTGCGCGCCACGACGGCCTCGCGGGCGCGCGTCCGCCTCTACCAGGACGGACGCCTCGTCGGGCTCGGCGCCGTGCAGGAGGTCGATCTCCACGCGGGCGTGAACGAGGTCGCGTTCCGCACCGTCGCCCGGGACCGCGGCACGGTCGAGCTGCGCGCGGAGCTCGAGCCTCTGGCCGCAGAAGGAGAGGACCCGGCGACGGTGGACCGCTTCGCGGAGAACAACCGCTTCGTGCGCGCCGCCGAGGTGCTCGGCCGGCCGCGCGTACTGGTCGCATGCCCCGAGCCGGCGCGCATGGACGCCTTCGCCCGTGTCCTCGACGCCGCGGAGATCGACGACGACGTACGCAGCCCTCGGGGCATCCCGATGGATGGTTCGCTCGCGGGCTTCGACGCCATCGTCCTCGCCGACACGCCCGCCGATCAGGTGTCGGCGACGCTCGAGGCCAGCCTCGAGCGCTACGTGCGCGACGGCGGCACGCTGCTCTTCGCGGGCGGGCCTCGTGCGTTCGGCCCCGGCGGTTGGCGAGGCTCTCAGCTCGAGCGGATCCTGCCGGTCGCGCTCGATGGCGAGCGGCGCCGCGACACGCCGGCCCTCGCCCTGTCGCTCGTCATCGACCGCTCGGGCTCCATGGCCGGCGAGAAGATGGAGCTCGCCAAGGAGGCCGCGCGCGCGACCGCCGAGGTGCTCTCGCCCGACGACTTCCTCGAGGTGATCGGCTTCGACACGGTGGCCGAGCGCACGGTGCCTCTGCAGAGCGCCGCGAATCGCCTCGCGATCCAGCGCGACATCGGGCGCCTCGCGCCGCGGGGCGGCACCGCGATTTTCCCTGCGCTCGATGCCGCCTACCAAGACCTCGCCGGCTCGCGCGCCGCGACGCGGCACGTGATCCTCCTCACCGACGGCCAGACGAGCGAGGCCGGCATCCCAGAGCTGGTCGCCGCGATGCGCGCGGACGGGATCACCGTGACGAGCGTCGGCGTAGGGACGGACGTGAACCGCACGTTGCTCTCGGAGGTCGCCGACCTCGGCGGCGGTCGCGCGTACTTCACGGCCGATCCGTCGAGCATCCCGCGCATCTTCCTCCGCGAAGCCACGACGGTGGGGCAGAACAGCGTCGTCGAGGACCTGGTCCGCGCCGAGGTCGTGACGAGCACGCGCGCGCTCCGCGGTCTGGATCTCTCTCGCGCCCCGCTTCTGCGCGGCTACGTGGCGACGCAAGCCCGCGGCGCTCCGAGCGAGCTCGTGCTGCGGACCGACCTCGGCGACCCGCTGCTCGCGCGCCGCGCGGTCGGCGGCGGCCACACGATCGCGTGGACGAGCGACCTCGCGGGGCGCTGGTCCGCCGACTTCCTGCGCTGGCCGCTCAGCCCTCGCTTCTTCGGCCAGCTCGTGAGGGAGCACGCGCGCTCGGACGAGTCGTCGTTCCTCCCGCTGTCCGCGCGCATCGAGGACGACGCGCTCGTGCTCACCGCAGATGCGTTCGGCGAGGGAGATCAGTTCCTCCACGACGTGAGCGTGCACGCGCGCGTCGAGGGCCCGATCGACGCGCCGGAGGCCGAGCGCGAGACGCGCGAGGTCGACCTCATACCCGTCGCGCCCGGACGGCTCGAGGCCCGCGTCCCGCTCACGCGCTACGGCGCCTACGCGGTCGACGCCGTGCACGCCATCGCGGGCGTGCCCTACGGCGTGTCTCGCGCGAGCCCGAACCACCCCTACCCGGCCGAGTACGCGCGCCTCGCCCCCGATCCGACGCTGCTCGAGGCGCTCGCGTCGCGCACCGGCGGCGCGGTCCTCACCGACGACCCGGCCCCGCTCCTGTCACACGAGGCACGCGAGCGCATCGATGCGCACGAAGAGCTCGCGCCGCGCATCCTCGCGCTGGCGCTCGCGCTGCTGGTCCTCGACGTGCTCGTCCGTCGCGTGCTCCGCGCCGCGTGAGCGACCTCGGCGCGGCGCTCCGCGAGGTCGAGCGCGACGTCGCCGACGAAAGACGCAGCGCGGACCGGGGCGACTGGTTCATGCTGTAGGCTGGACCCGAGCCAGGAGCGACGATGTCGAGCCCGACCTTCTCGAGCGCCGCCGAAGCGCGACGTCCGCCCGCGCGCTGGCGCGAGCCCGGCGAGCCCGGCCTCATGACGATGCCGATCCCGTTCGTGCGGGTGCGCCCGGGCGATCGACGCATCGGCGCGCTGCGCGACGCGCTCCACGACGGTGACCCGCTGGCCGACCGCCTCGCCCTCTGGGTGCAGGAGGCCCCCGCACACCGCGCCCTCTTCGCGCGAGCGGTCGAGCGCGGGATCGGCGCCATCTCCTCGCCACCGGAGGCGCTGACCGCATTCTTCGCAGAGGTCGACGCAGTGCCCCGCTGGCTCGACCGGGACGCGGTGCGCCTCGGCACCGAGACGATGCTCCGGGTCGGTCCGGCCGGGTACGCGGCGCTCGGCAGCGTGTCGCTGATGAGCGGATACCTCTCGAGCGGGGCGGTCAAGCCGCTCGCGATGACCGGCCAGCTCGTGCGCATGGCCCGCCGGCGCCTCGTGGAGACCTCCAAGTTCGTCCTCGAGGTCTCCGTGTCGGGTGACGTCGGCCGCTTCTCTCCGGCCTACCGCGCGGCCTTGCACGTTCGGCTCATCCACGCGCTCGTGCGGAGCAACCTGCGCAGCTCGCCGACATGGCGCACGGAGCTCTGGGGCGAGCCGATCAACCAGCACGACATGGTCGGTACGCACCTCGAGTTCTCGAGCATGTACATCCTCGGCCTGAGGATGCAGGGCTACCTGATCTCGCGGCGGGAGCGCGAGGCGGTGATGCACCTCTGGAGACACCTCGGCCGCGCTCTCGGCGTCCGCGAGGATCTGCTGCCGACGAGCTTCTCCGGGGGGCTCGAGCTGGGCTGGATCATCAACCACACCGAAGCGGGCCCGGACCAAGACAGCCGCGCGCTCGCGGCCGCGTTGATGGCGGCGGGCGAGGAGATCAACGTCGAGAACCTCGGCCCCCTCCTCGGTCGAGCCCGAGCCCGTCTCGAGACGGGCCTCTCCCGCTTCGCGCTCGGGCGCCGCGCCGCCGACGCGCTCGGCGTGCCCGACGACGTGTTCCAGGACGCGCCCTACGTGCTCGCGCCCCTCACCGCCGCGCGTGAGATCGCCCACCGCATCGTCCCCGGCGCGCGGAGCGCGACGATTCGCATGGGGGAGAAGCTCGCGAAGCAGGCGATCGACGGCCTGCTCGAGGGAAAGCCGCCGCCGTTCGTCCCGGCCGAGGCAAGCTGACGCGGAGAGCCTCGACTCGGAGGCAGACCGCCGCGTCGGCCCCGAGATCAGCAGCGGTCTTCGAAGTAGACGAAGGCGTCCATGGACTCGCTGACGCTCACGTAGAGGACCGTGTCGGCGCGGAGGCTCGCGTCGAGCGCTTCCCATGCGAGGCCCATGACGCGCGCATGCTCGGCCGTGTCCGCGTACACGAAGACGAGGTTCTTGGTCCACGCGTGCTCGGGCCCGACCAGCGTGGCGGCCTCGTGGAGATCGGCGACCTTGCGCGAGAGCAGCGCGCTCGCGGCCGACATCGAGTACGCGCCGTCGCGCATGCACATGCCCGTGACCGTCACGGCGCGCGTGACGCTCACGCCCACACGCACGCTCCGCACGTCCACGACGAGATCGGCGATCGCGCTGGGCGAAGGTGTCGTGTAGCGGACCATCGTCTCGCTCGCGACGAGCTCGGCACCCTCGCAGCGGTGCAGGACCTCGAAGGCGAAGGCCTCGCTGTAGCCGCTCGAGCCGCCGGCCGTGCCCTCGGCGAGGATGGTCTGCGCGCCCGCGCTGAGGCGCCTGCCCTCGCTTCGGTGGAAGCCCTCCGCGAACGTGCTGGTGTTCTCGACGGAGTACGGCCGCTCGTCGAGCAGCTCGTCGTCGAGCGTCCCGCAGCTGCCCGAGATCGCGAGGATCGGGTCGAAGGCCGCGTCGAGGGTGGTCGCGCCGGTGTCGAACGACGCAGCGTCGAGCAACGCAGCGTCGAGCGCCGTGGCGTCGAGCGCCGTGACCGCATCGACCGTCGACGCGAAGGCGTCCTCGGCCGCACTCGCGTCGATCGCGGGGACGTAGGCGTCGGGCTCGACGAGCGAGCCCCCGCAGCCGATCGCGAGGATCGGGACGACCCGCATGAACGTGGCGGCGAAGGAGCGAGTCGAGCGGCTCATCGGCGCGAGCGTACCTCGCGGCGTGCGGCGCGCACTCGGTTCCAGACGCTTGCGGATCGCGCCGAGGGCGAGCGACTCGAGCCCGACCGGCGACACGCTGGTCCGGCGCGCGAGCCCAACCGACCGCCGGCGCCGGCCCGACCTTCTGCGGGGTGCTCGTCCGCGACTTCGACTTCGACTCCGACGCCGATCCCGGAGCCTCGCCTCGCCGGACCGTTGACGCCCGCCGCGCCCGCGACGGACGCTGGCCCGATGCGGCCCCGCACCTCGCTCGGCGCCCTCGTCATCCTCCTCGCCGGCGCGGCCAGCGTTCGCGCTCAGGAGCACGCGCGCGTCTGGCTCGACGTCGATCCATCCCTCGCTCGCTCCGGCTGCCCGGCTGCGCCCGAGCTCGCGCGCGCCGTGGAGGCCCGGCTCGGCCGGCCGCTCGGAGCGGAGGACGCCGAGGATGCGGGCCTCGTCGTCGCGGTCGAGCGGGTGGACGCGGGCTTCTCGGTCGACATCGTCGTCTCGCGACGCGGAGGCGACGCGCTCGGCACGCGCCACATCGAGAGCACGGACGCGAGCTGCCGGACCCTCGCGGAGAGTCTGCCGCTGGTCCTCGCGATGATCGTCGATCTCCGCGAGCAGGATGCGCGTCTCGCCCTGCCCACCGCGCCGGCCGCGCCGGCGGCCGTCACCGAGAGCGACGCGGCGGACGCAACCACCGCGGCTGCGGAGCCGCTCGCACCAGGCGCGCTCGTGGGCAGCCTCGACGAGGGCGCGGGCCTCGACGTGGGCTGGCTGCCTTCCCCCGCGGTCAGCCTCGACTTCGCGGTCCGCCTCGGCGTTCGGGCCGAGCCCGTGTCGTTGTCCCTGCGTGGCGCCCTCCTCGCGCCCAACCGCTCGGGGGACCCGCGCACGGTCGACATCGTGGGCGCGCGCTTCTCGGCCGGAGCGTGCGCCCGCGCGACGCTCGAGGGCATCGGTCTGGGCGGCTGCGCGGCGCTCGAGGCGGGGTGGCTGAGGATCATCGGCAACGGATTCGACGTGTCGCTCGCCACCGATGCGCCGCACCTCGCGGCGCGTGCGCTGGTCGAGCTCGCGCTCCCGATCGCCGGCCCGCTCGACGCGCGGATCGAGCTCGGCGCCTCGGTGCCGTTCCTCACCCAGCGCATCGTGGCGCTCAGCGGCGTCGAGGAGCGGGTGCTCCACGTCTCTTCGCCCGTGACGCTGCGGGCCGGGGTGGCCCTGGGCCTGCGCGTCCAGTGACGCCGAGCGCCGGGGAAGCGACGAGAGAAAACCAAGCGTGTCTCGCCCTTCACCCTCGATGCCTGCCCTCGCCAACGCACGACCGACCGTCGCCGACGTCTTCGAGGCGCACATCGACTACGTGTGGAGGGTGCTGCGTCACCTGGGCGTGGCGCCCCGGGATCTGGAGGACGTGGCCCAGGAGGTCTTCGTGGTGGTCCACCGCCGTCTGGCCGAGTGGGAGCCTCGGGGCGACATCCGCTCCTGGCTCTACGCGATCGCAGCCCATGCAGCCAAGGACCACCGGCGCCGCGCGTGGAACCGCCGCGTCGGCCCGCTCGAGGAGCAAGCGGAGCCGCACGGCTCCGAGACCACCGAGGACCTCGACGACCGGCTCGACGCGCGGCGCGCGCTCGAGCGAGTCCACGCAGCCCTCTCGGCCTTGCCGGAGGAGCAGCGCATGGTGTTCGTGCTCTACGAGCTCGAGGGGTTGAGCATGGAAGAGATCACCCAGGGCATGCAGTGCCCGCTCAAGACGACCTACAGCCGTCTGCGCCTGGCCCGAGAGGCGGTGCGCACACGCGCTGCGGAGGGAGGCTCCCATGGGCGCTGATCCCGAGCTCGAGCCCTTCGAGCTGCCGCCGGGCCTCGCCGAGGACGCGGCCGAGTCGCGTCGTGCGGGGCCGACGAAGGCCCAGCGCCAGCGGCTCCGCGCGAAGCTCGGCCCGGGGCCAGGCGGCCCGCCAGGCGGCTCGAGCGCGCGAGCCGCACGCGTCGCGCCCCGGACGGGGCTCGCCGCGGCCGCGGCGCTGCTCCTCGCGCTGGGCGGCGGGCTGGGCGCGTGGCTCTGGCGAGCGGACCCGCACGAGGCCCCTGGCGCTCCTCTGGACCGCAGGAGCCCCCCACTCGCGCTGGCCACGCGGAGTGAGTCTGCCACGCAGGTCGAGCCCGCCACGCCCGATCGCGCCGACTCCATCGACACCGCGACGACGACGCCAGACGCGCGCGGGCCGAGCGAGGTGACACTGCGAGATCCACCGCCCGAGCCCGAAGGCCGCGCGCCCGGAGCCGACCGCGGGCCCCGCGCGCGCCCGAGCGAGGTGGCCTTGCTCGAGACCGCGCGCGCCGCGCTCGCGCGCCGCCCCGCCGAGGCGCTTCGCGCGTGCGAGCGCCACCGCCGGCTCTACCCAGACGGCCTCTTCGTCGAGGAGCGCGAGGCCCTGGCCATCGAGGCGCTCGCGCGTTCCGGGCGACGCGCCGAGGCCGCGCGGCGCTTCGAGGCGTTCCGCGCGCGCTTCGCAGGGAGCCCCCACCGCGCCCACCTCGAGCAGGTGCTCGCCGCTCTCGGGGAGAGCGGTGAGAACTGAGCGCGGGTGCCGCCCTTCACCACCGAGGAGCGTGACATGACACGACGCCACTGGAACCTCGCCTTCGTTCTCTCGCTCGCAGGCTGCACCGCGACGAGCACCGTGGGCATGGACGACGCGGGCCGCGCCGACGCCTACCGCCCCCCGGTCGGCCGCTACGACGAGTGCGGCAACGGCCTCGACGACGACGGCGACGGCGCCATCGACGAGGACTGCCCCTGCGGCACCGGCGAGACCCAGCCCTGCTGGGACGGCGCCCGCGCGGCCCGCGGCGTCGGCGCCTGCGGCGACGGCGTGCAGCAGTGCAGCGCGGCGGGCTCGGACGAGTTCGGACGCTGGCTGTCGTGCACCATGAGCCGCGGGCCCGACAGCGAGTCATGCGAGGGCAGCACCGACGAAGACTGCGACGGCGCCGTCGACGAGGGCTGCACCTGCACCGAAGGCGCGAGCCGCGCGTGCACCGGCCCGAGCGAGGGCGCCTGCAGCGCCGGCACCCAGACCTGCCGCGGCGGCGCCTGGACATCCTGCGAGGGCGCCGTCGGCCCCGTCGCCGAGGTCTGCAGCAACGGCGTCGACGACGACTGCGACGGCATCAGCGACGACCCGTCGTTCTGCGCGTGCAGCCCCGTCGCCGAGGTCTGCGGCAATGGCGTCGACGACGACTGCGACGGCGAGACCGACGAGTCGCCGTGCGCGTCGCCGACGCCGGACGCGGGGATGCCGGATGCGGGCTTGCCGGATGCGAACATGGAACCGTTCGACACGGGTACCCGCGACGACAGCGGCGGGGTCGAGGACCCCATCGTCGAGGTGGCCGCCGGCTGGCAGCATTCCTGCGCGCGACGCGCGAGCGGCATGGTCTTGTGCTGGGGTCAGAACTTCCAAGGACAGCTCGGCGACGGAACCACGGAGAGCCGCCCGACCCCGGGCCCCGTGCTGGGCCTGACCGACGCGGTGGAGCTCACCGTGGACAGCAACCACACGTGCGCGCGGCGCGAGAGCGGGGCGGTCGTTTGCTGGGGGGCCAACTCCTCCGGAGCCATTGGCGACGGGACCTGTACGACCGTCAGAAGCGACTGCGAATTTCGCACGACGGGTGCGCTCTCTCCCACCGTGGTCCTCGGGCTCACGGACGCGGTGCAGATCGCTGCGGGAGCAAGCCACAGCTGCGCCCTCCGACGGGACGGCTCCGTGGTCTGCTGGGGCGACAACACCCGAGGACAGCTGGGGAACGGTTGCTCGTTGGGGCGCGACTGCCCCGTCGCCCTCACCGAGGTGGTCGGGCTGACGGACGCGGTCGAGGTTCGCGCCGGCGGCGGCCACACATGTGCGCGGCGGTCGAGCGGCCGTGTCGTCTGCTGGGGCACCTCGGGCGGGGCCGCAGGCGGGGGCGATGAGGCACTGATCCCGGTCGAGGTGCTCGGCCTCGTCGAGGCGGAAGAGCTCGGCCTCGGCGCGGGTCATTCGTGTGCGCGCCGTGCCGGAAGCGTGATGTGCTGGGGCTGGAACTACTTCGGGCAGCTGGGCGACGGCACGACGAACTCGACCGGGCTGACGCCAACGTCGGTCACGGGTCTGCCGGACGCCGTGGAGCTCGGAGGCGGTGGACACGGCCACGCGTGCGCGCGGCGCAGCGACGGCAGCGTCGTCTGCTGGGGCCGGAACAACGAGGGGGCTCTGGGCGACGACACGGTCGAGAGCCGTCTCACGCCTGCCGAGGTCGTCGAGCTCGGCGGTGTGACCCAGCTCGACTGCGGGCTCTTCCATACCTGTGCGGTGAGCGCCGGGCGGGCTTGGTGTTGGGGCCAGGGCAGCAACGGTCAGCTCGGCGATGGCACGAGGACCGCCCGCTACGCCCCGCGCATGGTGAGAGGGCTGTGATCGGTCGGGCGGTCTCGCCGACCCGCGGGTCCGGCCCCGCCGCGAGCGATCTAAGCAGCCGGCTCAGCGCGCGACTCGGCAACCTGAGGTTCGTTCAGAAACACTCGACCGGAAGGGGCACCTCGATGAGCGTCAGAAGGAATGGCGTCGACCTCGTGCGGTCTGGCTCGGTGGCCGTTGGGCTCGGCCTCCTCGGTACCGGCTGCGACGGCACGCCCCCGCTGATGCGGCCGCGCGACATGGACGCCGCGTTGCTCGTAGACGCAGGCTCTCGCCTCGACGCGGCAGGCGGGAGCGATGCCTGGGCCGCTGTTGACTCCGGCTCGGACGCCGGCAGCGATGCGACCTGCGGGGGCGCCGGGATCGGCGTCTCCGGGAGGCCGCCCGAGGTGCTGATCCTCTTCGATCGCTCCTGCTCGATGCGAAGGCGGGCCGATGCCCCCGACAGCTTCGCGTTCGGCCCCGATGACCCGTCTTCTCGTTGGTACGTCGCCCGAGAGGCCGTGCGTCGGATTCTCACGCGCTACCCCACGCGCGTGCACTGGGGCGTCATGCCGTTTCCCGGGGTTTTGGAGACGTGCGGGGACACGCCCTCTCGATTCGTCCGGCCTGGTCCGGGCCAGGCAGACGAAGTGATGGCCACCTTGGACGACGACATGGTTCAGCCCTACCGTTTCTGCCCGCCTCCGGGCACCTCGGGCAGTCCGCCAGGATTCCAGGCGCGCGAGACGCCCACGAACGAAGCGCTCATGGCCACCCCTTCGGCGATCGGCGCCGCCCCGGTCGAAGAGCGGCTCGTTCTCCTGATCACCGACGGGGGAGCGACCTGCGGCGCGACCGAGCCAGGCCTTGCAGGCACCACGATCTTCGTCCGAAGCAGGGTGGGTCGCGTCGGCGTCATCGCGTTCTCCGCGGAGTCGGAAGTGGGGACGGCCGCGGGTTTGCTCGAGTCGATTGCGTCGAATGGCGGGATCCCCAGGCCGGGCGGATCGCCGTCCTACTACCGCGCGGACACAGGCGGCGAGCTCGATGGGCTGCTCGAGCGGCTCATCGCGGAGAGCCTACCCTGCAGCTTCTCCCTGTCCGAGGTTCCACCGGATCCCAGCATGGTACGCGTCGCCATCGACGACGTGCCCCTCGAGTCGGACCCGGTCGACGGCTGGACCTACGACGCGCCCACCAACTCGCTCGAACTCCATGGCGCGGCTTGCGAATCGGTGCGCGCGGGAACGACGACCCGGATCGGTGTGGCGTACGGCTGCCCTGTGCCCACGTGCACGCCCGTGGCCGAGACCTGCGACGGCCTCGACAACGACTGCGATGGTGCGGTCGACGACGACTGTCTTTCGTGACCGTGCGGGGTCGCGTCGAGCCTGTCCGGCCGCGGACGCACGGGCGCGCTCGGCAGCGCGAGCAACGCCGAGGGGCGGCACTCGTGCTCAGCCGATGCCGAAGCCCTTGAGCTTCTTGTGCAGGCCTTCGCGCGTGATGCCGAGGGTCTTGGCGGTCTGGCTCTTGTTGTTGCCGTGCTCCTTGAGCGCCTCGATCAACATCCACTTCTCGACCTGGTCCATCATCTCGCGGAGCGTGCCCTTGGTCGGGTGCATCCGATCGAGGGCGGGGTCGGTCTGGCGGATCTTGGGGCTCAGGTGGTCGGGCTGGACGAAGTCCCCGTCGTCGACCTGGATCACGAGGCGCTGGACCTCGTTCTCGAGCTCGCGCACGTTGCCCGGCCACCGGTAGGCCTGGAGCCTCTCCATCGCCTGCTGGCTGAAGCCGGTGACGGCGCGGCCGAAATCTTGGCAGTACTTGCGGAGGAAGTGTGCGGCGAGGATGGGGACGTCCTCGCTGCGCTCTCGCAGCGGCGGCACGCGGATCGGGAAGACTTTGAGGCGGTAGAAGAGATCCTCGCGGAAGCGGCCCTCGGCCACCTCCTTCTCGAGGTCCCGGTTGGTCGCGGCCACGATGCGGGTGTCGACCTTGATGGTCTTGCTGTGGCCGACGGGGCGGATCTCGCCCTCCTGCAGCGCGCGGAGGAGCTTGGCCTGGAGGTTGAGGGGCATCTCGCCCACCTCGTCGAGGAAGAGCGTGCCGCCGTCGGCCAGCTCGAAGAGGCCTTTCTTGTCCTCGGTGGCCCCGGTGAAGCTGCCCTTCTTGTGCCCGAAGAGCTCGCTCTCGAGCAGGTTCTCCGGCATCGCTGCGCAGTTCTGCGCGACGAAGAGCTTGTCCTTGCGATCCGACCAGTAGTGCACCGAGCTCGCGATGAGCTCCTTGCCCGTGCCGGTCTCGCCCTCGACGAGCACCGTGACGCGCGTGTTGACGACCTTGCGGAGCTGATCGAAGAGGCGCCGCATCGAGGCGGCCTCGCCGATGATCGACCCCTCGCGGCGCGTCTGCTCTCGCTTCTTGAGGTAGGCGTTCTCCTTGCGCTCGCGCTCCTCCGCGATGCGCAGGCGCTGGTAGAGGCGCGCGTGCGAGAAGGCTTGTGACGCCGACTGGGCCAGGAGCGCGGCCACGTCGAGGTCGCGCTCGCGGAACACCCCGGTGCCCTCGCGGTTGTCGACCTGCAGCACGCCGACGATGTCTTCGCCCTGCCAGAGCGGCACCCCGAGCGTGCTGTGGATCTGCGCACCCATGATCGACGCGGTCTCGCCCACGTCCCGGCGCGCGTCGGCCGCGAGGACCGCGGCCCGCTCTTGCACGACCTTGCGAAACACGCTGCGCGTGATGGCGATCGCGTCCGCGGTTCGGCCGCTGCGCACGCGCGTCCCGATCGGGACGTAGCGCGCGGAGCGGCGCGGGCTGTCGTCGTCTTCGCGCAGCGCGATGGTGAGGTGCGTCGCGCGGCTCACGAGCGCGAAGACCTGCTTGGCCACGACGTCGACCAGCTCGTCGACCTCGAGGGTACCGGCGATCTCCTTCTGGGCCTCGTAGAGCGCATGCAGCACCTGCGTGTCCGCGCCGAGGTCGGCCTCGAGGCGACCGAGCTCCGCGACGCGCCGCACGGTCACGATGCGCGCGTCGTCGTCGTCCTCCTCGAGGCGGACCTGCAGGCGGACCGGACGCTCGGCGTCGCCGAGGAGGAGAATGTCCTCGTCCCGAAGCGCGACCTCGCGGCCCGTGCTCTTGGCCACGTCGAGCACTTCGCCGCCGCGAAGCACCCGCGTTCCGTTGGTGCTCTGGAGGTCGCGCACCAGGTATTGCTCCCCGGCGAGCACGATCGCCGCGTGCTCACCCGAGACGTGCCACTCCGACACCGTGAGGTCGGCCGCCTCACCGCGCCCGATCCGTAGGAAATCCGCCCGACTCTCGAGCTTCCTTCCTCGGTCCTGTCCCTCGATCACTTCGACTCGGATCAAGGCATCCTCGAGGCGACCGGGTGCACGGTGCTGCGACGCTCGTCGACCACGTCAGCCCGCGCGCCGGGTGCTGAGGCGCGCCTGGATCGCGAGCGCGAGGCTCTCGATGTGCTGCCAGACCGCGCGCCCCTCTTCCTGCCGACGGAGCTCGTCGATGCGGGCCACCGCTTCCGGGCTCCCGTGGATCGCCGTGAAGTCCAGCGCGTACAGCACCTCACCGCGCGTCTCTTCGTCCGAGTGGCCGATCTGCGCGACGAGCGCGTTCACCGCGTCGGCGTTCCCGCGCCCGTACCGCGCGACCATGTAGCAGGCCTTGCGCGCGATCGCGGTGTTCGAGTCCGCGAGCTTGGTGATCCAGCACGCGAGGTCGGTGTTGCACTGCGTGATGACCGGGAAGAGCGCGTCGTGCTCGGTCATGCCGTCGCGGGAATCTCCCTCGGGCTCGGAGGTGAGAATCTGCTGGAGGGCGGCGAGCTCCGAGGCGTTGGCGAGCATGACGGCGCCGCGGAAGGCCAGGATGCGGACGTTGGGGTCGTCCTGTTCGCCGCGGCCGGGTCGCCCCGCGCGCGCCGTGAGGAACGGGAGCAGCTCCGGGTCCTGGAAGTGCTGCATGGCCACGAGGATCTGCGGGCGGCTCGCGTGTCCGGGGCGGATCTCCGGGCTGAGGCGGTTGTAGACCGTGACCAGCGCCTCGCGGATGCGGGCGGTGTCGGACGCCTCGCGGTTGATCGACACGAGCCCGAGCGCGGCGGCCACCATGTGCGATTCGTCGCGCGCGTCCTCCTCGATCGAGTCGGGTCGCTCGCCCTCGTCGAGCTGGTTGACCTCGCGCAGGAGCGGGTCGATCGCCTCCCGGAACCCGAGCTGGCCGAGGGCGTAGCTCGCCTCGCCCGCGATGACCGAGTCCGGCGTCATCTGCGCGGCTGCCTCGGGCGCCCGCTGACGCACGGCCGCGATGTAGGCCGTGGCGATCTGCGTCGCTTCGGGGTTGTTGCCACCGAGCGTGGCGATCAGAGGGTCGAGGGCCGGGCGACCGATGCGGACGAGGGCCTGCGCGCCGACGTCGTTCATTCGCATCATCGGGTTCGCCGGGTCGAAGATGTAGAGCGCGCGGATGAGGGCAGGCACCG
>JBKDQC010000039.1:0-6791 GCA_046342295.1 Deltaproteobacteria bacterium | reverse complement strand
TGCCGCAGGGGCAGTCCTCGTCGATGGCGCCGTCGCCGTCGTCGTCGAGGCCGTTGCCGCACTCGTCGTAGCGGCCGACCGGGGGGCGGTAGGCGTCGGGGCCACCGGCATCCCGCGGCGTGACCGACACCACGGACTCGCAGGCGCAGCCGCTCATCAGCGACGCGCCCAGCGCCAGCACAGACACGAGCCTCGGATCAGGCAACCTTCGCCACGGCATCTCGACCTCCCAGTGGTTCGATGGGGGATGTCCGGCGCGCGCTCGCATTCTCACGCGCTTCGATTCGAGGGTGCGCGAGGCCACGTTCGGCATGGCGATCGGGGTCGAGCTCGACCGCCCATCGCTTCCGACTCCGCCCTCGACATCGACATCGACTCCGACCTCGACCCGGACTTCGCCTCCGACTCCGACGCCGGCCTCCCCGTCTCCCACCGATTCGGCCGGCCCTCCTGCTCACGGCGGGGGGCCCAGGGTGAGCGTGACGCTGCCGACGGGCCCGACTTCGTTCGGGATGTGCAGGGCGACGCGGTCGGCGCCGATCAGGGCGACGAATTGCGGGCGCACGATCGACACGAAGAGGCCTGCTTCCAGGGTGATGCCGAGTGTGCCGAAGAAGCGGAGCTCGGCGCGGGCCACGAGGTCGGCGCGCAACGTCGGCTCGAGGCGGTCGTAGTTGGTGACGCCGCCGCGCCCCAGGCCCTGGAGCGCGCCCACCACGAGGCGCGCCAGACCGCTCAGCGCGACCACGTCGGCGGCCAGTGCCGGGGTCTCGAGGTCCAGCGTGCAGACGATCGAGCGCATCAGCACCGCGAGGTCCTGCCCCGCGATGCTCTCGGGCGACAGCTCCGCGCCGAGACCGATCCCCCAGCCCTCGACCCCGAACGAGCCCCTCGCCCGTGGGCCGGCGCTGAGCTCCGCGAGCCATCCGAAGGCGACCGCGACGCCCACCTCGAAGCGGACGCGGACGTCGGGTGCGCGTCGCGCGGGCTCTATAGCCGGTGAGGCGACCGCGCTCGGAGGTGGCTCGGCGACGGGGTAGTGCGCGAGGTCGAGCGCAGGGGCGCTGGCCCGATCCTCGAGGAGGATCGACACGACGAGCGCGACGGCGTCGGTGCGAGCCGCGCAGTCGCGCGGGGCCCGCTCGAGGGTGCGTGCGCCCACGGCCTCGCCGGAAGCCTCCGCGATGGTGATCTCCACGCGGTCGCCGCTCACCCGGACACGGACCTCGTCGTCGGCGCGCGCCTCGAGGGGGCCGACGAGGCCCGCGAGGGTCCCGGGCAGCCGACTCGAGACACAGGGCTCTGGCTCCTCGACCTCGAGGCGCACTTGCGCTGCGGCCGGGTGGACCGCCAGCGCGGTGATCGCCGTGGCGATCACGGCCGCGAGGGGGACCGCGTTCGAGCGACGGCGTGGAGCGCGCTGCATCATTCTCCCGGAGCTCGACTGAACCGTGCCGCCGTCAATCTCCGTAGCCTCGCCGACGGAGCTGAGCGGCGTAGGAGGTATCGGCCCATCGCCTCAGGAACGTGAGGGCACGCGCACGTGCGGCGGCCTCGCGCCCGAGGGACTCGAGCGCGTCGATCGCGATCATCTCACGCTCCTGCGCGAGCAAGCCTCGCGGGTAGAGCGCGCGGTGGTTGTCGGCGAGCTCGAGCGCGCGCGCTGGGTCCCTCGGCAGCGCGCGCCGCGCCTCCATGAGGAGCGCGTGCTCGGCGGCCGGGTCCGTGCGCTCCGCCCGGCGCGCAGGCCGACGCCGGGGCTCATCGGTCCGTGCTTCGCGGTCGGGGTCCGAGGGCTCGATCGCGGCGGGCACATCCGGCGTGATCGCGACCGACGATGCCTCGGGCTGCGCGGGGGGCGTTCGGACGGGCGACACCTGCTCTCCGGCCGCGGGCTCCGACGCGGGCTCGGCCAGCGGCGCGACGGTCACGTCCTCGGGCCGGCTTGCCCACCAGAGCAGCGCCACCGCCGCGGCCGCTGCGAGGAGGCCGACGCCGCTCTGGATCGCGAGCGAGGAGCCCCCGCCGTCGGGCGGAGGGCCGGCGCCACGGCGCACGCGGCGCACGACGTCCTCGACCTCGGCGGGGCTGAGCACGTCCTCGCGCATGCCGCCGAGCAATCGCTCGAGCTCGGGGCTCGGAGGCTCTTGGTCGCTCATCGGTCCTCCTCCCGGCTGCGCGCGAGCTCCGCCGCGAGCTTGGCGCGCGCGAGGCGGAGGCGTGAGTAGCCAGTCTGCAAGGGGACACCGAGCATCCCCACGATCTCCTGCATGGTCAGCTGTTCGACCTCGTAGAGCACCAAGACCTCCCGCTGTTCGGCCGAGAGCGACGCGAGCAGCGCGAGGGCCCGGTCGCGGTCCTGCCGGCGCGAAAGCGCGAGCTCCGGGTCGTCCGGCGCGAACGCCAACGGCGCGTCGTCCTCCGGGCTCTCGCGCCGCCGCGCTTCGGAGCGGCGCGCATTGCGGGCCACCCCGAGCGCGATGGAGCGCAGCCACGCCTTCATCGAGGTGCCCTCCTCGAAGCTCTCCCGCCGGCGGTGCACGACGAGGAAGACCTCCTGGCACGCGTCGGCCAGGTTGCGGTCTGGAACGCCCAGGTAGCGCAGCGCCCGCCCGACGAAGGGGGCATGCTCGCGCACCACCCCCTCGAGCCACGCATCGCTGGTGCCGGCAGAGGCAAGGACGAGAGCGAGGATCGTCATGGTCTCACAGGCCCATGTCCGCGGGCCCCGTGTTCTATCAATACGGTCGCCGTGGGCCGAAAGGAGAGGGGCCGAGGGCAGACGCGAGGTCAGGGCCGGGCACGACGTCCGGGTAGAGAGGCCGTCGGCTTGAGGTCCAAGTCGAAATCGAGCCCCCGCCGCGGCTCAGCCCCCGTCAGCAGCGGCGGAGGATCACCGAGCCGATCGAGTAGCCCGCCCCGAACGAGCAGAGCACGCCCGTCGCGCCCACCTCCAAGTCGTCGCGGTGCTTGTGGAACGCGATCACCGAGCCGGCGCTCGAGGTGTTGGCGTACTCGTCGAGGACCACGGGCGCCTCCTCGCGGCTCGGCTCGCGCCCCAGCACCCGGCGCGAGATCAGCTCGTTCATCTGCAGGTTCGCCTGGTGGAGCCAGAGGCGGCGGATGTCTTCGACGGGGACGCCCGCTTCCTCGAGATGCGAGAGGATCTGCGCAGCGACGAGCGGGCAGACCTCCTTGAAGACCTTGCGCCCCTCCTGGTGGAAGAGCTTGTTTCGGGCGCCGGGGCTCGAGCCGTCCCAGCGGTCGAGGAAACCGGAGTCGTTGCGGATGTTGTTCGAGAACGCCGTGCGGAGGCGGCTCGAGACGATCTCCCAGGTGCCGCCGCGACCGTCCTCCGTGGCGAGATCGCCGCGCTCGATCACCACGGCCGTGCAGACGTCGCCGAAGATGAAGTGACAGTCGCGGTCGCGGAAATCGAGGTGACCCGAGCAGATCTCCGGGTTCACCATGAGGACGCGCCTCGCGGATCCCGAGCGCACCGCGTCGGCCGCGTTCTGGATGCCGAAGGTCGCGGACGAGCAAGCGACGTTCATGTCGTACGCGTACGCCTCCTCGATGCCGAGCGCGTGCTGCACTTCGATGGCGATCGCAGGGTAGGGGCGCTGCGTGTTCGAGCACGCGACGATCACGAGGTCGATGTCGCGCGGCCCACAGCCTGCGCGCTCGATCGCTTCGCGCGCGGCCTCCACGCTCATCTCCGCCTGGAGCGACAGCTCGCTCTCGGGCCGTTCGGGCAGGCTCGGCGCCATCCGATCGGGGTCGAGGATCCCAGAGCGGTCCATCACGTAGCGCGCGCGGATCCCGGACGCCTTCTCGATGAACTCGACGCTCGAGGGCGCGAGCGCCTTGGCGGTGCCCGCGGCGATGGCCTCTGAGTTGCGAGCGTTCTCGCGGCGGACGTGCTCGTTGAAGGAAGCCACCAGCTCGTCGTTGGAGATGCGGTGCGCGGGGGTGAAGACTCCGGTGCCGCGGATCACGGCGCGATGGGCTCGGTTCATGGGGCTCGGTGCTGCTGCGGTGCGGGGGGCGTCCGGGAAGACGAAACGTCCAGCATGAAGCAGGAAAGGCGCGCCGCATGCGGAATCGCCCGCCGCACTGCGTCAACGCAGACGCTTCAGCGCGGGCGCGTCAGCCCCGTCGCATCCACCCCGTCGCGTCAGCGCCAGCCGATCGCGCGGAGCAGCGAGTCCCCGACGAAGATGTACAGGCCGCAGATCGCGCCCTCGCCGAGTCCGACCCCGAGCAAGAGCACCGCGATGGGCATGCGGATGACTCCCGCGAGGTAACAGACGAGGTCGGTGGGCACGAGGGGAAAGAAAGCCCAGCCGACGACGATCGGG
Source organism: Deltaproteobacteria bacterium (assembly GCA_046342295.1). Taxonomy (GTDB): domain Bacteria; phylum Myxococcota_A; class Polyangia; order Polyangiales; family Sandaracinaceae; genus JAFLCL01. The sequence goes on along the minus strand of JBKDQC010000039.1, from coordinate 2,430 downwards.
AACCCATGCCGCTCGAGCAGCGCGCGGACGCGGGCGAGCTGTCCGGCGTGTCGTCGCTCGAGCAGCTCGTCGAGCGCGAGGGCCTCGGCGAAGTAGTACACGGCCGCCGACGACACGAGGATCCCGACGAGCGTGAGCGGAAAGAGGATCGCGGGCGGCAACAGCACGGTCCCGAGCAGCACGAGCGAGGTCGCGGGGATCAGCGTGAAGCTCCGCAGGCAGCCGAGCGCGAGGTAGACCGCGCCCCCGACGAAGAGCGAGGCCCCGGTCGCGCCCGCGAGAAGCTCCTCGAGCAAGTCGCGCCGCAGCACGAAGACGCCGATCGCGAAGCCCGCGCCCAGCACCCAGAGCGCAGTGAGGGCCCAGCGTCGCCGACCGTGACTCATCGCGGGGACCATACCCCGGTGGACGCGGGTGAGCCTCTCGTCGCAGGCACCGCTCAGCCGCGCGCTGCGGCGAGCGCGCTGGGCATCCTGCCCCGCGGTCAGGCGGCCGACTCTCGGCGTGAACCCTCCTGGCACGGGGCCTCGCAGAAAAACGTGAGCCGATCCGGACCCATCAGGCGCCATCATCGGCAGGAGCCCCGCCTTGACCCCCTCTCGCCCCTCCGCCGCCGTGCTGCGCCTCGTCCCCCCGCCGGGCGACGAGGCGCTCGTGGCCGGCGCGCGGGCGGGGGACGCGTCGGCCCGGCGCGCGCTGGTCGAGCGCTACGCGCCGCACGTCGCGGGCGTGCTCCACAACGTGGTCGGCGCGCGGGCGCCGCTCGAGGACCTCGCGCAGGATGTCTTCCTCGTGGTGTTCCGGGATCTCGCGCAGATCCGCGAGCCGGCGGCACTGCGGGGCTGGATCACCCGGGTCGCGGTCCACCGCGCCCGCACGCACCTCCGGAGCACAGGGCGGCAGCGGTGGCTGCGCTACTTCGGCTGGCTCGACGAAGAGCCCGAGCCTCCGGCGGCGCCGGGCCTCTCGGCCGAGGACCGCGAGCTCGCGCGGGCGACGTACGAGGTGCTCGACGGGCTTCCCGAGCGCGAGCGCACGGCCTTCGCGCTCCGCTTCGTCGAGGGGATGAGCCTGCCCGAAGTGGCAGACGCGATGGAGCTCTCTCTCGCGACGACCAAGCGCGTGCTGCGCGCCGCGGAAGATCGCTTCCGGACACGCGCAGCGCGTGACGCCCGCCTGCGTCATCATCTCGGAGGAGAACGCCCGTGACGGACGACCCGAACCACGACCTGAGCGCGCTCGGTGCGCGCGTCGCGTCGGCGAACGCGTCCGCGCGGGGTCGCCTCGACGTGGACGCCGTCCTCGCGCGGCCGCGCGCGCGGCGTGGGCCGCGGGGTGCGCGCGCGCTCGTCGCCGCGGCCGCCGCCGCCGCCGCCCTCCTCGGCGTCGGAACGCTCGGGGACCGCCTGCTCGGGGACCGCCTGCTCGGGGACCGCCTGCTCGGGGACCACCTGTTCGGGGACCACGTGTTCGGGGGCCGCCTGTTCGGGGGCCACCTGCCCGGGGGCCACCTGCCCGGGGAAGGCGCGAGCACGCCCGGCGAGCCACCCGCCAGCCCGCGCGAGCCCGCGATCGGCTTCGAAGTCGATGGCGTTGCCGGCGCAGTCGGCGCCCCGATCGAGGGCACGGTCGAGCGTGCGCTGGCCTTCTCGGACGGCAGCAGTGTCCTCGGCGCGCGAGGCGCGGTGCTCCGCGTGACCGAGACCCACGCGAACGGCGCATCCGTCGTGGTGGAGCGAGGCTCCGTCGCCGCGTCCATCCGGCATCGAGACGCCACGACCTGGCGCTTCGAGGCCGGGCCCAACGTCGTCGAGGTCACCGGCACGCGCTTCGACCTCGCCTGGGACCCCGCAGGCGGGCGACTCGGGCTCACGATGCACGACGGCAGCGTGCGGGTGCACGGCCCCGGCTTGCCGCCGCGCACCCTGGTCGCGGGTCAGTCGCTCCGCTGGCCCGAAGAGGGCGCACGCACGACCTCGGAGCCGATCGGGGAGCCGGGCGATGGCGACGGCAGAGGAGCCTCGGGCGCGCTCGAGGAGCGAACAAACGCCGACCCACGCGCGGAGGACGCGCGTGCCCCGGGCGAGCGAGGGCCGAGAGACCGAACGCGGAGCGGGCAGCGCGCCTCGGCCGACGACTGGGCCGTGCTCGAGGCACGTGGCGAGTACGAGGCGAGCTACGACGCCGCTTCGCACGTCGGCTTGACCACGCTCTACGCGCAGCTGCCGGCAGCGCGCCTCGTCCGACTCGGCGACGTCGCGCGCTTCGCGGGTCATCCGGACGACGCGCGCGCGGCCTACGAGGCCGTTCGGCGACGCTTCGCGGGCTCCGGCACCGCCGCCCGCGCGGCGTTCGCTCTCGGAGTGCGCGCCCGCGGGAGCGAGGCCGAGCGGCACTTCGAGGCCTACCTGCGCGAAGATCCCGCAGGCG
>JBKDQC010000038.1:0-2203 GCA_046342295.1 Deltaproteobacteria bacterium | reverse complement strand
GGAGCGTCGACGTGACGCGAGGGCTCTTCCGCGAAGTTGGTGTGCGCAACGGGCCGACGGTCGACCTCGTGGCACTTCGTGCAGGCTGCGTTCTGGGAGAGTGGCTGCCATGGACCGCTGCCGCGATGGCGCATCGCGTGTACCCGTTCACGGGCTGCACCCTGTTTGATCGTAACCCGTCACGACGACTACTGTTTCTCTCGCCCGGCGGCTCACGGCGCCGCGGGCACGCAGACGCTCAGGGTGCCTCCGCCCGCGGGCGCGAGCGCCTGGCACGACCAGCCGAGGGCGCAGTCGCCTGCCCGCGCGCACGCCTCGAAGCAGGTGCTCGGGGCGCCGGCGAAGAGAAGGCATCGGCCCCGCTCACCGCGCGGGTCGAAGGGGCAGTCTGCGTCCCGGGCGCAGCCCTGGAGGGTGCACATCGAGCCGACGCCCTCGCCGCTCGGGCCCGGGTAGACGATCTCGATGCAGCGGCTCGGCCCGTCCTCGCAGGCCTCTCCACTCCGGCACGGGTCGTAGCTCGGCACGCCCCGCGAGGGGCAGCCCGCGAGGGCGAGCGCGAGGCTCGCCCCGACGGCTGTGATCGCGACCCACGCCATCGTCACGGCGCGCCGATCGGTCGTGATGGGCCGATCGGTCGTGATGGGCCGGGCCGTCATCGCAGGCAGGGCGGTCATGGCAGGCAGATCGGCGGGAAGCTCGAGACGCCGTCGTTCTCGCGGCACGAGAAGCCCCGGGGACACTCGCTGCCCCCCGCGCTCGGGTTGCAGGCCTGGAAGCAGCTGAAGGTGGTGGCACCGTCGAACGACAAGCAGCGCGCGGCCGCGCCGTAGCGGTCGAGCGGGCAGCTCGCGTCGCTGCCGCAGTAGTCGGTGCAGATGCTGTCGCCTCGTGCGGTGATGCTGAGGCAGCGCGTGGAGCCGAGACACTCCGCGCTGCTCGCGCACGTCTCGTAGGGGCGCTGCGTGGCGGTCGGGCCGCTCCGGGGCAGACAGATCGGCGGGAAGGTGCGGCCGGTGGCGTCCGAGTCGAAGCAGCCGTAGCCCACCGGGCACTCCGAGCCCCCCGCGCTCAGCGCGCAGGCCTGCCAGCAGGTCGCGCTCGTGCCTCCGTCGAAGGAGAGACAGCGGCCGTTGCTTCCGAAGCGGTCGAGCGGGCAGCCCGCGTCCGAGCCGCACGAGGACGTGCACATCCGGTCCGAGCTCGCGGTGATCGTGAGGCACTGCGTGCCCGCGGGGCAGTCGGCGTTGATCACGCAGGGGTCGTAGGCGCGGCGCGGGAGACAGCCCGCGGCGAGGAGGACGGCGACGATCGGGGAGAGGGTGAGGAGGCGGGTCAGGCTCGAGCGAAAGGTCATGTGGGCTCCGGGGCGGTAGGCTCGGGACGATGACCGCCCCGTCTTCATTCAATCACGGCCGCGCGGGCGGCCCCTCCGAGGATATCCGTGTTCGATCTGCGACCGCTGGCGACTTGGTGGCGCTCGGGGCGCTCGCGGCCGAGCTCGTCCGCCAGCACCACGGGTACGACGCGGCGCGCTTCGTTCTTCCCCGCGACGTGGAGCGCGGCTACCGCGAGTGGTTCGGGCGAGAGCTCGGGCACGCCGAGGCGGTCTTGCTGGTCGCCGAGCCCGACGTGCCGGCCTCGCCTGCTCCGATGCTGGGGTACCTCTATGGCCGCATGGAGGGACGCGATTGGAACCTGCTCCTCGATCGACACGCGGCGCTGCACGACCTCCTCGTGGTGCCCGAGGCGCAGGGGCGCGGCGTCGGCGAGGCCCTCGTGCGGCGCTTCCAGGAGATCGCGCGCGCGCGCGGCCTGCCGCGCATCGTGCTCCACTCGGCGAGCCCCAACGTACGGGCGCAGCGCCTCTTCGCGAAGCTCGGGTTCCGCCCCACGATGCTCGAGATGACCTGCGAGCTCGACCCCGAGGAGGGCCGAGGGCCCGCATGAAAGACCCGCGAGGGCCCGAGAGGGTGCGGTTCTCATCCTGATCACGCGGCACGAACTTGAACCTTGGACTTGGGCATCGCGAGTTCGGCCGCTCGGGTCCAGCGGTGGCTCAACGGGTGCGGTTCTCATCCTGATCACGCGGCACGAACTTGAACCTTGGACTTGGGCATCGCGAGTTCGGCCGCTCGGGTCCAGCGGTGGCTCAACGCATGGGCTCGCATCGTGATGACCTCCGCTCCGGTGTCGTAGCGCC
>JBKDQC010000037.1:0-9279 GCA_046342295.1 Deltaproteobacteria bacterium | reverse complement strand
TGCGGAGATTCGTCGTCGATGCCTCGACAAGCGGCCTCCGAGCACCTCGCCGCACCGCGAGACCGTGACGTGCCGCACGGCCGCCCTCGGGCACGACGTGCCGCCCGACGTTCTCCGCTGCGCGCTCGGTTGCGTCCGGTCCCTTTCGGTGGGCTACTCGCCGACGAAGGGTCGTCATGGCAAGCAGCGCACCCCACGAGCCATCTCCGGAAGGCGCACCACGCGAGAGGGTCGACCCCGACCTGTCCGGGGTGGAGCCGCTCCGAACCACGCGCATCGAGGCGCTGAGCGACGGGATCTTCGCCATCGCGATGACCCTGCTCGTGCTCGGCCTGCCCGTGCCACCACCCACCGCCGGCCCGGTCGCGCTCGTCGAGGCCCTGGTGGACCTGTGGCCACGCTTCCTCGGCTACGGGACGACCTTCCTGGTGCTCGGCGGGTACTGGATGGGCCAGCAAGCACAGCTCCACTTCATCCGGCGCGCCGACCACGTGCTCCTCTGGGAGACGATGCTCTTCCTCAGCCTCGTCGCAGCGCTCCCGTTCACGGCCGCGCTGCTCGGCGAGCACCTCGAGCAGGCGGACGCCCTCATCGCCAACCTCGTGTACTGCGCGCACCTCATGGTCACGGGGCTCGTGCACTACGCGACGTGGAGACACGCGACCCACGAGCGAAAGCTCGTCGACCCCTCGATGCCGCGCCGCCTGATTGCGCGCTACGCCGCGCTGGCCCTCGGGCCGCCGGTCCTCTACGCGGTCGCGATGCCGCTCGCGCTGGTCAGCGGTCCCGCCAGTCTGATCATCTGTGCGCTCGTCCCCATCGCCGCGGTCTTCGTGCCCCATTCCCTCGCGCTTCGCGCCGCCCGGTCGCGCGGGCACGCGCGGTGACCTTGGGACTCCGGTGCTCGCGCGTAGAACCCGTCTTCGGGGTTACCAACCTCGCAACTGAAGGAGGAAACCGTGAACGACCTGAAGGACAAGGCCAAGGCGGGGCTCGAGCATCTCAAGGCGGGCACCTCGGGTGCGGCCCAGAAAGCCGGTGTGGCGGTGGACGAGGGCAAGAAGGTCCTCGGCGAGGCGGCCAAGGACGCGAAGAATCTCGCGGAGACCGCGTCGACCAAGGTCAAGGCCGCGACCACGGCAGCGGTCGACAAGGCCAAGCACGCGGCGCAGGACGTGGGCGGCGCGGCCAAGCATGCGGCGCACGACGTGAGCGAGGCCGTCAAGCACGCGGCGCACGACGTGAGCGAAGCGGTCAAGGGTGCCAGCCGCAAGGCCGACGCTCCGGTCGAGGAGCCGAAGCAGCGCTGACGCTGTCCGCGCGCGGCGGGCCGGCGACGGGGAGCCTGTGCGGGCCCGTTTCCGGCCTCGCGTGCGCAGCAGGTCCTGGAACGCGATCCGCGAGGCCACCGCGGCGCGCGCGGTCGCTCGTCGCGAACACGATCTGGTGCGGCGTGGAGTTCGTGCGGCGTGGTCGGCGCACGCATGCAGGCCCATCATGTCCACGTCGTTCTCGTGGATCGACCGAGACGAGGGCGTGCCTGTCGAGAGCTCCGTGTGGGCCCGGGACATCCTCCGCATCGCCGCGTCGCATCCGTGCATGCGATGATGACGCGAATGCGCCCCGCGCGAGATCCGTCCCAGGCCGCGATGCCGCGAACCACGTCACCCCGCCTGCTCCTGGCCGCGCGCGCCGTGGTCGTCACGTTGTCGCTCGCGGCCGCCGGGGGTGGGCCCCCTGCGTATGCGCAGGCCGTCGATCCTCTGGCGCAGGCGGAGGTGGCGCTCGCTCGCAGCGACTACCGCGCGGCGGAGGCGTCGTTCCGCGCAGCCCTCGGCAGCGCGCGCGGCGACGAGCCGCGCCGTGCGCGACTCGGTCTCGGCCGCGTCCTTCTCGAGACTGGCCGCTACGACGAGGCCGGCGCCGTGGCCCGCGAAGCGAGCGCCCGCGCGAGCGGGGTCGAGCGCCTCGCTGCGATCACCCTCGAGGCCGAAGCGCACCTCCGTCGCGGTCGCATCGAGGACGCCGTCTCGCTCCTGCGCGCGATCGCGACCGAGCCCGCCGCGCACCGCGCCCGCGTATTTCTCGGCCGGGCCCTCCTTCGCCGCGGGCGCGCGACCGAGGCGCGCGCTGTCCTCATGCAGCTCGTCCGCGCGTACAACGACGAGGCGATCGGCGAGCGCGACGCCGAGGGGCTGGCCTACGTCGCCATGGCGGCCGCCATGCTCGGCTCCGCGCACGACGCCAACGATGCGTTCGGGCAGTCGAGCCGCGTGGATCGCCAGCGCGCCGAGACACAGCTCGAGTGGGCGGAGCTCTACTTGTCTCACTACGACGCCGGCCACGCGGAGGAGTGCCTGCGCGACGCCGCGGCCGCCGCCCCGAACAGTGCGCGCGTGCATGTGCTCGCGGCGCGGATCGCCCTGGCCCAGGGCTTCGACTTCGATCGCGCGCGCGAAGCGCTCGACGCCGCCGGCGCCGTCGACCCCGCGATGCCGGCGGTCCACGTGCTGCGCGCGAGCATCGCGCTGCGCTCGCTGAGCTTCGAGGAAGCCGACGCCCACCTCGATCGCGCGCTCGCCACCGACCCGCAGGACCTCGACGCGCTCTCGATGCGGGCGGCCGTGCGCTTCCTCGCCGAGGACACGCGCGGCTTCGAGCGCGCGGTCGCCGCGGCGCTCGCCGTCGATCCGACGCACTCCGAGCTCTACACCGTCGTGGCCGAGCACGCGGACTGGGAGCACCGCTACCCGGACATCGTGCGCCTCGCAGACGAGGCGCTGCGCATCGATCCCGGCGACGCGCGCGCCATGGCCACGCGCGGCACGAACTTGCTTCGTCTCGGGCAGGAGGATGAAGGCATCGCGCAGCTCCGCGCGGCCTTCCGGCGCGACCGCTACAACGTGCGCACGTTCAACACGCTCAACCTCTGGGACGACGTCATCAGGCCCAGCTACGAGTGGGTCGAGGGCCGCGCGCTGCGCTTCCGCTTCCACCGCGACGAGCGACCGGTGCTCGAGGCCGTCGAGATCCCCTACCTCGAGGGCGTCTTCGTCGAGATGCGGCGGCGCTACGGCTTCACGCCGCGGGGCCCCGTGCACGTCGAGATGTTCTCGACCCGGCAGCACTTCTCGGTGCGCACCGAGGGGCTGCCGAACCTCGGCGTGCAGGGCGTGTGCTTCGGTCAGGTGATCACCGCGTTGTCGCCGCGCGCCGGCGAATTCGACTGGGCCCAGATCATGACGCACGAGCTCGCGCACGTCTTTCACATCCAGCTCTCGCGCAACCGCGTGCCCCGTTGGTTCACCGAGGGCCTCGCCGAGCACGAGACCGTGATGGCACGCCCGGAATGGCGCCGCGAAAACGATGCACAGCTCGCGCGCGCGCTCGCTTCCGGCGCGCTCCCGCCGCTCTCGCGGATGAACGAGGCCTTCACGCATGCGCGCAGCCCCGAAGACGTCATGACCGCCTACTACGCGGGCACCCGCCTCGTGGGCTACATCGCCGAGCGCTTCGGCTTCGCGGTGATGCCACGCATGCTGCGGGCCTGGGGCGAGGGGCAGGCGACGTCGGAGGTGATCCAGCGTGTGCTCCGCGTGTCGATCGACGAGCTCGATCAGGACTGGCGCGCAGCCGAGCGCGCGCGCCTCGCCCCTTACGCCGCGCACTTCGACGTCGAGCCCTCGCGCCTCGAGGACACCGCGGCGGTCCGCAGGGAGGCTGCGCAGCGGCCGAGCGACGCCGGGGCGCAGGCGCGCCTCGGCGCCGCGCTCATCGCGCACGGCCAGCCGCACGAGGCCGAGCCCGCGCTGCGGGAGGCGCTCCGCCTCGATCCGCACGAGCCCACCGCGCATCTGCTCCTCGGGGAGATCGCGCTCGCCTCGGGCGATGGCGCGGGTGCGCTCGCGCACGTCGACGATTTGCGTGCGCATGGGCACGACGGACCGCGGATCGCGTTGCTCGAGGCCCGCGCGGCCCGCGGCGCCGCGCAGCGCCCCCGGGCCGTGGCGGCACTGAGGCGCGCCACCACGCTCGATCCCGTGGATGTCGTGCCTTGGCGGGGCCTCGCCGACCTCGCCGAAGAAGACCACGACGCCCGTGCCCATGAGGAGTCCCTCGAGCGCGTCATCAGCCTCGACCAGCACGACCGAGGCGCGCTCGGCGCGCTGCTCACCCTGCTCGTGTCGCGTGGCGGCTGGGACCGTGTGCTCGCGCTCGAGGAGCGGGTGCGCTTCCTCGATCCGCACGGCGTCGAATCGGCGCTCGCAGTCGCCGAGGCGGCCCTCGAGCGCGCCGATCGGGAGCGCGCGCTGTCCACCACGGCGCGGGCCCTCACCGTGACACGCAGCGTGCCGGCGCTCGGCCGCGCCCGCGTGCTCCGTGTCCGGGCCCTCGTCCTCGCGGGCCGCGCGCGCGAGGCGCGGTCCTTCGCGGCCGAGGCGCGCAGCGCCGATCCGGCGCTCGGCGAGTCCCTCGAGCACGTCCTCGCGCCCTGAATCTGTCTCGAGGCGGCCCGCTTCGCAGGAGAGCGGCTTCTCGATTCCGGCAGGGTCAGAGCGCCAGGACGCCTGCCGCAGCATGCATCAGCGCCACGCGCTGCTGCACGACCTTGCTGTTGCCGTCGAGGAGAGCCTTGGTCTCTTCGAGCACCTTCGCGAGCGGCCAGCGCGTCACGCTCCGGGCGACCGTGCGCCCACCGCCTTCGAGTGGGCTCTGCCACGCGACCATCTCCCCGCTCGCGCCCTCCGCGAGCGCCGTCACGGCGGCGAGCGCGAAGCGCGCGGCGACCATCCGATCGAGAAACGATGGATTGCCGCCGCGCACGAGGTGCCCGAGCACCGTCGCTCGGATCTCGAGGTCGGGGGCGCTCGCCTCGAGCTTCTCCTGCACGCGGCGCACGAGCCGGGTGCAGGGGACCTCGATGCCCTCGGCCTTGAGCACGAGCACGCGCTGCTTGCCCCGGTCGTCGGCGAAGCCTTTTGTGACCGCGCTCGCGACGATGTCGACGAGCTCGTCCTCGCTCCGCCCCGCCTCGCGGAAGAGCGCCGCGTCGGCGCCCGCCGCGATGGCCGCCGCCATGCACAGGTAGCCGGACTGTCGCCCCATCACCTCGACGACGAAGGCGCGCCGGTGCGCGCGCGCCGTGTCGCTGATCCGATCGCAGGCCTCGACGATCGTGTTGAGCGCCGTGTCGACACCGATGCACGTCGAGGTGCAGCCGATGTCGTTGTCGATCGAGGCCGGGATGCCGATGTAGCGCACGCCATGCTCGCTCGAGAGCGCGTGTGCGCCCGTGAGCGAGCCGTTGCCCCCGATCACGACGAGGCTCGCCACCCCCCCGAGGGCGCGCAGTGTGGCCGCCGCCTGCGCGCGTCCCTCGGCTGCGTAGAAGCGCTTGCTGCGCGCCGAGCCCAGGATGCTCCCGCCGAGCGAGCCGCACGTGTCGACCTCGTGCGTCGGGGCGAGCCCGGAGCCCGCGCTCGCGCTCGCGCGCGTGAGGGCGCGGTGCTTGCCGTCGACGACGCCTACCCAGCCTCGCTCGAAGCCCACGACCTCGATGCCGCGCTGCGCGGCCACGAGCGTCGCCGCTCGGATCGCTGCGTTCATTCCCGGAGCATCACCGCCCGACGTGAGGATCCCGATCTTCATGGGGCATCGTACCGAGCGGTCCTCCGCCCGCGCCAGGGGCTGCGCGAGGGCGCGCGACGACGGCTTGCCAAGCGAGCGATGGAGATGGGAGCGCTGTGTTCTCGCGGTGCTTGCTTGTCAGCTCGACGTGCTCTTGGGCCCGATCCCTGGCGTGTGGGTCGCCTCGGGATCCGCGTCGATGTCCTCGAAGAAGCGGTTCATGAGGCCATCGATCATCAGGTCGCGCTGCGGCTCGTCGATCAGCCCTTCGACGTACTTCGCCTTGATCTGGTCGTACTTCACGCGGTACGCGGCGATGAGCTTCTTGTAGCGCTCCTGCTGGTCCCAGATGCGACGGTGGTTCTGCACGTAGAGGGTCACGAGCGACGCGATCGACACGCCCGTGAGCACGAGGCCGATCGGTCCCCCGATCAAGAGGCGCAGCGCGACGTAGATCGCGGCCGCGCCCGCCGCGCCCGTCAGCGCCTTCTGCCCCGAGCCTGGGGCCGTCACCCCGCCCCAGGCCACCTCCCACGCCTCGCGGGATGCGAGGAGGAGCGCCACGAAGTGGATCTGGTTGCGGCGCTTGGACCAGTAGGTCTCGAGCGTCGTCTTGAGGAAGCCGTCGTAGGACGCGTAGACGACGCGCGGGTAGGACATGGATCTAGCCTTTCACGGCGCCCGCTTCGCGTCGAGACACCGAGCAAACGGCGCAGGCCGGAGACCTCCGCCGCCCTCGCGATGTTCCGTCGAGGGGAACGCGGGTCGAGGTCGAAGTCGATGACCACACCGCCCGAGCAGCCACTCCTTCGCGGAGGCCCAGCTCCGCCTCGCTCCCGGGTCCGCCCTGTTCACGGTAGGTTGTGAGGCCCATGTCGAGCGCCCCGCCGAAGACCGACGAGACGAGCCCGACCTCGGTTCTCGCGGCCCCGCTCTCGGTGCCGTCCCCCGGGGAGCGCGACGCCCCCGCGACCTCGGCCCCGCGGGCTCGGGCGCGGTTCACCATTCCGACGCGCATCCTCGCGGCCCTGCTCTCGCTGCTCTTCGCCTTCTTCGTGGGCTCGGTGACGAGCGTGATCACCCACCAGCGGAGCGCGCGGACGCTGCGCCTTCTCCACGAGGGATATCTGCCACTGGCGCTCACGCTCGCGCGCGCCCGAAGCGATCAGGCTGCGTACGGCTCGATGCTGGCGCGCATGCTGAACGAGCCGGATTCGTCGGCCTCGCGGGAGTGGGTCAGCCGCGCCGTGCGCGTCGTGATGCCCGCCTCGATCGAGGCTGCGCTCGGTCACGTGGCCCGATCGCAGCGTCTCGAGCCGTCCGGCGAGGACGCGCTCCTCCTCGCGGAGCTGAGCGAATTGCTCGGGGAGGTGCAGCGAGGCTATTCGGAGACCGAACCGCTCGACGGCTACTTCCGCGCGCTCGAGCGCGGCGACCGCAGCGACGCAGAGGACGCGCTCGACACGCTTCGCCAGCAGGACCGCACGCTGACGCACAACCTCCGACGCTCGTTCGACCACATCCAGCGGCGCGTGGCGGCGATCAGCTCCGTCGCGGCCGAGGAGCAGTCGCGCTCGGTGATCGTCACAGCCGACATGACGGTGCTCTGGCTCCTCTTCGGGCTCGCCGTCTCGCTCTGGGCGCGTCGGCTCCTCGCGCCGCTGCCGCGCCTCGAGGCGCGCGTGCTCGAGGTGGCGCGCGGCAACCTCTCGGCGCGGGCGCCGGTCGTCGCCCCGAACCGCACCGACGAGATCGGCCGCCTCGCGATCGAGCTCGAGCGCATGGTCGAAGCCCTCCGCGCGCGCGACCAACAGCTCCGGGAGGCGGCCGACCGCGTCATTCGCTCCGAGCGCCTCGCGGCGATGGGGCGCATGGCCGCGCACGTGACCCACGAGGTGCGCAACCCGCTCACGTCGATCCACCTCAACACCGAGATGCTCGAGGAGGAGATCGCGCTCGCCCGTGGCGACGCAGGTGCGCCGCGTCGGGACGAGATCGCCAAGCTGCTCGGGTCGATCCGGCGTGAGGTCGATCGCCTCGGCTCGATCACCGAGGAGTACCTCCGGCTCGCGCGGCTGCCCTCGCCGAAGCTCGAGCTGGAGGACCTCGGCGCGCTCACGCGCGAGGTCGCCGCGTTCGTGCGCCGCGAGATGGAGGAGGCGGGGATCGAGCTCGTCCTCGAGGTCCAGGGTGAGTTGCCGCTCGTGTCGGCAGACGAAGCGCAGATCCGCCAGTCGATGCTGAACCTCTTGCGCAACGCGCGCGAGGCGATGCAGGGCGGCGGGCGCATCGACGTGTCGGTGCGCCGTGAGGGTGACGGTCTGGTCGTCAGGATCGCCGACCGGGGCGAGGGCGTGCCCGAGGACGTACGCGCCAGAATGTTCGACGCGTTCTACTCGACGAAGGAGCGCGGGACGGGCCTCGGTCTCCCGCTCACGCAGCAGATCGTGCTCGCGCACCGCGGCTCCATCCGGTGCGAGGACCGCGAGGGCGGCGGCGCCGTCTTCGTGATCACCTTCCCAGTGGCCGAGCGCGCCGACGGCCCCGAGGAGTGCGCGAGCGGCGCGTCGCGGCGCGATCCAACGGCGTGAGGCCCATGCGGCGCGTCTGCGGGGCATGTGCCTTCGAGACACATCGTGTGTCTTCGAGATACATCGTGTGTCTGTCCCGAGACATCGTGTGTCTTCGAGACACATCGTGTGTCTTCGAGACACATCGTGTGTCTTCGAGACACATCGCAGGTCTGCCCTCCACGTTCGAGGCGCAGGCTCACTCCGCGTTGGGCTCTCCGCCGTACGCGAGCGCCGCGAGCTCATCCCAGCGCGCGCGCAGGGCCCGCACCGCGCGACCGCGGTGGGACACGAGGTTCTTCTCGCCCTCCTCGAGCTCGGCCATGGTGAGGCGGTCTCGCGTGGTTCGGCCGGGGAGGGTCGTGAGCTCGGCGGCGTCGAGCTCGAAGACCGGGTCGTAGCCGAAGCCGCCGCCGCCCCGCAGCGTGCGCGTGATCGAGCCTTCGCAGCTGCCTTGGACGACCACTGGATGTCCCGGCCGCGCGCCGTGCACGACGACGATCGCGCATCGGAAGCGTGCGGCGCGTGCGGCGTCCGGTACGTGGGCGAGCGCGGCGAGCAGCTTCTGGGTGTTCGCGCGCGGACCCGCGTCTCCCGCGTAGCGCGCGGAGCGCACACCCGGCTCACCGCCGAGGGCGTCGACCGCGATGCCGCTGTCGTCCGCGAGGACGAGCCCGCCTGTGAGGGCGGCGATGGCGCGCGCCTTGAGGAGGGCGTTGTCGATGTAGGTGTCTCCCGTCTCCTCGACGTCGGGGAGCTCGATCCCGCCCTGGTCCACGCCGACGAGCTCGAGGTGCGGGAGGTAGAGGATCTGTCTCAGCTCGAGCAGCTTGCCGTGGTTCTTGGTGGCGACGACGATCCGCATCGCGCGCCCTAGCGGCCGAGGAGCTCGAGATCTACGCCTGCGGCCGCGAGCGCGTCGCGCTGCGCCTTCATGAGCTGCGGCATGGACGCGAGCGAGAGATCGATCAGCGCGTCGAAATGCTCGCGCGGCACGGGCGGGCCTTCGGCCGTGCCCTGCACCTCGACGAGCGCGCCCCCACCCGTCGCGACGACGTTGAGATCGACGTCGGCTTTGCTG
>JBKDQC010000036.1:0-2097 GCA_046342295.1 Deltaproteobacteria bacterium | reverse complement strand
CGCGAGGACCTCGTCTTCGCGGTCGAGGAGCTGAAGGTCGACTACCTCGCGCTCTCCTTCGTGCGGCGCGCCGAGGACGTCCGCGACGCCCAGCGCATCGCCCGCGGCACGCCGGTCATCGCGAAGATCGAGAAGCCCGAGGCGGTGGAGAACCTCACCGCGATCATCGAGCGCTGCGAGGGGATCATGGTGGCCCGCGGCGACCTCGGGGTCGAGCTCGGGCCCGAGAAGGTGCCGCTGGTGCAGAAGCGGGCGATCCGCCTGGCCAACGAGCGGGGGAAGCTGGTGATCACCGCGACGCAGATGCTCGACTCGATGATCCGCAACCCGCGGCCGACCCGCGCGGAGGCGGCCGACGTCGCCAACGCAGTCCTCGACGGCACCGACGCGATCATGCTCTCGGGCGAGACCGCGAGCGGCAAGTATCCGATCGAGTCCGTCCAGATGATGGACGCGATCTCGCGAGAGGTAGAGCGCGAGATGTACCGCGTGGGCCGCGGCGCCTCGGATCTGCCGCCGCTGCCCGAGAGCTGGGGCTTCACGAACGCAGCCGCGACCGCAGCGGCACGCATGAGCTACCTCCTTCCGCTCAAGGCGATCGTCACCTTCACGAGAGACGGCCGCACCGCGCGAATCCTCAGCGAGAACCGGCCTCGCTCACCCGTGATCGCGATCACCTCGCGCTCGGAGGTCGCGACCCGCCTCGCCCTCGAGTGGGGCGTCGTTCCCCGCCTCGAGATCCCACCCGAGGACCTCGAGGAGACGCTGCGCCTCGCCACGTCCCTCCTCGTCCGCGAGAAGATCTGCCAGAAGGGCGACGAATTCGCGCTGGTCATCGGCTGGCCGCTCTCCTCCAGCACCAACACGATCAAGCTCCACCGGCTCTGACCGAGCTCTTCCTGGGTCTGCGCGCAGCTCGTTGGATCCGAAGCTCCGCGCCCCGAAGGGACCGAACCATGCACCGACGCGCGCGCATCACCTCCCGGCTGCTCGTCCTCGCGACGCTCTCCCTCGTCGGTTGCCTGGACTCGACGCGCACGGCCGACGCGGGCTTCGACGCCCCGCCCGAGCGATGCGACATCGACACCCGCTGTCCCGAGGAGGCGCCCCTGTCGGGCGGTCCGTGCGAGGACCCCGCCGGAGCGCTCCGCTGCCCGTACTACACCTGCGGCGGTCCCCCCTTCGGCGACACCTACGTCTGCCGCGACCGCCAGTGGACGATCGAGACCTCGATGTGTGTCGGCGTGCCGCCCGCGCTCGCGGAGCTGTGTCGCGCGCCCGTCACGAGCTTCGACGCCAGCACGCGCTTCGTGATCACGCCGGACGCCGCCGGGGCCGCGCCGTACACCAGCGGCCAGCGCGTCGAGCTGGTGGTCGGCCCGCAAGGGGGCGCGATGATCCCCTACCGGGTGCGCCTCGAGGGGGCGGAGGCGACGCCAACCTGCATTCGCGCGACCGCGAGCGTCACGAGCGACGGCATGACCGCGATGGATGAGAAGCAGTTGCGCCTGCGCTGCGGGAGCACGCTGCGCGTCTACGAGATCCTGCCGCTCTGCCCCCTGCCGGGGGAGCATCCCGTCACGCTCGAGGTGACGGTCGAGGGCCTCGGCACGCAGCGCCTCGAGCTCCTCGCGACCAACGCGATGGGTTGCCCACGCGGCTGAGGGTGACGGCGCGCCGGAGCGCCTCCGCATCCGCACTTCACGGCATCGCCGCGAGCGCGGCCTCGACCTCTTCGAGGTCGCTGCTCTCCGGATCGAGCTCGCGCGCGCGCTCGAGGGGTGCCGCGGCGGAGCGACGGTCACCGCGCTCGATGTCGGCGCGCGCCGCATCGAGCTCGTCCTTCGCGAGATCCTCGATCTCGCGCGGTGAGAGCGCGCGGAACGCATCGGGCGGCTCGTGCGCGTCCTCCTCGGCCGCCGCGTCGAGCCCCGCGTCGGGCTCGCTCGGCTCTGCGCTCGCTGCGTCTCGTCGGGCTCGCAGCGCCGCGTCGCGCTCCTCCTCCGGCTCGGGCGGCGCGAGGACGCCTGCGTCGGAGAACGAGGGCAGAGAGCCCACCCTGGAGCCGACCAGCCCGAGCCCACCCATCGATTGCAC
>JBKDQC010000035.1:0-11185 GCA_046342295.1 Deltaproteobacteria bacterium | reverse complement strand
CCCCGAGCGCCTGCGGTGGGACTTCTGGCGTTGGCCGCGCGCGCTCGTGGCGGTGGGCGCGCTCGCGTCGGTCTCGCGGGACGATCTCGCGATCGGCGCCGGCCTACGCCCGATCCCCTTCGGGACGTTCTTGACGGGCCGCCAGGGCGACGGCGACCTCGAGCGCCTCGTGAACGACTACGGCTGGGCGCACGCGTCGCTCGGGCCGCTCTTTCTCGCGCTCGGCGCGTGGTCGCTCGTGCTCGGCGTGCTGCCGCACCCGATCGTCTTGGCCGCTCGCGCGTGGCGCGCACGCGAACGGCCCGCGTGACTGCACGTCGTCTTCACGCGCGCCCTTCGCTCATCGCCCCTCTCGCTCGAGAAGGCGCCTCAGGGCATCGAGGTAGTCCGCGCGGGTGAGCACGCCGCGCTCGATGAGGGCGAGCAGGAGCGCCTCCATCCGTTGCTCGGTCGTGGCGCGCGCCTCCATACGAACGAGCGGCGCCGTCGCCGGCGCCCTGAGCTCGTCGGTGCGCTCGCTGAGGCGACCGCTGCCGAGGCGCTGCGTCGACTCCGACACCATGCTCTCTCGCTGGCGCCTCGCGAGCACGGCCTCCGACACCGGCGCGCCTCCGTACTCGCGGTCGAGCGCGCGTCGCACACCGGAGAGCGGAGCCACGAGCGGCTGGACGCGGAGGCCCGTCGCCTCGGCGACCTCCGAGACCGCGCGCTCGTCGAGCGGGTTCGCGAACGCGACCTGGATGGTGCGCTGACCGGGCTCCGCGAGGACGGCGACGGCGTGCGCCTTTCTCGCGACGGCCTCCGGGACGAGCTCGGTGGCGCCCGCTTCGAGCATCCCCTCGTCGAGGTCGATCACGACCGTGCCGAGCTCCCGCGCGAGGAGGTCTGCGAGCACCTCGTCTCCGACGAGCGCCGCGTCGACTGCGTCGATCGCGTCGATCGCGCCGTCGTGCGGGAGCGCGATCCCCGCCCGCGACAAGAGCCACGCGACGTCGCCGCTCGCCATGCCCCGCCGGCTCAGTGGATGGTGACTTCGCGGAGGAGCTCGATCTGATCGAGCGCCTTGCCCGAGCCGAGCACCACCGCGCTCACCGGATCGTCGGAGAGCATCACGGGCAGACCCGTCTCCTCGCGGAGGAGCACGTCGAGGTTCTTGAGCTGGCTGCCGCCGCCCGTGAGGACGATCCCCTTGTCGACGATGTCGGCCGACAGCTCGGGGGGGGTGCGCTCGAGCGCGCCCATCACGGCCTCGACGATGGTGCTGATGGGCTCCGAGAGCGCGTCCCGGATCTCGTCCGAGTTCACCACGATGGTCTTGGGGACGCCCGCGACGAGGTCGCGCCCCTTCACTTCCATCGTCTCGATCTCGTCCCCCGGGTAGGCATTGCCGATCTGGCACTTCACCCGCTCGGCCGTCTGCTCACCGACGAGGAGGTTGTACTTGCGCTTGAGGTACGCGACGATCGCGTCGTCCATCTTGTCGCCGCCGACCCGCACGCTCTGCGAGTAGACGATGCCCGACAGCGAGATGACGGCGACCTCCGTCGTGCCACCGCCGATGTCGACGACCATGTTGCCGCTGGGCTCGGTGACCGGGAGGCCCGCTCCGATGGCCGCCGCCATGGGCTCCTCGATCAGGAACACCTCGCGGGCGCCCGCTCCCTCCGCCGACTCCTTCACGGCGCGCTTCTCGACCTCGGTGATGCCGAAAGGGACGCAGATGATGATGCGAGGCTTGACCAGGGTGCTGCGGTTGTTGGTGGCCCGCTTGATGAAGTACGAGAGCATCGCCTCGGTGATCTCGAAGTCGGCGATGACCCCGTCGCGCAGCGGGCGGATCGCCTGGATGTTGCCCGGCGTGCGGCCGAGCATCTCCTTGGCGGCGCTGCCCACGCCGAGCACCCGGCGCGTCCCCCGGGCGTCCGTCTGCACAGCCACGACCGACGGCTCGCAAGACACGATGCCGCGGCCCTTCACGTAGATGAGGGTCGTCGCGGTGCCGAGGTCGATCGCGAGATCGTTGGAGAAGAGACCGTAGACCCAATCGAACAGCATCCATCCTCCGGACGGGGGCGCGAGCGGGCGGTGAAAGGGGTACGAGCGTTGTCACGGACGGGGCCGACGATCAAGGCCAGCACATCCGTACAGTGTCGACGCACCGACAGGCATCAATTCCCGAGGACCAAGAGGATCGCGTATTGACCCCACGCGGCTCCCTCCGCGCGGTAGTGCGCGACGGCAACGTCGAGCACGCGCGCGTCGAGGACCTCGCGAGGAACGGGCCAGCGATCGAGGTCGTGCAGACCCAGCACCATCGTCGCGACGGCGCCGGCGATCGGGCCCTCGGCGAGGACACCCTGCATCGCCTCCGTCGGAGCCGCCGCGCCCCCGGTGATGCGCTGCGCCCAGCGTGCGAGCGCCGGGATGGGCGGCAGGAGCCCCGCGGGAGCTCTGCCGGACTCGGCCCGCGCTCGCTGGATCGCCGTGAGCACCCGGCCCCGCTCGACCTCGGGATCGGCGGCGCCGAACAGCTGGTACGTGCTCACCATCGCGAGGGTGGCTCCCTCGGTCGCGCTCACGCCCACCGCGATCCGCGAGACCTCGGGATCGAGCAGCGCGTAGCGCTCGAACGGGTGACGCAGGATGTAGGAGGCCCAGCGGTTGGCCGCGAGCCCCCCGGGGAGCTCGAACGCGAGGGCGTTGCCGCCGACGACGGTCCCCTGGACGTCCCAGCCCGCCATCGCGTAGAGGACGGCGACCTCCTGCACGTCCGAGCTGCTCGTGGCGTAGAAGGCCTCGACCGCCTGCCGGTTCGCGTCGGACTGCACCGGCTCGAGGCGGAGCGGGGCGCGCCCGAGCCGCGCCCGGTGCGAGTTCACCGCGGCCGTCACCGCCTCGAGGGGGTCGGCGGGGAGCGGCTCCGCCGGCGACCGCTCTTCGTAGACGAGCCCCGCGGTCGGGTCCGCGACGGCGACGATGCGCGCCCCGGTGCGCGGCACGAGCCGACCGGGCTCGCGGGTGATGATCTCGATGAACGCGGTGGGATCCGTGTCCTCGAAAGGACAGTCCACCCGCAGGCGGGTCCCCTCGAGCGAGGTGAGGCAGAGCGCGACATCGGCCTCGCCGCGCGAGGTGAGCGCGAGGATCTCCTCCGCCGGCCCGAGCAGCTCGCCCTCGACGCGCACCCGCCCATCGACCGGCTCGACCGGCCCGCTCAGGGCGAGTCGCATCGCGCGGTCGGAGTCGACGACGAGGGCGACCACGACCCGGTTCGCGCTCGTGAACGAAGCCACACCCAGGCCACCGGACTGGTCGGCCACCATGGAGCGCCAGCCCGCCGCGATCTCGGCGGCGGTCTCCCTCGCGAGGCGCGCCTCGTCGTAGCCCCGCACCTCGAACGCCCGCACCGCGATGGCGGTGCGCAGGCTCGCCGAGCCGCAGCGGCCGACCACGTAGTCGCCGAGGAAGGTGTTGGGCAGCTCGGCGTGGTCCGCGACGAAGCGCGCGATCTCGCGGGCTGCGCAGCGAAGCGGCGCGCGACTCTCGAGGCGCCCCTCGCTCCCGACGAGCGTCGACGCAACGGGCTCGAAGGCGCCCGGTGTCCCCGCGAGCGAAGACGGCTCGATCTCCCAGCGGTCGACGACGGGGCCGAGCTCGCGGTGCGCCGGCGCCGCTGGGAGGCTGCGCACGAGCGCGTTCATCCGCTCCCGCGTCGGGAACTGCGCGAGCGCAGCATCGACCGAGCGCGCCGACGGGGGCGCGGGGGCTTCGAGGGGCCGAGCCGCGCCCGCGCCGGCGCCACAGGCGGACGTGTGGATCGCGGCGAGCGCGGACACGACGAGAGACGCGAAGGGGGTCAGCTTCACGCGGGCTGTTATCGCATCTCGGGAACGGAGAATGAATCGAGTTCCGGCGTGCGCGTGGACGCTCGGCCCTCCGGACGAATCACTCGAGGATGGCCTCGCACGGGAAGCTCGCGGTGAGCGTCTCGCCCGAGCCCTGCAGGCGCTCGCAAGCCGGCCCGATCAGCCGGATGGTCCGGCCGTCGTCGAGAAGCATCCAGTCGGTGCCGCAGCGGAGGGCCTCCGCACCGAGCCGCACCGTGCCGTCGCACGCCAGCGCCGGGACCACCATCCCCTCGAGCCGGACATCGCAGGAAGCCACGCCGCGGATGATCGTGCGGAGCGCGTCGACGAGGCCCGCGGTGTCGGTCGCCACGTAGAACGGCGCGCCGGACCGGCCGGCGCCTGCGTTGGCCACGTCTTGGAGGTGGGTCGCCGAGACCTCGGCGCCCACGCTGACGACGTAGGTGTTGATGCCGAGCCCGAAGGCCTCGTTCACGGCCGCGACGGACGCGGCCCGGCCCTCCTCCAGCGCGCTGCCGTCGGCGCAGAGATCCGGCTCGCCGTCGGTGGCCAGCACGAAGAAGGTCGGCGATGCATCGCTGCGGTCGGGCACGAGCGCGTCGACCATGCCGACCACGGCGGAGATGGACTCGCCGGTCGGGGTGTCGCCGCGCGGCGGCGTCCGGAGCGTGTACTCCGCCTCGATCGCCTCGGCGTTGTTGAGTGCGCACGGCACGGTGAACAGATCGGGACACGCCATGGTCCGGGTGTCGTTCGAGTACATCGCGATGCCGAAGCGCACGGACGACTCGAGGCCAGTGACGAGCCCCGAGGCTGGATCGAACAGCGCGCCATCGAGCGCCTGCCAGCGCGTCACGGCGCCGAAGCGGTTGCTCTCCATCGACCCGGAGCGGTCGACGACGAGCAGCACGTTCGGGATCACGCGGGTCGCGTCGAGTGTCACGGACGCGCACGTGTTGTCGGGGGCGGGCACGTCTCCGAGATTCGAATCGGCGGGGACGAAGCTCGCGTCCTCGGCCATCGCCCCTGCGTCCGCGCCCCCGAGCACGCAGCGCCCTTGCGCGCTGCAGGTGCGGCCGGCGGAGCAGCGGTGGTCGGTGCCCTCGGCGCATTCGGCGCTGCAGGTGCCCGCGTTGCAGAAGAGCCCCGAGGGGCATGGCATCGAAGGTGTGCACACCTGACCGCAGCCTTCGGGCGGCGAAGGATCTGCACAGGGCCCGCGTCGGACCGTGTTGCCCTCGCAGTCACACCCGAGCACGGAGGGCGCCGCGGCCACCGCGAGCCCCAGGATCCAACCTCTCCAGACCGACGGGCCGGGGCCCAAGCGGGGAAGGACCGAACTCATCCGCGCCATCGACGTACCTCCGGAGCGCGCACGCGCGCGACGGGCCGAGGATACATCCTCGCGAACGAAGTCGGGCAGGAACCCGCCGCGCAGCATTCGCGTCCGCGAATGGAGCGGGCCCCGACGAAGTCGGAGAAGTGTCCGCATCGACCGATCAGTTCGCGATCCGTACGGAGCGGATGTAATCGAGGGCCGGGAATTCCGCGCGGAGATAGCGGTTGCCCTCTCGCTGCATCCGCGCCTGCATCGGACCGCGGCCGGCCGGCGCACCCTCACCGTAGCCGGCGTGCAACCGGTCGACGACCGCCATGGAGGCGTCCTCGATGCGCGCGAAGGGCGAGAAGCCCATGCCATCGAGGCGGGAGTTGTCGACGAAGTTGATGAAGAACTGGGTCGTTCGCGTTCCGGGGCCCGCCGTCGCGAAGCTCACCATGCCGCGCGTGTTGTGCTGCGCGACCGGGTCGTCCGGGATGTTGGCATCGCGCCACGCGGCGTTGACCGCGGGGTCACCGTGGATCCCCGTCTGCGCCATGAACCCTGAGACGACGCGGAAGAAGGCGACGTTGGTGTAGTAGCCCGCACGGACGAGGGCGTAGAAGCGGTCCGCCCCGTTGGGTGACCACGCGCGGGTGACGTTCATCCGGATCTCGCCCGCGGTCGTGTCGAGCACGACGGTGAAGCGCTCGGGCGCGCGGCCTGTCACACCCGAGGGGCTGAGAAGAGCGGGCGGCGTGGGCTGCTCGACGAGCGGAGGCGCTTGTGGCGCAGCCACGCGCGGCTGCTGCGGACGGGCCTGCTCGCCGAGGGGCCGGTCTGGACGGGCCTGATCTGGACGGGCCTGGACCGGTGTGGCCCGGTCCTCGCGCGGAGCCGCGGCGGACCCGCCGCGGTCGCGTCCTCGGAACGATGGTTCTTCCTCGCGGCGACATCCGACGACGCCGAGCGCGAGAACGACGAGTGAAGCGATCGACAGAGCGCGCATCCGATTCCTCCGGGAGCGCTGGGATACCAGATCCGGGCGCGGACGCATCGAGGATGCCGTGTCGCGTCCGCGAATCGAGCGGGGCCCCGCTTCACCGGGAGGGGCCGAAGGAGCGCCCGGGCCGGCTCATCGCTCGAACACCAGACGCCCGAAGCGCGCCGGCACGTGGAAGTCCCCCACCATCGGGGCCGACCAGCCCACGCCCCATTGCCCCTCTTCGCGCGCGTCGAGCACGTAGAGTTGGGCGCGGAACGTCTCGCCCTCGCGCGGGGGTGTCCCGTCGCGCCCGGCCACGGAGAAGGCCCGCCACGGGATCGCGATCTCGACGTCGTAGCCCTCGTCCGCGGCCTGATCTCCTACCTGCCCGCGCACGCGAACCGCGCTCTCGAGACCGCTCGACCAGCCGACGTGACCGAACGGCCGCGGCGCGCGGTACGTGTCGAACCAGGTGTCGAACACGACGTTGCGCGGCGAGACCTGGAGCTCGAGGTAGCGCTCTTCGTCGCCGTCGGGGTCGAACATCAGCTCGACGCAGTCTTCCTCCCAGAGATGCGCGTCCTGCTGCGCGCCCGCGCTGCGGAGAAACGGATCGGCCACCTCGAACGCGAGGTAGAGCGCGCGCTCGTCCCACATCACGCGCGCGGTGGGCGCGAGGTCTCCGTGCGATCCGTCCATCGTGTCGACGAAGACCTCGGTGCGGGCGGCCTCGCCCCACTCCGAGAGGTCCCCGTCGATGCGGGGCGGGCGGGGCGCGCGATGGATCCGCAGCTCGGGGATCGCGGTGCGAGGCGGCTCCCCGCAGGTACACGACGCCCAGCACGTCATCGCGCCGACGAGCGCGAGGGCGGCCCTCGGGCGCGCGCCGCGCCCCCGCGCCGTGCTCGGCGGAGCCTCAGCCACCGACGCACGCACGGCGGACTTCCTCGTGAACGCTCACGACACGCTCGGCGACCATGTCGACGCATGCGATGGTGATCGCAGCCTCCGCGAGCACCTCGTCGCCCCGGAGGATGCGCGACTCGAAGATCACCTTGGCGCGCGTGCAGACCGCCACCCAGGTCTCGACGTCGAGCAGGTCGTCGAAGCGCGCGGGTGCACGGTACTTGAGGTGCGCCTCGACCACGGGCATGCCGAGCTTCGTGCGCTCCTCGAACGCGCGGTAGTCGAGGCCATGGTGTCGGAGCAGCTCGAGACGCCCGGCCTCGAGGTAGTCGAGGTAGCGCGCGTGGTGGACGACCTGCGCCTTGTCGGTGTCGCCGTAGAGCACGCGCACCCGCGTGCGGTGCATGCGACGGCGGTCGGAAGGGAGCGTCTGGAGCACGGTGCGGGCCACGTCGGTCACCTCGCTGCGAGAGATCGCGACGAGCATGCGACAGCCGACGGCATCGGCCAGCGGCTCACGGCGTCGTCCGCTCGAGCACGAACGAGAGGGCCTCGGCATACAGCTCGGCCGGAGGCATCTCGTGGGCCCCAGGAAACTCGAGCATGCGGCACGCGACGGAGGCGCGCTCCATGGCCTCGCGCGCGCGCTGGCTCCCGCGGCGTCGCTGCGACTCGTCGAGGGTCCCCATCACGAAGGCGAGGCGCATCTGCCGCGTGTTCATCATCGCGAGGGTCCCGCTCCGCACGGTCGCGCCCGCGCGGCTGCCCATCACCACCGCGCCGCGGAAGCGCTCGGGGTGCCGGGTGAGCAACCCCCACGCGACGTCCCCGCCCAGCGAGAAGCCCGCGAGGTAGATCCGATCGGGGTTGATCGGATGCTCCGCGAGCGCGCGGTCGATGTCGGCGAGCACCCGCTGCTCGGTCCACTCGAGATAGCGCGCGAAGCTGGCGTCGTAGTCGCTCCGCTGCGGCACGCCAGGGGTGACGAGCACGAAGTACGGGCCCATCACCTCGGGCGGCGGCATCACGACGCGCGCGTCGCCTCCGGTCGGGGGCAGGAGCACGAGGAGCGGGACGCGCTCTTGCGGGCGGACCATCCCGACGACCTCGACGCTCGAGGGCGTGTCGAAGAAGGCGGGGCGGCTCTGCGCGCGCGCGGTCGATGCAATGCACGCGAGGAGACAAACCACGAGGAGAGCGACGGTCCGCGAGAGGCGCATCATCGCGCGAGCATGCCACCATGCCGCGAGAAAGACCGCCGCCCGGAGGGCCCTGGACGAGAACGGGTCGCGTCTCGGTCCAGGTCGCGTCTCGGTCAGACCCTGCAGCGCAGCTCGAACCTCGCGCCTCCTTCGCTGCGCGCGTCGATCGTGCCCCGGAGCTGGCGAGTCAGAGAGCGCACGAGCTGCAGGCCGAGGCTCGTGCTGCGATCGAGCCGGAATCCCTCCGGCAGCCCGGGGCCGGAGTCGTGCACCACGAGCCGCAGGAGACCCTCCTCGATCTGGACGGCGACGAGCACTTCGGAGCGCTCTCCGGGAGGCCGCGCGCCGTACTTGAAGGCGTTGGTGAGCAGCTCGTTGAGGAGCAGCCCGAGCGGCGCCGCCCGATCGACGGACACTTCGACCGGCTGGGTCTCGAAGCGAAACCTCGTCTCCGGAGCGAGAGCGTTGCGCAGGGACTCCGCGAGGGTGCGCGCATACTCGGCGATGTCGATACGCTCGAGCGAGACCGAGCCGTAGAGCAGCTGGTGGATCAACGCGATCGACTGCACCCGCTGCACGCTGTCGGTGAGAAGCGCGCGGGCGTCGGGCGCGCTCAGCTGATCGAGCTGGAGGAAGAGCAGGCTCGAGATGATCTGGAGGTTGTTCTTGACGCGGTGGTGGATCTCCTTGAGCAGCGTCTCCTTCTCGGACAGCGAGCGCTGAAGGGCGGATTCGGCCGCTTCGAGGGCGATCAGCGCCTCGGACTGGCGGAGGTCGCGCGCCTCGAGCGCATCCACCTCGGCCTCGAGGTGGTCCTGCCGGCGCGCCGTGACGGTCACGTCGTGCGCGAGCACGACGAGACGCCCAGGCCCATTCCAGTCCATGGCGAGCCACCGGAGCTCGACCTGGCGCTCCTCGCCGGCTCGGGTGACGAGGACGCCGCGCGATCCGGGCAGCCCCGCAGGAACCTCACCAAGGTGAGCGAGCGCGGCGTCGAACCAGGAGCGGCACAGAGCCTCGGAGAACACGGGGAGCACCACACGGAGCGAAGAGCCGACGAGCCCCTCGTACGCCCACCCGAGCGCGTCGAGCGCCACTGTGTTCGCGTCCACGATGCGCCCACGGTCATCGATGACGAGGAGGAGATCGAAGGCCCGCTCGACCAGAGCGCGCAAGGAGGCCTCGCTCGCACGGAGCGCGGTCTCGACGTGCAGCCGCGCAGCGATGTCTCCGGTGCGCGCCTCGATCAGCCCGTCGAGGGCGTCGAGACGCTGACCGATCTGGTCGATGGTGCTCGGCGCGCGCTCGGACGCCGGCGCGGCCCGAAGGTCGCGGAGCAGCACGCGCGCTTGCTCGAGCGGGTGACCGAGCTCCGCGCGCACCTGCGCCACCACGCCCGAGCGCGCGCTCACCCGCTGCTCGAGAGAGATGTCTCGGATCACGCAGATCACGTGCTCGTCGTGATCGCGCATCGGCGACATGCTGACGCCACCGCTGACGATCTCTCCCGAGAGCCGAACGAAGCGGAGCTCGCGCCGCGTCGGGCTCTCGCGTTGCTCGAAGGTGTGCGCGATCATCGCCGCGAGGACGGCGCGATCCGCGGGGATGAGCGCCCTGCCGAGCGGCAGGCCCTCGAGCATCGCCGTGGCGCGGCCGGTGAGCGCGGACAGCGCTGGATTGGCCTGCACGCAGCGGCCCTCGCGGTCGAGGATCACCAGAGACAGTGGGGAGTCGTCCCAGACGCGCCGGGAGCCGAGGCCCTCGAGGTAATGCTCGGCGCAGGCCGCAAGACGCGTGAGCCGCTCGGTGTCGCGCTCGGTCCACGCGCGGGGGCGCCGATCGAGGACGCACAGGGTTCCGAGCCCGCTGCGCCCTGGCTCGGCCCAGAGCGGGACGCCGAGGTAGGACCTCATGTGGGGTGGGCCGAGGACGAGCGGGTTGTCGGCGAAGCGAGGGTCTTGGCTGGCGTCCTCGACCGCGAAGGGGAGTGGGTGGTGGATCGTGTGACCGCAGAAGCTCTCCGGTCTCGCGGTGCTTGCCGCCTCGAGCCCGAACCGCGACGCGAAGACCTGGCGGTCCGCGGTCACGATGCTGACGAGCGCGATGGGGACCTCGACGAGATCGGCCGCGAGCGCCGTGAGGTGGTCGAGCGCGTCGTGGCGCTCCCCCGCGCGCAAGGTCAACCGGGCGAGGCGCGCGAGCCGCGCGTGCTCGTCGCCAGGCATGGGAGCTGCGACCCATCGACTCATGACACGGGACCGCGGTCTGCCCCTCGGGGAGCCGCGCGCGGGCTCGCGGCCGCGCCGGGTCGATGCCGGTGCAGGCGCATCATCGCACGCGGAGCGGGAGCTGGCTCAGCCCGACACCGGACGGGCTCAACCGCAGGCCGCCCGGCAGCGGCGCCGGCGTTGGCGTCCGGAGCACGATGCAGCCCACGCCACCACCGCCGCCGCCTCCGTTCGCGTCATCCGAATCGTTGCTCTCCCCATCGGACCCATCGGGCTCGCCGCCACCCCCGGAGTCGCCGCCGCTCGCACCGTAGGTCCCACCGCCTGCGCCGCCGCGCGCGGCTGCCGCGAGGCCCCGACCGTCCTCTCCTGGCTGAGGCACCGTCCGTCCGTTGCCGCCCGAGCCCCCGCCGCCTCCGCTGGCGAGCAGCGCGGCCGCGTCGCTCAGCTCGAGCACGGGCGACTCGAGCAAGATCGAGCCGCCCGCTCCGCCTCCACCACCGGCCCCCCAGTTCCGGAAGCGGTCGTCCGTGCCTCCGGGGCCGCCGCCCCCTCCGCCGGCCTGGGTCTGCCGTCTCGCCTGGTTGGCGACGCGCGCGCTGATCGGCGCGGCGCCGGCGCCGGCGCCGCGGAGGCGCACGTGGCCGCCGACGGCGGCGCTGCGGACGCGGCCGGGGCCG
>JBKDQC010000034.1:0-4012 GCA_046342295.1 Deltaproteobacteria bacterium | reverse complement strand
AGCGTGACGAGCTCGGAGGCTTCGCTCACCACCCCGAGAGACACGAGCGCCGCGAGCGCCGCTTGCTCGTGAGGGCCGAGCGCCCCGGACAGGCGCGCCTCGACCGAGGGGCTTCGCTCGAGGCAGCCGCGCGCGGCATCGGTCAGCGCCTCGGTGACGAACGCGGCGACGCGCGCACGCGGCGGCAGCGGCTCGGCGGGTGCGAGACGGAGCGTGCGATCGGCGTCGGTCGTCGTCACGAGCACGGGCACGAGGCGCGGCGGTCCCGGCTCGACGACCACGATGCCGAGCGGTGCCCCGACGCGCGCCGTCGCTTCGGGGTCAGGCAGCCGCGATGTGTCGAAGTGACGTCCGAATTGCACGACGACCTCGGCGTTGACGCCGAAGCCATCGACCTCCGAGAGATCCTCGGTGAGCGTGGCGAGGTAGCCGCCGAGGGTCGGCGCGAGGGCGGGATAGTCCTCCTCGCGGAAGCGAAGCCGGAGGCCGGTCTCCGTGCTCGGGTCCTCCTCGAGGAGCGCGACTTCGGGCCACGTCGTGATGCGGCCGTCGTCCGGGTCCTCGAGGAGCGTCGTGCACGGAGGATCGACGTAGGCGTCCTCGGGCGCGACCAGGGTCTGGGCGTCCTCGGGGGTCGCGCCCGCATCGGTCACGCCGGGCGCGCCGTCGCACGCAGCGAGGAGCGCGCCGAACACGAGGGCGCTCGCCACGAGAAGACCGGAGACGACCGCGACTTCCGCGAGAGCGCGAGGCAGCAAGGCGACGGGTGACACATGGGCGTGGTTCACGCCTCCGAGCGTAGACGCCTCGCGGGCGCGATTGAATGGTTGTTCAGCCGGCGGTCAAGGCTGCCAGAGCACGTCGGCGCCCCACGACTGCGGGGGCACGAAGGTGCCGGTGGAGCGCAGTCCGTAGGGGAATTGGAGCTCGATCGTGACGCCACCGCCTGCACCGGAGGAGCCCGCCGAGCCGCCCGCGCTCGCGCCCTGACCCGAGGTGATGAAGCCCTCGACGCTCGCGCCGACGACGACCTCGCGGAGGACATCGGGGATGATGGACGACGCATCCCAGTAGGCCCGCGCGCGCAAGGTGCCGGCGGCGCCCGCGGTCTCGATGCTGATGGCCGGCACGACGCTGCCGACGTCCCCGAGCTCGCGCCGCAGCGTGAGCGTGAGCAGACCCGCGGTGAGGCCGGCCACGAAGTTCGCCGCCTGACCGCCGGCCTGCTGGGCCGTCTCCTCCGCGGAGCGGCTCGAGGAGCCGGCGACGAGGAGCGAGAGGATCTGCCCGACGTCGCTCGTCTCGGTGGACGTGAACGCGATCGCCATGTCCGACAGCTCCCCGCCCACCTCGATGCTGATCGAGGCGCCCGAGCGCCCCGGAATCGCGTAGCTCGCCACGAGGTCGATCACAGGGTCGAGCGGCGCCTCCTGCCGGAAGAGGAGCGAGCCGCGCGTGATGGCGAAGCGCTTGCCGAAGACCTCGAAGGTCCCGGCGTGGATCACCGCGCTGCCGGTCACCGTGAGGTTCGGATCCGCGTACTCGAGGTCGAGCTCTGCGCTGAGCTGCGCCTCGAAGTCGTTGCGGCGCACGGTGAAGGGCTCGGTGGCGTCGAGGTGGAGAATGTAGGGGTATGGAGACTCGCTGGCCGCGGCCAGGTCGAAGGCGTCTTCACCGATCACGAGGACATCGCGCCGCGCCTCGAGCGCCATCACCGAGCCCGCCATGCGATCGGGCAAACGCACCTCGAACGAGCGCGTTCGGATGCGACCGACGAGGCGCTCGTCCTCGAAGCGCATGCGCAGGCCCGCGTGGCCCGCGAGGCTCGCGAGGACGGCGCCCTCACGGCGAACGGGAAAGCCATCCGGGACGACGTGCAGCTCGGCCCACGCGGGGGTCAGCCCCTCGAAGCCGATCTCTCCATCGAGCGCGACGCGGCCCGCGGGATCGGACGCGCGGAGCGGGTGATCCTCTTCCACGACGATGCGGTTGCCGCGAAAGAGGAGCCTCCCCTCGATGTCCCGCAGGTGCTGACCGAGCGCGAGGATCCGCGCGCGGCCAGACGAGATCTCGAGGCCGCCAGAGAGCTGCGTCTGCCCGCCGAGCGACCGCAGCGCCACCGAGCCGTCTCCGATCGCGTCCGCCTGAGAGATGCCCGGCACCGCGACGAGGAGCGGCTCGAGGTGCGCCGCGGAGAAGCGGCCCTCGACGAAGAGGCCGCGATCGAGGCCGAGCTCGGGGAGCGCGCTCGAGGCGTCGAAGCGCAAGGGTAGCGCGCCGCGGAGGATCACCTCGCCCTCGAGCGGCAAGAGAGCGGCGACCTCGAGGTCGTCGAACGACGCGACGCGTCCGTCCTCGCGAAGCGCGAGCGCCGAGAGCGGGCAGCGCGCGATCGGCGTGCGCTCCGAGCTCTCGTCGGTGACGACGGCGCAACCGGCGAGGCTCGCCCAGCCCGTGCCTTCCGTCCGAGCGCGGAGCGCGACGTGGTACGGGCGCGAGGTCTGGGCGCCGTGGTCGCGGATGCGGAGCTCGTCGACCTCGAGGTCGAGATCGAGCGCGGGCCGCCCGGAGAAGAGCGTCAGGGTCCCTCGCCCGCTCGCGCGCCCCGACGCGCGGGGACAGGTCCAGGGGACGCGGCCGAGGGGGACGTCCTGGAGCGCGATCCCGACGAGCGTCTCGGGGACGTCCGGCACGGTCCCCGCCGCGAGCCACGCATCGAGCGGGGTCGGCGCGGTGAGCGTCGCGCTCGCGACGACGCGGTGGTCGGCGAACATGCTCGCCACGACGCGGGTCCGCCGATGACTGTGATCGCCGGGATCGCGCAGATCCGGCTCGGTCTGCGCGCGCACCTGCACGATCGGCTGCTCGTGCCGCGCGCACGGATGATCGAAGGTGGGCGTCTCCCACCGCAAGCTCACGTCCGAGCGCACACGCGCGCCCGAGGGGCCGCCGCTCGCCGAGAGCGTGCCTGCCACGCGCACGCCCCGCGGGAGACTCTTCGAGAGCGGGCGCGGCAGCTCCTCGAGCAGGCGAGGCTCGAGCCGCAGCGCGAGGTTCCACGGTTGTCGGGCCGTGGCGGAGACCCACCCCGCGAGGTCGTCGGGGATCTCGTCGAGCGGGAGGACGAAGTCGCCCTCCGCGAGCACGATCTCACCGTCGACGTCGGCGACCCATAGACGCTCGAGGCGTAGAGCGCGATCCTCGAGCCCGAGCTCGAGCTTCACGCGCATCGGGGTCCAGCCCTCCGGCGAGATGCGATCGAGGATGAGGACGAAGCTCGGCACGCTGGGATGCGCAAACGAACCGCGCAGCTCTCCGCCCATCGAGAGCTTTCCGGACACGTCGTACTCGGTGTTGTCGAGCCCGAGCAGCGGGAACACGAAGGGCACTCCGACCTGATCGACGGCGAGGCGCACACCCTCGAAGCGGGCCTCCTCGACGAAGCGCTCGAGGTCGGTGAGCGAGGCGAAGCCGATGCGCGTCGGCCCCTCGAGCAAGATGGTACCGCGGTCTCCGATGGTGCCCTCGACGCGGCTCTGGAGGACACCCGCCCCATACGAGAAGCCGTACGAGACGCTCGCGGCGCGGACACGGTCGAAGGAAAGCTCGTCGATGGCGCCGCGGAGCACGAGCGTGGGCTCGTCGAGCGCGCCGTCGAGCTCGACGACGGCGTCGAGGCGACCCGCGAGGTGCGCGAGCGCGTCCGGGAGCTGCGGCGCGAGCGTGTCGAGCGGAAAGCCGTCGACCTCGATCACGAGGGCCTCCGCACGCGCGGGGCCCACCGCCCCGTGCACGGTCACGCGAGGCCCCTCGGCGGCTCCGGGTGGTGCTTCGCCGACGAGCGCGAGCGCGTCGAAGCGGACGCCGCGCGGCCCGGCACGGAGCTGGATCGGCGCCGCCTGCGCGAACCTGCCGAGGCCCGGATCGATGTCGAACGCCTCGGTGGTGAGGTCGAAGGAGCCATCGCCCACGGAGCGCGCGGAGGCGACGACGCGGGCGCTGCGGATGGGCG
>JBKDQC010000033.1:0-24963 GCA_046342295.1 Deltaproteobacteria bacterium | reverse complement strand
ACCCAACTCCGCTCCGCGAAACAGAATCGCCGCGACGCGGATGATCCACTCTCTCGGCGATTCTGTTTAGGGCTGAACTGCACCCGACTCAGAGCATGAGTCACTTGGATTGACTCATGCTCTGATCGTTTCTTGCCGGAGGGTCTGGCCGCCGACCCTCTCTCTCGCCGAGGGAATCGGCGGGAGGGAGGCTCTCGCCGATTCGAGTGGCACCCGCATCGATCCATCCGAGTGCCACGTGCTCTCAGATCAGATGTCGAGCTCCTTCACATCGAGCGCGTGCGTCTCGATGAACTCGCGTCGGGGCTCGACCTCGTCGCCCATGAGGAGCGAGAAGAGCTGGTCGGTCTCCATGGCGTCGTCGATCTTCACCTGGAGCAGGACCCGCGCCTCCGGGTTCATGGTCGTCTCCCAGAGCTGCTCGGCGTTCATCTCGCCCAGGCCCTTGTAGCGCTGGATCGCGAGCCCCTTGCGCCCGCGGGCATCGACGTACGCCACGAGCGCGTCGATCGGTCCGATCTCCTCGCTCGAGACCTCCGAGCCGTCCTCCGCCAGCTCGATCGCGACGAACGGTGGCTCGCCGAGCGCCGCGATCCCCTCGTGGATCGCGCGCAGCTGCGAGACGTCGGCTCCGCCGAGGAGATCCCGGTCGATCGTCGTGACCTTCGTCGAGACGCCCGCACGCGTCTTGACGCGGACGCGGTGGCTCGAGTGCTCCGTGTCCTCCTCGATGGAGAACACGAGCGGCAGGAGGTCGGGGGCCTTCTGGCCCACGTAGGCGTCGATCCTCCGGGTCGCTTCGTCGATCTTCGCGCGGTCCGCGAGCGTGGCTTCGTCGAGCCCGCTCACCCGCACGAGGGCCTCGACGACGCTCGGCTCGGTGCGCCGCTCGAGCGAGCGCAGGAGCTTGCGCCAGCGCGTCATGTCCTCGAGGAGGTTTCGCAGCGGTCCGCCCGACAAGGGGACCTGGCCCGTCTTGGTGCGGACGACGAGCCCGTCGATCCCCGCCTCGACGACGAAGT
The DNA here is from genome assembly GCA_046342295.1 of Deltaproteobacteria bacterium. GTDB lineage: Bacteria > Myxococcota_A > Polyangia > Polyangiales > Sandaracinaceae > JAFLCL01. The sequence continues at coordinate 23,941 of JBKDQC010000033.1, read as the reverse complement.
GAGCGAGCGCGTCCTCGTCCTTGAGGAACTGCTCCTTCTTCTTCTTCGTGACCTTGAACAGCGGGGGCTGCGCGATGAAGACGTAGCCCTGGCGGATCGCATCCGGGATCTGCCGGTAGAAGAAGGTGAGCAGGAGTGTGCGGATGTGCGAACCATCGACGTCCGCGTCCGTCATGATCACGATCTTGTGATAGCGGAGCTTGCCGATCTCGAAGGCTCCGTTCTGGTCGAGCCCGATGCCGAGGGCGGTGATCAGGGTGCCGACCTGGTCGTTGCCGAGCATCTTGTCGAAGCGCGCGCGCTCGACGTTCAGGATCTTGCCGCGGAGCGGCAGGATCGCCTGCGTGCGGCGATCGCGTCCCTGCTTGGCCGAGCCTCCGGCGGAGTCTCCCTCGACGATGTAGATCTCGCTGCGCGCAGGATCTTTTTCCTGACAATCGGCGAGCTTGCCCGGCAGGTTCGAGGGGTCGAGCACGCCCTTGCGCTGCACGCTCTCGCGGGCCTTTCGGGCGGCCTCGCGCGCGCGGGCCGCGAGCACGCACTTCTCGACGATCTTCTTCGCCTCGGCCGGGTGCTCCTCGAAGAAGGTCGCGAGCTTGTCGTTCACGACGCCCTCGACGATCCCTTTGACCTCGCTCGAGACGAGCTTGTCCTTGGTCTGCGAGCTGAAGCTCGGATCGGGGTGCTTGATCGAGACGATCGCGGTCAGGCCCTCGCGGATGTCTTCCCCCGAGAGCGTCTCGCCCTTGCCGAGCTCCTTGAGGAGGTTGTGCTCGGTCGCGTACTGGTTGAGCGTCTTGGTGAGCGCTCCGCGGAGACCGGTCAGGTGCGTCCCGCCGTCCTTGTTGTGGACGTTGTTCGTGTAGCAGGAGATCTGCTCCTGGAACGCTTCGCTCCACTGCATGGCGAGGTCGACCTGGACCTTCTCGCGCTCGTCGGAGATCGAGATGACGTCGGCGTGCAGCGGGGTCTTGCTCTCGTTGAGGAGCCGGACGAATTCCTGGATGCCGCCCTGGAAGTGGTAGTGCTGCTTGCGTCCCTCGCCGCCCTCCTCGGCGAGGTCGATGTGCAGGCCCGCGTTGAGGAACGCGATCTCCCGCAGGCGGTTGTGCAGCGTCGACCACTGCATCTCGAGCACCGCGAAGATGCTCGGGTCGGGCTTGAAGGTGACCTTGGTCCCCGTCTTGTCGGTCGTGCCGACCGCGGAGATGGGCGCCTGCTGAGCGCCCTGCTTGTAGGTCTGCTGCCAGACCTTCCCCTCGCGGCGGATCTCGAGCTTGAGCCACTCGCTCACGGCGTTGACGGCGGAGACGCCGACGCCGTGGAGGCCCGCAGACACTTTGTAGGACTCGTTGTTGAACTTGCCCCCCGCGTGCAGCACCGTCATCACGACCTCGGCCGCGCTGACGCCCTTCTCGTGCATCCCCACGGGGATCCCGCGTCCGTCGTCGGTCACGGTGACGGACTGGTCCGAGTGGATGGTGACCGTGATCTCCTTGCAGTGACCCGCGAGGTGCTCGTCCACCGCGTTGTCGACGACCTCCCACACGAGGTGGTGCAGACCGGTGCCGTCGTGCACGTCGCCGATGTACATGCCAGGCCGCTTGCGAACCGCCTCGAGACCCTCGAGCACCTGGATGCTGCTCGATCCGTACTCCGCGGGTTCCTGCGTCTGGGCCTTCGTCTCGTTCTCGCTCATGCGTCTCTCGTGTCGTCGGCGCGCGCTCGCGACAGGCGAGCAAGCCATGGAGGGATGCGACGTTGCGATCGCGTCCGGCAGACGGGCTCTGCGCGCGGAGGAGCGACGACGACGCGGGTGTGCGGCGGGGCCTCGGAAGAGGCGGCATGATAGCCCGTTCAGGAGCCCGTCGCAATCCCGGACAGACTGCTCAACGCTTCGTTTTCATTGGATTTTTGTGCCGCGTCCGCACCTTCACATGCCGTCGTCGTCGCCGAGCTGGTAGGCCTGCAGACGACCGGTCCCGGTCACCCCGCCGACGCCGAGCGAGAGATCCTGGTGGGCTTCGATCAGGGCCGGACCGACATCGGGGCAGTAGATGGTCCGGGTGGTGAGACCCGAGGAGCCGCCCTCCTCGCGGACCTCGACGCAGTGATCGAAGTGTCCCGTGGGGACATCGACGGAAACGTCGATGTCGGTCACGCGCGCCGTGCGGCCGTTGACCGAGGGCCACTCCGCGCCGACGGCGATGGGCGCGCGCAGGAGGTACACGGCTGATTCCACCCAGAAGATGCCGTCCTCCCGCAGCTCGTAGGTGCGCGCGTTTCCGTTCGCGAGGCTCTCGAGACGGGCGGTGCTGCCGGTGAAGGCCGTTACGCGAAGCACCGACGTCTGGCGCGGGAGGCCTCCCCCCGGGTCTTTGTCGTGGGCCCACGAGTAGTTCTGCCCCATCGGGAAGAGCCGGCGCGGCTCGAGGCGCGTCGGGTCCGCCGCGCCGCTGCGGGGGGCCGCCCCGCCGCACGCCGGGAGCGCGAGCGCGGCGACGATGAGGACCTTTCCGAGGGTCCCCCGAGAGCCGGGAGCGTTCGGAGCCCGAGAAACGTCGCGCATCGCCATGTAGGCAGTCTGCGCGAAGAGCCGCGCACGCGCACGGGTCATGGTAGCGTGGCTCGATGCGCACGTGGTCACTCTGCTCGCTCTCCTTGCTCGCGCTCTTGTCGACACCTGCCGCCGCCCAGTTCGTCGAGGATCCGGACCAGGCCGAGGTGCCCGCGCCTCCGCCAAGCTCGGCCTCGCAGCTCGGCAGCCCGACGCTCCCGGCGCCCACGGAGGCTGGCCAACCGCAGCCCGCGCAGCCGCAGCCAACGCAGCTCGAGCCCGCGCAGCCCTCGGCGTCGCCCTACGGGCAACCCGTTTACCAGCCCTCTCCGCTGGTGTACCCGAGCGCGCCTGCGTCGCAGGCGTACGTCGCGTCGGGCGCGCAACCGACGAGGCGAGGAGACCGACCCGAGGACAACGCGAACGCGGGCGAGATCGTGGATCTGATGGTCACGTCCGGCGTGTACGGCATCTTCTTGGGCAACTCCGTCGTGACCTGGGCGGACCTCGACCGGGGCTCGAGCGACGACGCCGTCCGCGTCCGCTTCGCGGTCACCCTGCTGGGCGCGACGCTGAGCCTGTCGGGCTTGCTCGCGGTCGACGCGCCGCGCGGGGTCCCGACCACGATGGCCATGGGGCTTCGCTACGGCGCGGCGCTCTCGGGCTTCGGTGCCGGAGCGTTCTCGTCGGGGGGCAGCGGGGAGGCTCTGCTCGCCGTCGTGTCGGTCGGCGGCCTGGTGGGCATGGGCCTCGGCGCGGCGCTCGGATACGGCCTTCGACCTCACCCCTCGCGGTCTCGCTTCGTCGAGACGGGCTTCTTCTGGGGCACCGCCTTTGGCGGCATGCTCGCGGGCGCGTTCTCGCGTAGCTCGGACGGCCGCGCGGTGCTCGGCGGCATGCTGGCAGGGAGCCTCGGCGCGATGGCCGTGCACTCCATCGTCGCCTCGCTCACGCCCGTGCACGTCGGACGCGGCTGGCTGATGAATGCCGCCTTCGCCGGAGGCGCTGGCCTGGCCGCGTTCTTCACCTGGGGCTTCGGCGGCGGTAGTGTGTCGGGCGAGACCTACTTCGGCACGATGAGCGCCACGGGCATCGTCGCCTTGGCGGTGGTCTTCGCCGTGACCGACGGCATCCAGGACCGGGGCTGGGACGAGGAGATGCCCGAGGTCGTCCGCTCGATGCAGTTCGACGTCTCACCGACGCAAGGTGGCGCCGTGGGCACGGTGCGCGGCTCGTTCTGATCGGAGCCCGGGTCAGTCGAGCTCGACGCTCCAGCGCGGCGCGGCATCGAGCTGCTCGGCGCGGACGCGGACGCGTCGCTCCCCTGCGATCGCACCGAGCTGGAGCGCGCCGAGCACCGGAATCTCCACGGTCGCATCGACCGTTCCTTCGAGCGTGCCTCGCGTCGTGTCCGCCTCGACGACCACGCGCCGGAGCCGAGGTGTGGCGGACACGCCGAGCGGTCCGGCGGCGCTCGCGAGCGAGAGCTCCGCGATGGACAGGGTCGCAGGGGTCCCGGCGGACCGCGCCGGCGCGACGAGCTCCGAGAGCTCGAGCTCGGGGCGTGGGCCCGCCTCGAGGCACGTGACGACGACGCGGCCGACGCGCAGCGCCGGGCTCTCCATCTCGGAGAGCCGCGAAACGAAGCGCACCACCGCGCCCACGCGCGCAGGCGCCTGCGCCCAGGAGCCGAGCGCTCCGCGGACCTCGGGCTCGTCGTCGGAGGGGCGGCGCACGACCGAGAGGCTCGGCGCCTCGAGGGCGCTCACCGAGACCCCCTCGAGCGAGATGCGCAGCGGTGCGTCCCAGGCGACGCCCGCCACCGGACCGCTGGCGGCGTCGCAGCGCGCAGGCGCGACCTCGAGCTCGGAGAGGAGCGCGTTCGCCTCGATCGCCAGGTCCTCGCACACGACGCCGCGCCCCGCGAGCGCGCGCTGCGCGAGCGCGGTGACCAGCGCGCTCCGAAGCAGCCACAGCGCGAACAGGAGCGACAGCGTCGCGAGCCCGAGCCCGAGCCCGAGCGCGCGCCAAGGCACGCGGTGCCGTGGACGCCCGGGCTCCGAGCCGGCCGGGGCGCTCACGGCGTTCGCCTCGGCGCCGGACGTCTCGGTCTCGCGGCCCCGGGGAGTCCCCGTGGAGCGCGCTCCTGCGACTCGAGCGCGTCGAGCTGACGCTGGACCGCGCTCTCGTCGAGCGCTCCGGTGCCGAGGAGCTCTCCGAGCTCGGTCGCGAGCTCCTGGTCCGGCTCGCTCCCTCCCCGTGGGGTCCCTCGCAGGAGCGAGCCCATCAGTTGCTGCAGGATCGGCCCCACGGCCGGATCGTCGAACGCGCCCGCGAGCTCGGGGGGCATCCTCGAGCGCATCCACACCGCCGGGTCGCTCGGACCGAGGTCTTCGTCCCCGTGCCGGCCGTGGATCCAGCGCCGCGCGAGCGCGCGCACCTCGGACGCACGTCCGCCGCTCTCGGTGGCGAGGGCCTCGACGACGGCGTCCGGCCCGGCCTCGCGGAATCGATGGGCCGCGACGTAGCGCGCGAGCCCCGCGAAGAAGGCGGAATCTCCCACGCGCTCCCGCACCGCAGCGTAGAAGTAGGGACCCTTGCCGTACACGAGGCCCGCATAGGCGATCGGCGAGGCGAACGCGGACACGGGCCGGTCGACGGCGTCGTCCTCGAGACCCTGAAACCGCATCATGTGGAAATTCATGGCGACCTGACGCTCGCCTTCTTCCTGGGCCCGCGCGACGCCGTGACGCTCCTCCACGTAGAGCATCGCGGAGTACTGCGCGAGGGACTCGTCGATCCACGGGTGTCGCCGCGAATCGCTGCCGACCAGGCCGTGCCACCACTGATGCGCGACCTCGTGCGCCGTGACGAATTCCCTCATCGACGCGCCCATGTCCGAGAGATCACCGACGGCGCCGAGCTCGCCGAGCTCGCCACCCCCGAGCGCGCCGAGGACGCCGGCGAGGCCCTCCATCGCCGGGCGATAGAACATCAGCGCCACGGTCACGAGGCCCGAGAACTCGACCCCACCGGCTCCACCGACGAGCGGCGCCTCGACCACGTCGAGCTCGGTGTAGGGATAGGCGCCGAAGCGGCGCGAGAAGATCCGGAACGCTTCGCAAGCCACATCGCCGACGTGTCTGCCCGCCGCGGCGTCACGCGCCAGGGAGAACGAGCGCACCCGCGTTCCGTCGACGGCGCACTCCGTCGTCACGAAGTGAGGGCTCACGAGAAGCGCGAGCTCGCGCACCGCGGCGGCGTGGATCGTGATCTCCTTGCGCGGCGCGCGCCCTGGCGCGTCGGCCACGTCGGCCACGCCTGTCTCGACCCCGCTCGAGGCGAGCACGGCGTCCTCGGGCACCACGACGCGCGCGCGCACGTGGTGCGGCGCGTCCGTCGAGAGATCCCCCATCGTCCCACCATCGTCGGTGACCCACCGCCCGCGCGAGCGACGTGCGAGGACCGGATAAAAGGCCGCGAGCGAACCGATCCCGGCGCCGCGTGAGACGAGCCCGTAGTCCGTCGCTCCGCGGTCTCCCTCGAGCGTGGCGAGGCCCTCGAGGCCCTGCGCCATCATCGAGAGTCGCTCGTCCTCGATCGCGACCATCGTGCCCTGGAGGTCGAGCTCCACGCGGAGGTGTCCGCCGGGCGCGAGCGGGGTCCCGAGACGGACGACGAGGACGCTCGGTGAGGGTTGCTCGAAGGTGCAGCGCTGCCCCTCGAGGCAGCGCCCCTCGAGGAGACGCACAGGCGGGCTCGCCCCCGGCGCGGTCGTCGCGTTGACGAAGATCCGCAGCGTGAGCTCGCGCCAGGGCCGCGCCTCGGTGTTCGTCACCACGATCGTCTCGCGCAGCCCGAAGCCGCGGAGCTCGTCGTCGATGGCGAGGTGAAGGTCGTAGAGCGGGAGCTCCGAGAGCGCTCCGACCCCGAGCTCGCGCGCGAGCTCCCCGCGCTCGCCCGGGCGCACGTGGTCGAGGAGCGCCTCGGCCTCGTAGGCCTGCGCCTGCGCGAGGCGCGAGGCCGTCAGCAGCGCGTGCGCATGCAGCAAGACCAGGAGTGCGCGCGCGGATCCCGTGCGTCGTGGCGGCCTCGGGCTCGGTGACGGCGACACGCGCCGATCTTACGCGAGCGGACCGTCGACCGCTGCCCCGTCGCGTCGAGGCCTCTTGAGGCGCACGCCCGTGCCGCTCCGCCGCGACGGGTCGAGGAGCGCCGAGCACACGCCGCAGCTCGGCGGCTTGCTCTTGTACCGGTAGAGCGGGCCGCCTGCGACGATGATGCCCATCATCGTCGGGATCATGCAGAACGCGTCGGCACCGAGGATGGGCGAGAACACCGCCAGGACACTGATCACGCCACACCAGAGCAGCCACAGCTTGCGCCAGTGGCGCCATGGCACGACCGGGCGGACGACATCGTCGCAGCGCCAGCAGTACATGGTGGGGCCCTCGGGGACACCCTCTTGCAACGACGGCATCGACGTCTCCTCGGGTGCGGACGCTCTCGGGTACGCCTCCAGCCTCGCGCACGCAAGTGCCTTCGCTGGATCGATCGCCGCGTTCCGCCGCGCTATAGGCCCGCGATGGTCGCTCCCCGCACGCCGCGCGCTGCCCCCGCCGTGCGCCCGAGGCCCGACGCGCGGCGGCGCGCGGGGGGCCGGCTCGACGCGCACGTTCGCGAGCTTCTCGCCTCGACGGACGAGCACCTCGCTTCGCGCACGGCGTGGCGCTCGCTCGCGCGGGGCCGCTCCGCGCCGCGCTCGCTCGTCGCGCTCGGAGAAGAGCTCCTGCCTCCGAACGCCGCGCGCGCCCCGCTCCACGACCAGCAGCGGATCGCGTGGGCGATGGCGCTCTCCGACCTCGCTCGCGCGATCGCACGCGAATTCCCCGAGAATCTCTTCGCCGATCTCGACCACGTCGCGGGGGAGCTCCGCCGGATCGTGGCCGAGCAGGGCGTCGTCGCGCTCGAGCGCACGATCGACCCGCTCGTCCGCATCCACAGGACCTACGGCAAGAGCTCTCCGATCCGCTTTCGCTACGTGCACGATTTCCTCTACGGCTTCGACTGGGCGCGGTGGGTCGCGCGCGAGCCCTCGTCGCGGCGGAACGTCCGCCCCTACGACGCGACTTTCCTCGCTCACATCGAGCGACGCGCCCTCGAGCTCGGGGCGTTGATCCAGAACCGAGACCCGACCTATCCGCCCTTGCCGCCGGGCGCGTTTCGCAATCCGTTCCCGTTCGACCGCGAGCCCCCCTCCGAAGAGCGGCTCTTCCGGGCCCTGGCCGAGGAAGACCTGCTGCCGCTCCGTGCCTTCGACGCGGACGCTCCGCTCGCTCCGGCGGCGCGCTCCTTCTCGACGATGCGCGAAGCGCGCGCCGGCGAGCTCGGCCTCCGCCCGGGCGGTTGAACCGAACGGGTCCTCTGCCGTGTATGCTCCGCCTGCGCATGGAGCGGATCACGCAGACGCCCGCGGAGGCCTTCGTCGGTCGGACGATCGCGGGCAAGGACCGCCTGCTCGAGACGATCGGCGAGGGCGCGATGGGCGCCGTGTACGAGGCGCTCGACGCGGACGCGCGACCCTGCGCGGTCAAGATGATGCACGCCCGGGCGGTGGCAGATCCGGCCCTGCGCACGCGCTTCGAGCGCGAGGCCCAGGCGCTCTTCTCGCTGCGTCACCCGAACGTCCTCGAGGTACGTGACTACGGGGTGGAGGCGGGTCTGCCGTTCCTCGTCATGGAACGTCTGAGCGGCCGCACCCTCGAAGAGATGGTGGTCGAGCACACGCCCGACCCCCAGACGGGGGTCGAGCTCGCCAAGCAGGTGCTGCGCGGTCTCGCGTACGCACACGCCCACGGCGTCCTTCATCGCGACATCAAGAGCGAGAACGTCTTCGTCACCTGGAATGGTCGCGAGCACCGCTGCGTCCTGCTCGACTTCGGCCTCGTCAAGCTCGACGACTCCAAGCACGGCCCGTCCGAGAAGCTCACGATGGCTGGCTCCGTGATGGGAAGCCCCGCGTACATGTCGCCCGAGCAGGGGACGGGTCAGCCCGTCGATGCGCGCACCGACGTGTACGCCATGGGCGTCGTGCTCTACGAGCTCGTGACGGGGGAGTGGCCCTTCTCCGCGGAGAGCCAGATCGAGATGTTCCGCATGCACCTCGTGGAGCGGCCCCCGGAGATGGAGAGCCAGCGCGAGCACCTGGTGGTCGCGCCCGGGCTGGAGGCCATCGTCCAGACGGCGCTGGCGAAGGCGAAGGCCGATCGCTGGCAAGACGCAGGCGAGATGCTCGCGGCGCTCGAGGCGCACCCGAGCCCATCGGCGTGGCTGGACCCGACCGGCCGGTCGCGACCGAGCGCCGTCTCGCACCCCGGCGCCCACGTCGCAGCCTCCTCGGGCGCGACCTCCGCGAAGGCAGCCGCCCCCGCGGCGACCTCCGCCCCGAGCGCGGTGGACCCGATGCCCGGCCGCAACACGTTGATCGCCCTGATCGTGGGCGTGTTCTTGCTCGCGACGCTCTTCGGCGGCGGGCTGCTGTGGTTCTTCACGCGCTGATCCGGCGTCTCGTCACCGCGGAGCGTACGCGCGGGGATCGACGCGACCCACCCGCAGGCTGTGCCCGCGGTACGCTCGGAGCGCGATGGACTTCGAGGACGTCCCCGACCCCACGCTCTACGCGCTGCCGTGGTTCGGCCTCGCGCTCGTGCTCGAGGGCTGGGTCCTCGCGCGCCAGCGGCGCGCCGGGCGGCAGGTGCTCGGTTACGTCGATCGAAGAGACACGGCCGCGAGCCTCGCGATGGGGCTCGGCTCGCTCCTCTTCGTGACCCTCGTCCACCGGGCCGTGTTCGCGGTGGCCTCGTGGATCTATCCCTACCGTCTGCTCGAGCTCGAAGGCACCGGCGATGTCGGGCGCGCGGCGATGTGGGCGCTCGCGCTCCTCGGCTGGGACCACCAGTACTACTGGCATCATCGCTTCGAGCACGAGGTGCGCCTCCTCTGGGCCTGCCACGTGAACCACCACTCGAGCGAGAAGTACAACCTGTCCACCGCGCTGCGACAGCCATGGACACCGTGGCTGTCGATCGTGATGTATCCGCCGCTGGCGCTCCTGGGTGTGCCGCCGTGGCTCGTGCTGGTCTCCGGCGGAATCAACCTCGTGTGTCAGTTCTGGGTGCACACCGAGGCGATCGGAAAGCTCCCGGGCTGGTTCGAGCTCGTCTTCAACACCCCCTCGCACCACCGCGTGCACCATGGATCGAACCCTGCCTGTCTCGACAAGAACTACGGAGGGATCCTCATGGTGTGGGACCGACTCTTCGGCACCTTCGCGGAAGAAGACGAGCGCGTCGTCTACGGTCTGACCAAGAGCCTCCACTCCTACAATCCGCTCGTGATCGCGACGCACGAGTACGTCGCGATCGCCGCCGATCTCGCGCGCTCGCGGAGCCTCGACGAGGTGCTCGGCCACCTGCTCGGACGCCCAGACGGGTCTTCCGGGCGCTCTCGAGAGACCTCCGCACGAAGCGAGCGGTGAGAAGATCGCCGCGGGCGGGCCCGCTTCCTGCGCCCGCGCCGAGCGGGACGGTCCGCCGAGGTCGACCGGTGAGCCTCACGCGTCGGGGCTGCGGTTGCCGAGGAGGAGCCACGCGAGCCACGCGACGCCCAACACCTGGCCGAGGTTGCGCGCCTTGGGAACCTGGGCGGCCCGGAGCTTCTGGATCGGGTGCGCTCCGAAGACGTTGCGGAGGCGCTGCGCCGTTGCGTCGGACACGCCCGAGGCCACGAGGCGCGCGTGCCCGTCTGCGCGCACGGCACGGATCGTCGCGTCCTTCACGCGCTCGCGCTGGAGCACGTCGGCGAGGCCGTGCAGAAGGCCCGTCGGAACTGCGCCCCGCACCACCAGCAAGCGGCCGTTCTTCACCGAGATGCAGAAGATCTCGTTCGCGCGCCCGAGCACCACCCACGCCACGACGGCGAAGGCTGCCACGGCGAGGATCGTTGCCACGCTCATGGGGCAGAAGATACGCGGCGCGCGTCTCGCCGACGAGCGGGCACGTGGGCGTCCTCGGCCGCGACCAACGCGGCCTCGGGCCGCGCCTCGAACGCCCCTACGTACACACCGACGTCCTCGAAGGTCTCGAAGGGCACGCGCAGACCGTGCGCGCTCACGACAGCCAGACGAGCACGAGCGCGATCGCGGCCGGCATGGCCTGGAGGAACAGGATCGAGATCTTGGCCGAGTACGCCCCGTAGAGGCCGACCGCGATCACGAACACGAGCCCCGCGATCGCCGCGTGCGTCTCCCCGGTGAGCGCAGCCCACGCGAGCAGTGCAGCGAGCGCACCGTTGTAGACCCCCTGGTTCGCCGCGAGGACCTTGGTCTGCTCCGCGCCTTCGACGCTCTGACCGAAGATCTTCCGACCTCGCGGTGTGGTCCAGAGGAACGTCTCGAGGACCATGAAGAGCACGTGGATCAGGGCGACGGCAAGCGTCGCAACGAGGGCGAGGGCAGCGATCATCGCCCGAGCCTCGCCGCGTTCGATCGACGCCGCAAGCCGACGCACTGGTGCGCACACGAACGAGCGCGCAGCCACCCTACTCGACCGCGTCTGCGATGCCGCCCTCGGGCGTCTCGGCCTCGTCGTCAGGAAGCTGACCTGTGCGGACCGCCAGTTCGGGCGCGATCCTCGCCAATTCGGAAGCAGCATGGTGCTTGCGTCCACTCCCGGGGGCGGACCCAGACATCGACGGAACCGCGCGGTGCATGAGCCGTTCTCGGCACGCCGCGGCTCTTTGGGGGGCCCCGTGCTGTGAATTTTCTGGAGGACCTCATGACCGGCAGGATGACAATACGTTCCACTCGAACCCGCGGAGCACGGCGAGCGCCGCCTCTTCGCTCGGCCGCAATGATCGTTTTGTCCGTCTGTTGGGCGATGACCGGCTGCAACGAAGTCCCCACCCTCGCACCCCCCGGTCCGCCCACCCCCGTCCTCTCCTGGGAGACATTTCGCGCGAGTGTGTATCAGGAGCCGGACACAGGCCTCTTCATCGTGGACGGCGACACGCCCGTGAGCGGCGAGGAGGAACTGCGCGGCTTCTACGACCGCCTCGCTGCGACGTGGAGGTCACCGGTACCCGAGGCCGAATTGTCCACGTCCCGAGAACCGCTCGTCATCGCCCGCGTCGGATCGGCGGACGATCGCTGGCCCGACGGCGTCCAACTCACTTACTGCATCAGCACCACCTTCGGCAGCAACTACGGCGCGGTCGTTGCCGCGATGAGGCAGGCTGCAAGCGAGTGGAATTCGACCGCCAACATCAATTTCGTGCATCGCAGTGAGTTGGACGGCAGCTGCAACGAGTCCACGCCGAATGTCGTCTTCGACGTCAGCCCGACTTCGGGCGCACCGTACGTCGCACGGGCCTTCTTTCCACGCCAGCCACGGCCCTTTCGAAACGTGTTGATCGAAACAGCGTACCTCCCGACCGGCACCGGCGATCCGCCTTTGGGCATGGCGCCTTGGACCTTGGTCGGCGTCCTTCGTCACGAGCTCGGACATGCTCTTGGGTTCCGTCACGAGCACGTACGACCCGAGGCGGGAACCTGCTTCGAGGGAGGCGACTGGCGAAGTCTGACACCGTACGACTCGGCGTCGGTGATGCATTATCCGCAGTGCAATGGCACGCAACGAGGCGACCTTGCGCTCACGGCGCTGGACGCGGCAGGCGCACTCGCCGTCTACGGCCCTCGTCTCCCGGCGGGTCCCCGCTGGAGCACGGCGGTTGCGAACCTGCCTGTCGGCGACTTCGCGACCTGGTCCCGCGCGCCAGGCGTTCGGGCCATCGACGGTGACTTCAACCGAGACGGCCTCGGAGACGTCGCCCTCGTCGGCGTCGCCGGCTGGACCACGATCCCAGTGGCATTCGGGAACGGCACCGGCGGCTTCTCGATCACGAACCTGAGTCTTCCCTCGTTTGCGTCGTGGGCCGCGGCGGCGACACATGTCCTCGGCGGAGACTTCGACGGCGATGGACGCACCGACCTCGCTCTCCTCGCCAGAGGCTGGACGACGATCCCGATTGCGCACTCGAATGGAGACGGAACGTTCCGGGTGACGAATGCGGGCGCTCCGAGCTTTGCTGCGCTGGTTCAGGTCGGCGCGCGGGCGGTCGCCGGGGACTTCGACGGCGATGGCGACGGCGACATCGTCCTCACCGGAGTGGTCGGATGGACAACGATCCCGATGGCTCTCTCCAACCGAGACGGCACGTTCCGGATTACGAACGAGTCGAGCCCAGCCTTCGCAGGCTGGGCCACGACGCCAGGTGCACAGTTGGCGAGCGGAGACTTCGACGGCGACGCGGATGCCGACTTGGCCCTGGTCGCAGCGGGCTGGACCACAGTACCCGTGGCGTTCTCTCAACGAAACGGGTCGTTTCGTATCACGAACGCTCGCGTCGCAGGCTTTCCAGATTGGTCCTCGGCGCCCGGCGCCAAGCTCGTCGCTGGGGATTTCGACAGCGATGGCGACGCCGACCTCGCGATTCCCGGCGGCAACGGCTGGATGAGCGTGCCCTTTGCGCTGTCGACACGTGACGGCGGCTTCGAGGTGGCAAACTTCCTCGTGCGTGACTTTCCCGCCTGGGCGACCGGAGCGCGGTTCGTGCTCGCGAGGACCGTCGACGCGAACGGCTCGGCAGACATCGTTCTCGTCGGCGGCGACGGCTGGACGACCATGCCCGTGCTCTTCTCGAACATCAGCTTCAGGTCGAGCACAGTCGCCAACCCGACCGCCGGTGAGTTCGCGACGTGGTCTCAGGCGCCCGGGGTTCGCGCGATCGACGGCGATTTCAACCGCGATGGGCGTGGAGACATTGCCCTCTTCGGCGCTCGCGGCTGGACGACTGTTCCCATCGCCTCCGGCGACGGCTCTGGAGGCTTCTCGTTCACGAACCTGAGCCTCGATGCCTTTCCCGCCTGGGCTGCGGCAGCGTCGAGCATCGTCGGGGGAGACTTCGACGGCGATGGCGATACCGACGTCGCTCTGCTCGCCGAAGGTTGGACGACAGTTCCGATCGCGTTCTCCAACAGCGACGGAACGTTCAGGGTGACGAACTCGGGCGCTCCGGACTTCACTCGCGTGATGAGGTCCGACGCGCTTGCGCTTTCCGGAGACTTCGACGGTGACGGCGACGGCGACATCGCCCTGCTTCAGCCGGGCGATGACCTGTCCGCTATACAGCTCGCGTTCTCGAACCGGGACGGCACGTTCCGGACCGTCCGTAGCCCCACAGGGGCACGTGTGGGCGTGGGCGAATCGAGAGCGCCAGCTGTCGCAGCCGACTTCGACGGCGACGGCGACGACGACATCGCAGTGGCCTCCAACGCGGCGTTTTCCGGCCTTCGGGGGAATGGAGTCTCGCTGGCGTTGTCGAGCCGCGACGGTAATTTCTCCAAGGCAACAGTCCCTCTCGTCGGCATGGACATCCCGAGGTGGGCGGTGGAGCCGGGGGCCAGGTTCATCGCCGGAGACTTCAACGGCGATGGCGCTGCCGACCTGGCTTTTCCAGGGGTAGCCGCTGGGGGCTCCGTGCCCATCGCGTTGTCCGTGCGCCGCGGAACCTCAGGTGTCCGTGAATTTCGCGGCGACCATCTGTACTGGCCGCATGTCTTTCCCACATGGGTGGCTGGCGCTCGCTTCGTGCTCGCGCGCCGCATGGACGCCGACCGCTCGACCGACCTCGTGTTGGTCGGGGGAACTGGGTGGACCTCGTTGCCAATCCTGTTCGTTCGACCCTGAGACGCGACACAGAGTCGCCGAGACAGTGGTTCATCCGCGTCTCGGCGATTCCGGCGCAGTGGGCCGAGGTGTTCGACGTACGAACGCCACGGCCCAACCCCGCGCCGTACTGTGCAGCGCAGTTGCCAGCGACCGCGCCCTTCTGGGCCTCGCCCCTCGATGAGCGCACGCTGCGGCGGCCGCAGGGGCACGCAGGATGTTCTCACCGTCAGCGCGCGCCGCGGCGACGGCGGCGACGTGAGACCGGCGGAGCGCGCGGAGGCTCACCCGGCGCCGCGCCTGCCTCGGCCGCCGGCGGCGGAGCGGGCGCGAGGGGAGCTGCTTCGCGCGCCTCTTCTCCTCGGCGCAGGCCGTCGAGCGGTCGCATCGGCCCGATCCGTGCGCCCTCGCGCAGCGTGCCGCCGAGCTCACGGAGCGGCGGATACTGCACGTCGTTCAAGCGGGTGAGGCCCTCGCGCAGGCGGGCTGTCCAGGTGTTGTAGATCCGGAGCTCGATCGCCGTCCGGTAGCCGCCTTCGTAGGCCTCGAGCGCTTGCTCCTCGATCGGCACGATGAAGTACGAGAGCTGGTCGCGGTACGCCTGCTCTTCTTCCTCGGTGAGGCCCTCGGGGATCGGCGCATCGCGCAGACCCGAGGCGAAGAGCTCGTAGCTGCGGCCCACCTGGAAGAGCGCGGCGGTCACCCACTCGGCCACGCGAAGCTCGACCACGTCCGCGAAGACCTCGGCCGCCTGCCGCAGCAGCTGGCTCTTGCGCTCGAGGCGTTGCCTCAGGCCAGCGACGTCGCCGACGATGGTGATCGCCTCGAAGTCCCGCAGCACGGCCTCGCCCTGGAGGTAACGCGCCTGCGCCATGAAATACTGACCCTCTGCGCCGAGACGGCGGAATGAGCCGCGGCCCGTCCGGACCGCTTGCTCGAGGGCGCGCGCCGATGCGTCCGGGTCTCCCGCATCCAGCCACACGAGCGCGAGGCGCGTCTGCGCCTCGACGTTGCGGTCGACGTCGCGGCTGCGCCGCACGTACTCCTGGTACACGCGCGCCGCGTCCTCGTAGCGGCGCGCCGCGGCGTGCGCGCGCGCCTGGAAGAAAGTCACCTCGTCGGCGCTCTGGCTGCGCGGATAGCGCTCGAGGAATTGCTGCCCCGCGACGACTGCGGCGTCGTGATCTCCCGCCGAAAGACGCAGGAGCGTCGCGTTGAAGAGCGCGTCTTCGTGGTGCGGCCCCTCGGGGAAGCGCGCGCCGTAGAGCTCGTAGAAGCGGGCCGCGTCCCGGAACTGCGCGATGGACTCGAACATCTGGGCGCCATTCCACGCGCCGAGCGCCCCCTCGACGGAGCCGGGATAGCGCTCGACGAGGCGGTCGTAGGTGGCCGACGCCGCGCCGAGCTCTCCCGCCCGCTGGCGCTCGAGGCCGGCGTTGTAGAGCGCCTGCCGCGCCCGCCCGTCGCTCGGGAACTCGTCGGCGGCGTGCTCGAAAGCCTCCGCGGCCGCCCGGTGCTCGCCGCGGCCCGCGAGCTGCTCGCCCCGCGCGAAGGCAGCCTGGAGGATCAGCGTGTCGAGGCGCCGCTGCGATTCGACCGACTGGAAGGCGGGCGCTTCCTTCAAGCGTCGCGCCCAGGCCTCGATGTTGCCGTAGTCCCGTGCACGGTTGAACGAGTCGAGGATCAGCTCACCCGCTTGGGTCGCGTACGCGCTCGTCGGAAATCGCTCGAGGAGCTGGCCGAAGAGCCGGACCGCCGGATCGAAGACCGATCGGTCGTAGTAGAGGCGCCCCTGGCGAAAGAGGATCTCGGGGAGATCGGGATCGGTGGGAAAGTACTGCGCGTAGAGCTCGATCGCCTCGGAGAAGGCACGATCGTTGTCGGTCTCGCCGCACGGATCCTCGCCTGTCCCGGCGGTCGCCTCCTCGCCAACGGCGGCGTTCGCCGCGCTGGCCTGCGGACTGGCACCCTGAACACTGGCACCCTGAACACTGGCATCCTGAACACTGGCATCCTGCGGACTGCCGCCCTGCGGACTGCCGCCCTGCGGACTGCTGCCCTGCGGACTGCCGGGCTGACCCCCCTGACGCTGGCAGGCTTCGAGCTGTCCTTCTCGGACGTGCTCGAAGGCGCCGATCGCATTGTAGAGCGCGTCGCGCGTGTAGGAGCCGTCCGGGCGCAGGCGCGCGGCGGCGAGGTACTCCTCGCCCGCATCCTCGTAGCGCTGGAGGCGATGAAAGAGGATCTCCGCGCGGTAGAAGTGGAGGTCGTAGGCGTTGGGATCGTCGGGGAAGTGCTCGAGGTAGAGGTCGTAGCCGGCCTGGGCCTGCTCGAGGCGGCGACGTGCAGCCGCGTTGAGCACCTCGCCCGCGGCTCCGGGCTGGCCCTCGCTCGCGCGCTGCCCGAGCTCGTGCCAGCGCATCGCGCGCACCCGAATCGCGCGTTCGACGCGCGCGCGGGCCTCCGCGAGGAGGCCCGGATCGGTCTGCTGGACCGCCCAGCGACCCCCGGCGAGGTAGTCGGACGCGAGCGCGCCGAGGGCCTCGAGCGTACGCGCGTCGTCGTCCATCGCCGCGTAGGCCGAGGCGATCTGATGCTGCCACTCGGGTGCGCGCGGATCGGCCGGAGACATCTCGAGCAAGAGCCGATACGCGTCGATGCCCTGCGCGTAGCGGGCCTGGTCCATGTAGGTCAGCGACAGGCGCGTGAGCACGCGCTCGGCGTACGGCTCTCCCCCGATCTCCTGGAGGAATCGGAAGACGTCTCCGGCAGTGTTGCGCTCGTCCTCGGTGAACACCTGAATGAGGTAGTCGAGCGCCTCGCTCTGGAGCTCGCGCAGGCGCCGACGCTGCTCGGCCGAGAGCTGCGCGGCGGCGCCGCCGAGATCGAGCACCCGACGAAAGCGCGTGGCTGCTTCCGTCGTGCGGTCGAGTCGCCAGAGACACCACGCGCTCTTGAAGAGCGCCATGTCGTAGAGCTCACTGTCCTCGGAGGACATCACCTGCTCGAACTCGGGCAGGGCGCGGAGGAAGTCGGTGCTCGCGAAGTAAGTCTCCGCGAAGGCCATGTGCGCGTCGGGCACGAAGCGGCTCTGCGGGAACTCCTCGACGATGCGGCGGTAGAGCGCGAGCGCGCCCTCGGCGTCGCCGAGCTCCGTCAGCGCGTAGGCCTTCATGTAGAGGACGAAGTCGTAGCGAAGGAAGCCTCGGTGCCGCGTGAGGATCCGGTCGTAGAGCTCGACCGCCGGGCGGTAGTCCGGCGCAGGCTCGACGCCGCGGTTTTCCTCGGGCACCTCCTGCCACGCACGAAACGCCTGGAGGTAGCGCAGGCGCGCGAGCTCCCAGCGCAGCTCCGCGAGGCGCAGGAGCGCGTCGGGCATCTCGGCCGCAGTCTCGGGCTCCTCGCGAACGAATTCCTCGAGGAGAGCGATCGCCTGCTCGCGCCGGAGGATCACGAGCCCCTCGCGCTCGGCGAGCAGCCGCGCGAGCTCGTCGTCGGCGAAGTCGCGGGCCGCCCCGCCGATCGCGTCGGGGCGCTCGCGGAGGTAGAGCCTCTCCTCGAGGCTCGTCGTGTCCTCGCGGCCGCGGGCTCGCTCCGCGGAGTCTTCGCGCCGGGCCGGCGCCTCGCCGGCGGCGACCGGCGCGGTGACGGCGCGCTCGGCCGTCGGCTCCTGGAACGAGCGCGCCGGCGCAGCGGCCTGCGCCCCGCGGCTGGACGCGCCCGCGCGAGGCCGGCGCTGCGCGAGTGACGCCGAGGGCGACAGCATCGCAGCCGCCAGCGCGAGCACGCCCGCGCGCTCGGCCAAGCGCCCGATCACGGCGCACCGCCCGGCGGCAGAGTCACGGGCGCCGGCGAGGCGGACGGTTCGGACGCGGGCGGCCCGGAGGCGGGCGGCGACTCGGCGGGCACGCTCGGGGCGGCCTCGTCCGGGCTGCTCCGGGGCGAGGGCGGGTCCTCTTCGAACTCGTCGCCCCAGAGCTCGCCTTCGAACGGCCAGTACTCTTCGTCGTCGCGGAGCAGGCCCTGGATGCGCAGCGGGTCGAGCAGCTCGGGCGGGAAGCGGCCCGCCGAGAGGCTCTCGACCTGGAGCTCGATGCGGCGCTTGGAGCCCATGACCGCGTCGATGCGACCGATCCGCGCGCGCCGGAGGCTCGAGCCGAGCCGCGCGCGCAGCTGCTCGAGCGCGCGCAGGGTGTAGGCCTGGAGCGCCGCGACGAGGCGCTCGCGCACCGCGGCGCTTCGCCCAGCGAAGGCCCGCGCGGCGTCGCGGTCGGCGCGGAGCTGGGCCTCGAGGCTCGGCCCCTGCGCCACAGGGGTCAGCGCGAACTGCTGCGCGTGGGACGCGAGCGCCTCGGAGAGGCTCGTCTCGAGCGCGCGCAGGCGGGCCTGGAGCCCGCGAACCTCGGCCTCGAGCGGCTCGAGGCGTTCGCGTGGGGCGCCCGCAGCCCGCATGGCATCGAGCTGATCGGCCATGGCGCGAAGCGCGTCGCGGGCGCTCTCGAGGTCACGGCGCACGGCGGCCGCCTCCTCCTCCGGGGAGCCCGCTTGCGCGGCGGCTGCCTCGGGCGCGCCCGGGCCCCCGAGGCGCACCTCGAGCGCGCCGATCTGGTCGGCGAGGCGCGCCGAGCGCGCGGCCTCGGCATCGAGCGTGCGCAGCTCGGCGTCGAGGCGGAAGAAGGTCGGGTCGACGCGGAGGAGGCCCAGCAGCCGGGCGCGCGCATCGGAGCGCCGCGCGGGCACACCGCCGGAGGCGGCGGTCGACTCCGCGGCCGCGGCCGCGAGCAGCTCCTCGGTGATGCGCTCGCGGCGGCTGTCGGTCGCGAGGATGCGCTCGACCTCGTCGCGGAGGGGCTCGAACGTCTCGGCGAAGCGCACGAAGAGGCGGCTCGCCTCCTCGAACTCACAGCGATCGAGGTGCACGTAGCCCCGCAAGAGCGTCGCCTCGTCGACGAAGGGCGAGGCCGGAAAGCGGGTCTCGAGCTGGTCGAGGAGATCGACGGCCGTCTCGGCATCGTGCCCCTCGTACATCGCCCAAGCCCCCTCGAAGAGCGCCTCGCTCACGCGGCGCGAGTCTTCGGGGACCTGGAAGTAGTAGTAGAACGCGTCGTCGGCGCGCCCGCCTTCGTGCGCGACGCGACCGAGCGCGAGCCAGGTCAGATCGCGAACGTCGAAATAGCGGCGATCGACGTAGAACGTGAAGCGGTCGGTGTCGGGTGTTGTCGCGATCGAGCAGAACAGCTGCTCGGCCTCGCGAAGCTGGCCCGCGCGCGTGGCGATCACGCCACGCAGGTACTGCGCGTTCGCGTAGAAGCGGCTGCGCCGACCCACCTCCGCGAACAGAGCGTCGGCGGCGGCGAGATCGTCGGCGTCATAGCGTGCGCGCGCGCGGAGGTAGCGGAGCTCGTTGCGCGAGTCCTCGCCGAGGCCCGCTTCGCCGAGCGCCTCGAGGCCCGCGAGCACGCGCGGCAGCTCGCTCCCGCGCAGGGCCACGTCGAGCGCGCGCCGGTAGGCCGGGCCGAAGTACGGCGCGCCCGCGCCACGCTGAAGGATACGCAGAAGATAGTGCGTCGCGGTGCGGTGGGCCCCGAGCTCGAGCAACGCGCCGGCGAGGAGGTACTCGGCGTGCGAGAAATCGTCCGAGCCGGCGAAGTCGGCGAAGCGAGGGCTCTCGCACACCTCGAAGAGCACGAGCGCCGCCTCGTCGTGGCGGCGGTCGAGCGTGAGCTCCTGGCCGCGGACCACGAGCGCCTCGAGCTGCCGCTGGCTCCCGGTCTCGGCCGCGACGAGGCGGCGCTCCGCGAGCACGCCGTAGTACGCGCGCAGCGCTCCCTCGGTCGCGCTCGCGCCCTGCTCCGCAACGGACGGTGCCGCTGGCGAAGCGCCCGCGTCCTCTGCGCGCGCGACTGTGATCGCAAAGCCGAGCGCCGGCGCACTCAACGCCGAGGCAAGCGCAAACGTCTCGAGCGCGCGGCGCATGGGCGAGGCTCAGCCTCCGGCCGGCGGCGCGTCGGCCGGCGCAGCGGACGCCGCAGAAGGAGCGGGGGGGCCTGCGGGGAGCTCACGCGAGACGACGTGGACGCGCGTGCGGAGCTCGTAGCGCCCCTCGGCGCCGTCGTGAAACGCATCGACCATGCTCGAGTCGTCTTCGAGCACGATCTCGACGTCCGTCAGCCGTTCGCGGTGCACCTGCACGCGAAAGCTCTCGCGTTGCGAGTAGCGCACCTCGGCGTCGGCCCGGGCCCGCTGCTCGGTCTCGATCGTCAGCACGTGCGGTCCCGGAGCGAGCGCTCCCTCGTGCACCGTGCGCCCGCGCTCGGCGACCTCGATCTCCGCGTCGGCGCGAAAGACGGGCGCCCCGTCGAGCTCGACGACGAAACGCGCGAGGTCCTGGTCGTCGCCAGCGCGATCTCGAACCGCGATCCGAATGCGCGTTCGGAAGAGCTCCTGGCCCAGGACGGCCATGCGCTGCCGCGCCTGCACCATGTCGTCCATCAGCTGCCCGAGCTCCGCGCGCACGGGGGCGAGGTCCGGCGGGGACGGTCCAGGGTCGGCGACTGGGGGAGCCCCACCCACCGGCGCACCCGCGCTTGGCGACGAGCTCGGGGCCGCGGCGGCGGCGCCCGCGGCCGGCGCGCTCGCGGGACCGGTCCCGGGCTCGACGAAGGGCTTGGCGGGGGTCGCTGGTGTCGCGGGCGAAGCGGGCGCGCCCGCGGCCGGTCGTCGGCCGCGCGGGCGCGAGCGCTGCGCGGCGGCGGTCGAAGCGAAACACATCACGAGGAGCACGGCGACGATGGCGAAAGGCCCGCGCTCGAAGGACCCGCGCTCGAAGGACCCGCGCCCGAAGGACCCGCGCCTGGGTGGCCTGTGCATGTTCTCGCCTCGTGCGGGGTTCAGTTCTCGAAGGGGAGGAAGACCGACAAGCCCAGTGTCGCGGTGAGGTTGTTCACGATCCGAGACTCGCCGAGGATCGACTGCTCGAGGATCTGATCACGCACGTCGACACGCACGGCAAACCACTCGCCGACGTAGAAGCTCGCGCCGAGGCCCGCGCTGCCGGTCAGGCCGCGCGCCGTCTGGTTGTCGGTGATGCCGCCGCCGATCGCGAGGCGAAGATCGAAACGCCCGATCTCGGAGCCGAACCAGCGAAGCTTGCCGTACGCGAGGGTCCACACGAGGTGGGCCTGGTAGAGAAAGACGGGCGCGTCGATGCGGATGAGAGAGATGCCGCGGTCCTGCTCGATCGCGCGAACCAGCTCCGACTCCGCGCGCGAGTAGCCGAAGCTCGCCTCGAGCCCGAGCTCTTCGGTCACGTGGTAGGTCAGCGCACCCGACACCAGGTAGCTCGCGCTGAGGAGATCCGCCGCGTAGACGCCCCCGAGCAGGGTCACCTCGAAGCGCCCCGCCTTCTGGAACAAGCGCTCGCGCACGCCCCGGTAGCGCCGTCGCGCGTTGAGCTCGTCCTGGATGGCCTCGTCGATGCACTGGGCGCTCGCTCGCGTTACCCCGACGAGCGGCGCGCCGCGGGGACAGACCGCGGGCAGGGCCGAGAGTACCACCGCCAGAACGGAGATTCGCAGCGCCCACCCCACCGGGGAGGTCGCCCCCCCGACGGCCGAGCCCGACGAGGCTCGACCTGGCGCGTGACCGGGCGCGGACATCGAGGACGAGTGGTACCGACTCCGACGCGCGAATGTCAACGAGGACGACGGTCCGCGCCCGGGCCGCTCATCAGGGCCTGTGCAGAAACATCCGGATCGGATCGGCGTCGCGACGCCCCACCCGTGCGGACCGAGCGACGAGGAATGCTGGGAGTATTGCGAGGAGAGCGGGCGGCTCTGGAGGGGATGCCCCGGCGGCGAAACGGATGGGTTGTTCGTGCGCGGGCCCTCAGAGCATGAGTCACTTGGATTGACTCATGCTCTGACGTTTCTCGCCGGAAGGTCTGGCCCTCTCGCCGAGTGAACCGGGTGCAGCTGGGGCCAGATCCAGCGCCTGAGGCATGAGGCCCTCGAAATAGTGCGGATCTTCGGGGATCTTGGGGTTGCGACACCAACCAACCTCCAGCCGGAGATCCGCGATGCCGAGGATATCGAAGCCAAGCCTCGTTCGTAACGGGGACGACGGTCCCACCGACGAGCGTGCCGCGTGCGCAGCGATCCTGAACCAAGCGCACGCGTTGTGCGCGCTCGCAACCGAGCAAGCGACGCAGGGCGCTACGTTCGCTGCGTTCGAGCTGCGTCTGCTCCGCGACGTTTTTGAGCTCGCGCGCACGGTGCTCGTGTTGTTCCTCATCGCGAGCGAAACACGCGTCATGGCTGAAATGCCGTCGCGGCTGGAGCGTGGAGGGCGCCGCTTTCGGCGCGCGCCCGCGCAGTGGCGCAGGCTCACCTCGTGGTTCGGGGTACTGCGCTACCGGCGCACCTACATGCGCGAGGTTGGGACCAGCGCTGCGCGTGGCTTCCACCCTCTCGACGCAGAGCTTGGGCTCCTGTCGGACCGGTTCAGCCCCAACCTACTTTCGATCGCCGCGCGGCTCGCCACGCGCACATCGTTCGCGGACGTTCGTCTGCTGCTCAGCTGGTTTGTGCCGACGCCGCCATCGACCGAGGTGATCGAATCGACGGTGTTGGGCTACGGGCGGCACACGCAGCAGTGGTTCCAGAGCGCGCCCGCACCAACCGACGACGGCGATGTGCTCGTGATCCAGATCGACAGCAAGGGTGTGCCGACGGCCACCGAGACCGAGCTCGCACGACGCCGCGGCAAACGAAAGCGCCGCAAAGTTGCCCCGTCGCCACGGCATCGCGGTCGCGCTGCGCGAGGCGGCCTCACGCTCAAGCCGCGCCGCAAGAAGGGCGACAAGTCCAAGAACGCGAAGATGGGAACGATGGTCGTGATGTACACGCTGCGCCGCGAGGGCAAGCTGCTGCTCGGGCCCATCAACAAGCGCTACTACGCGTCCTTCGCGCAGTCCGGCCACGCCGTCGAAGTGGCACGACGCGAAGCGACCAAGCGCGGCTTTCCGCCGGGGACGCCGCGCACGGTGCAGGTGCTCACCGACGGCGACCGGCATCTCGAGGTCTGGATCAGGCGACTGTTCCCGGACGCGATTCACACGATCGACGTGATGCACGTCGTCGAGAAGCTCTGGGACGCGGGCAGCTCGATCCATCGGGAGGGCTCGCCCGAGTGCGCCGCGTGGGTCCAGGCCCAGAAGGCGCGGCTGTACGGCGGCAAGGCCGCCGCGATCGTGACCGAACTCGCGGAGCGACTCGCTGCGGTCTCTCCCACGGGCCCGGGCAACAAGTACCGCCGCGAGAAGCTCTTCGAGATCCACCGCTATCTCGCATCCCGCACTGCGGCGATGGACTACCGCGCGCTACGTCGCGCGGACCTGGAGCTAGGTACCGGCCCCGTGGAAGGGGCAATCAAGAACCTCATGTACCGCCGGATGGACCACGGGGGGATGAGGTGGATCAAGGAGCGCGCCGAAGCAGTGCTGCAGCTGCGGTGCATCGACGCCAACGGCGACTGGACTGCGTTCACGGACAAGGTCCACGCCGACGCCCGTCTGCGGTCGTCCACGGGTGCAGAGCGCGTC
>JBKDQC010000032.1:0-6850 GCA_046342295.1 Deltaproteobacteria bacterium | reverse complement strand
GCTCTACCACGCGAGCGCGCGGACCTCGGGCCAGACGGTCCTCTTCGACGGGCGCACCGGCGACGTCTTCCACCGGGACGTCACCGTCGGCGTCATGTACATCCTGAAGCTGCACCACCTCGTGGACGACAAGATCCACGCCCGCAGCATCGGACCGTACTCGCTGGTCACACAGCAGCCGCTCGGCGGCAAGGCGCAGTTCGGTGGCCAGCGCCTCGGCGAAATGGAGGTCTGGGCGATGGAGGCCTACGGCGCCGCGTACGCGCTGCAGGAGTTCCTCACCGTCAAGTCCGATGACGTCCAGGGTCGTACGCGCATGTACGAGTCGATCGTCAAGGGTGACTACCAACTCGAGGCGGGCCTGCCCGAGAGCTTCAACGTCCTCATGAAGGAGCTCCAGGCCCTCTGTCTCAACGTCGAGCTCGTCGAAGCCGGCGGCGCCCCAGCCCATCGTCCCCGCACCGACGACGTGCTCGTCGCGGAAGAGGAGTGAGAGAAGCCATGAAGGACATTTTTTCGTTCTTCGAGAAGCCGAAGGATCCGCTTTCGTTCTCGGCCATCAAGATCTCGCTCGCCTCTCCGGAGAAGATCCGCGAGTGGTCTCACGGCGAGGTGAAGAAGCCCGAGACCATCAACTACCGGACCTTCAAGCCGGAGAGGGACGGCCTCTTCTGCGCGAAGATCTTCGGGCCGGTGAAGGACTACGAGTGCATCTGCGGCAAGTACAAGCGCATGAAGCACCGGAACATCGTGTGCGAGAAGTGCGGTGTGGAGGTGATCCCGTCGAAGGTGCGTCGTGAGCGCCTCGGCCACATCACCCTCGCGACGCCCGTCGCGCACATCTGGTTCCTGAAGTCGCTGCCGTCGCGCATCGGCGCGATCCTCGACATCACGCTGAAGGACCTCGAGCGCATCCTCTACTGCGAGAGCTACGTGGTGCTCGACGCCGGCGAGGGCGTGGCGCTCGAGAAGGGCGAGATCCTGAGCGAGGAGCGCTACCAGGAGCTGCTCGACGAGTACGGCGCCGACAAGTTCCGCGCGGGCATGGGCGGCGACGCGATCCTCGAGCTCCTCAAGGACATCGACGTCCACGCGCTCGCCGAGGCGCTGCGGGCCGAGATGAAGGTGAGCTCGAGCGATGCCAAGCGGAAGAAGTACGCCAAGCGCCTCAAGGTCATCGAGGCCTTCCGCGAGAGCGGCAACCGCCCCGAGTGGATGATGCTCACGGTGATTCCGGTACTGCCGCCGGATCTCCGCCCGCTCGTCCCCCTCGACGGTGGTCGCTTCGCGACGTCGGACCTCAACGACCTCTACCGGCGCGTCATCAACCGCAACAACCGCCTCAAGCGCCTCATCGAGCTCAACGCGCCGGAGATCATCATCCGGAACGAGCGCCGCATGCTGCAGGAGGCGGTCGACGCGCTCTTCGACAACGGCCGACGCGGCAAGACGATCACGGGACCGAACAAGCGTCCGCTCAAGTCCTTGTCCGACATGCTCAAGGGCAAGCAGGGCCGGTTCCGTCAGAACCTGCTCGGCAAGCGCGTCGACTACTCCGGCCGCTCGGTCATCGTGGTCGGTCCGTCCTTGCGCCTCCACCAGTGCGGCCTGCCGAAGAAGATGGCGCTCGAGCTCTTCAAGCCGTTCATCTACAACAAGCTCGAAGAGCGCGGCTACGTCACGACGATCAAGAGCGCCAAGAAGCTCGTCGAGAAAGAGAAGCCGGAGGTCTGGGACATCCTCGAGGAGGTCATCACCGAGCACCCGGTGATGCTGAACCGCGCGCCCACGCTTCACCGCCTCGGCATCCAGGCCTTCGAGCCCGTGTTGATCGAGGGCAAGGCCATCCAGCTCCACCCGCTCGTCTGCACCGCGTTCAACGCGGACTTCGACGGCGACCAGATGGCGGTCCACGTGCCGCTGTCGGTCGAGGCGCAGATGGAGACGCGCGTGCTCATGATGAGCACGAACAACATCCTCTCGCCTGCGAGCGGGCGACCGATCATCAACCCGACGCAGGACATCGTCCTCGGGCTTTACTACATGACGCGCGAGCGACCGTTCGCGCGCGGTGAATTCTCAGGCAACGAGAAGAACGGTGACTTCTCCGGGGTCTATGCGTCGCCGGACGAAGTCCGGATGGCGTACGATTCGGGCGAGGTCGACCTCCACGCGCGCATCACCTGCCGCATCCACGGCAAGCGGGTCGAGACGACCGTCGGCCGCGTGCTCGTCAGCGAGATCCTCCCCAAGGGTCTCGACTTCTCGCTCGTGAACCGAGTGCTCACCAAGAAGGCGCTCACCGAGCTCATCGACGCCTGCTACCGGCACCATCGCAACAAGGAGACGGTCCTCCTCGCCGATCGGCTGCGTACGCTCGGCTTCGACACGGCGCGCGAGTCGGGTATCTCGATCTGCATGGACGACATGCTCATCCCGGCGAGCAAGAAGTCGATCCTCGACGTCGCGCAGAAGGACGTGGAGACGGTCTCCGAGCAGTACCAGGAAGGCCTCATCACCGACGGCGAGCGCTACAACAAGATCGTCGACATCTGGGCGGACGCCTCCGACAAGGTCGCGAAGGATCTGATCGAAGGCATCTCGAAGGAGACGATCGTCAGCGCGAAGGGCGGCGAGAAGAAGCTCACGGCTTCGTTCAACCCGATCTTCATGATGGCTGACTCCGGCGCCCGCGGCTCGAACCAGCAGATTCGCCAGCTCGCGGGAATGCGCGGCCTCATGGCCAAGCCAAGCGGCGAGATCATCGAGACGCCGATCACCGCGAACTTCCGCGAGGGTCTCACGGTCCTTCAGTACTTCATCTCGACCCACGGCGCGCGAAAGGGCCTGGCTGACACGGCGCTCAAGACCGCCAACTCGGGCTACCTCACGCGCCGGCTCGTCGACGTGGCGCACGACGCAGTCGTTACCGAGAACGACTGCGGGACGCTCGATGGCATCGAGATCACCAAGCTCGAGGAGGGCGGCGAGGTCGTCCAGGGCCTCGGCGAGCGCATCCTCGGCCGGACCGCGCTCGAGGACGTCTTCGATCCCCGCGAAGAGGACAAGGTCCTCGTGCACGCCGGAGAAGAGATCGACGAAGCCAAGGTGCAGATCATCGAGGAGTCCGGCCTCGAGAAGATCACCATCCGCTCCGTCCTCACCTGCCAGACGCGTCGCGGCATCTGTGCGCTCTGCTACGGCCGCGACCTGGCGCGCGGGTACAAGGTGAACATCGGCGAATCGATCGGCGTCATCGCGGCGCAGTCGATCGGCGAGCCGGGCACGCAGCTCACGATGCGCACGTTCCACGTCGGCGGTGCGGCGGCGCGCGGCAAGATCGAGCAGTCGCAGATCGAGAACCGCTTCGAGGGGCGCGTGCGTCTCGAGAAGGTGAAGTCGATCACCAAGCGCGACGGCCAGACCGTCGTCATGAACCGGCACGGAGTCCTCAAGATCGTGGACGAGTCCGGGCGCGAGAAGGAGACGTACAACCTCACGTATGGCGCCTTCCTTCGCGTCAAGGATGGCCAGGGCGTCGAGAAGGGCACCAAGCTCGCCGAGTGGGATCCGTACGCCATCCCGATCCTCACCGAGGTGTCGGGCACGGTGAAGTACGGCGACATCATCGACGGCGTGACCATGGAGGAGAAGGTCAACGAGGTCACTGGCATCAACGTGAAGAACATCGTCGAGTCCCGTGATCCTTCGGCGCGTCCGCGGCTGTCCATCAAGGACGACGCGGGTGAGACGAAGAAGACGGGCGTCGGCGACAACCTCGCGCGCTACTACCTGCCTGTCGGCGCCAACATCCAGGTGAACGACGGTCAGGAGGTCGACGCGGGAGAGATCCTCGCGAAGATCCCGCGCGAGACCACGAAGACGAAGGACATCACCGGAGGTCTGCCCCGCGTCGCCGAGCTGTTCGAGGCGCGCAAGCCGAAGGACCACGCGATCGTCGCCGAGATCGACGGCACGGTCACGTTCGGCAAGGACACCAAGGGCAAGCGCAAGGTGCTCGTGACCCCCGAGCAGGGTGGCGAGATGAAGGAGTACCTGATCGCGAAGGGCAAGGCCCTGACCGTGAAGGATGGCGACTTCGTCCGCGCCGGTGAGCCGTTGATGGACGGCCCCGCGAACCCGCACGACGTGCTGAAGATCAGTGGCGAGAAGGCGCTCGCGGCCTGGCTCGTCAACGAGATCCAGCAGGTCTACCGGCTCCAAGGCGTGACCATCAACGACAAGCACATCGAGGCGATCGTCCGGATGATGTTGCGTCGTGTTCGCGTGAAGGAGCCGGGTGACACCAGCTTCCTCATGGACGAGCAGGTCGAGAAGACCATCTTCGAGCGCGAGAACGAGAAGGTTCTCGGTCGCGGCGGCCAACCGGCCATCGCGGAGCCGCTCCTGCTCGGGATCACCAAGGCGTCGCTGTCCACGGAGTCGTTCATCTCCGCGTCTTCGTTCCAGGAGACGACGAAGGTGCTCACGGAGGCGGCGATCCACGGCAAGCTCGACGAGCTCCGCGGTCTCAAGGAGAACGTCATCATGGGACGCCTCCTGCCGGCTGGAACGGGCCTCGGTGCGTACAAGAAGCTGGACATCGTCGTGGACGACGAGCAGGTCTCGCGTCGTTTCGACCGGGACGAGCCGCTCGCCGCTGCCAGCGAGGAGTAAGGGCCCGCGCAGAATCAACCTATCCGCTTCGCCGCCGGGGCATCCCCGCCAGAGCCGCCCGCTCTCCTCGAAATACCCCCCGGTATTCCTCGTGGCTCGGTCAGCGCTGGTGGGGCGCCGCGTCGCCGATCCGATCGGGTTATTCTGCACGGGGCCTAAGCGCCTTGCTTCGGTGGCACTGACGCGGACGGACGGGAGCGGCTCGGAGACGGGCCGCTCCCTTCGTTTCGTCGGGCGTTGGTCGGACCGCTGGGGAGGGGTCCGACTTCGCCAAAGCTCGTTTGTTCGCTGCGGGCCTTGTGGTTCGGGAAGCCGGGCGATATCTCCGCCGCTCCGGAGGAGCGATGGCATCGGTGACGAGCACGAGCAGCGACGAGACGTACGAGAGCCCGATGACGCCGTTCGAGAGGCGCGTGGGACACCACCCGGGTCTGTTCGCGCTGTTCTTCGCGGAGATGTGGGAGCGCTTCTCGTACTACGGGATGCGCGCCCTTCTCATCTACTACATGACGAAGGACTTTCTCGACTACTCCGACGAGCGAGCCTACGGGGTCTACGGGGCGTACACGGCCCTCGTCTACATGACGCCCTTCATCGGCGGCATGATCGCGGACAAGCTGTTGGGACAGCGCGCGGCCGTCATCATCGGCGGCTCGCTCATGGCCCTCGGCCACCTCGTCATGACGATCCAGCACTCGACCGCGTTCTTCGTGGCGCTCGCGCTGCTCATCTGCGGCAACGGCTTCTTCAAGCCGAACATCGGCACGATCCTCGGGCGCGTGTACAGCGGAGAACGGCTCTCCCACAAGCGAGACGGGGCCTTCACCATCTTCTACATGGGCGTGAACCTCGGGGCCGCGATCGCGCCGCTCGTGTGCGTCTACGTGGGCGAGACGTATGGGTGGCACTGGGGCTTCGGCCTCGCGACCATCGGGATGATGATCGGTCTCGCGATCTTCGTGGCACCGACGCTGGTGACGCAGGTGATGATCGGTGTGGGCGCCGTCGTGACCGCCGTCGCGCTCGTGTACATCGGCACGGTGCAGGACGTCTTCGTGCTCGCCGCCAACGTCTTCGTGGGCACATCACTCCTCGTGGCGATGGTGTTCGCTCTCTGGGCGCTCGCCCACGGGAGCGTGCCCGAGGAGATCGGTCAGCCCAGGGACAAGACCGCCTTCGCGCGCAACGCCGCCGCGGTGCTCGGGGTCACCGCCATCGCGGTCGGGACGTTCGCGTGGCTCTGCGAGAATGGCGATGTCGCTGGCAAGGTGCTCGTCGTGGTCGGGGTCGCGGCGCTCGGCTACATCCTCTACGAGGCCCTCCGCGTGACGAAGATCGAGCGCGAGCGGCTCTTCGTCATCCTCCTCATGGCGTTCTTCTCGATGCTGTTCTGGGCCTTCTTCGAGCAGGCGGGCAGCTCCATCAGCCTCTTCACCGACCGCAACGTCGACCGCGTCACCGAAGAGCGTCGCGTCACGGACCGCGAGGTCGGTCAGACGCTAGAGATCGTGCTCACGCAGGAGCAAGTTGGGTTCCCGATCGAGTCCGAGGCTCCGTTCACCCTGGACCGGCTCGATCGGCTGCGCGCGGACGCGCACGCCCGCGATGAGCACGAGGTGCGTCGCGAGGTGACGTTGACCCGGGCGCACGTCGGCATGGCGATCGGCGGCTCCGAGGTGCCCGCGGGCATGTTCCAGGCGACCAACCCGATCTTCATCCTCCTCTTCGGACTTGTGTTCACTGCGCTGTGGGGCTTCCTCGACAAGAGGAACATCGAGCCCTCGACCCCGACGAAGTTCGTCTTCGCGCTGGTCCAGCTCGGACTGGGCTTCCTCGTGCTCTGGTTCGGGGCGCGGAGCAGCGACGCGCGCGGCATGGTCGGCATGGGATGGCTCGTGCTGGCGTACCTGCTCCACACGACGGGCGAGCTCTGCCTGTCGCCGGTCGGCCTCTCGATGGTCAGCAAGCTCGCGCCGGCGCGGATGGTCGCGACCATGATGGGCGCCTGGTACCTCGCGACCGCGTTCTCGCAGTACCTCGCGGGCGTCATCGCGGCGCTCACGGGGGTGAGCGAGGAGGGGGGCGGCGAAGGTGCGACGCCGCTGCCGCCGGAGACCCTGAACGTGTACGCGGACGTGTTCTTGAAGATCGCGATCGCGGCGGGCGCGGCAGC
>JBKDQC010000031.1:0-12876 GCA_046342295.1 Deltaproteobacteria bacterium | reverse complement strand
AGGGTCGGGTCGTCGGTCCCGACGGCGAGGCAGGTCCGAGGGTAGCCCACGGGCGAGCCGTAGATGTGGTGGCTGTCGCTCGAACCGACGGCAAAGACGCGGCGGCTCCGGTTGAGGAACGAGAACCAGTCCGCGACCGTGCTCTCTCGGTTGTTCTCGAACGACGAGTCGTTGAACACCTCGACGACGTCGAAGTCCTCGTCCCAGTGGTCCTCGCGCCCGACCATTCCCGTCACCCGATCGTAGTCGGCGACGTTGAAGTACCCGAAGCCCGGTCCCGTGGACCTGGGGTGGTTGATGATGAGCAGCGGGTTCTCGGGGCGCGCGCGGAGCTCGGCGAACATGTCCGGCGGGAGCGCGCCTTCGTAGACGTTGGGGATGTGACCGTTGCGGAGGTCGTCGTTCACGACCATCGGAAACGCGCCGAAGTGTCCCCACACCCAGGTGGTGATCTCTTCGCCCGCGAGGCCGCGCGCCCAGGCCGTCAGGCCGAGCCGCGCGATGGCCGGCTGGAAATCGTCGGCGTACTCGTGCTCGCTTCGCACCGGAAGCTCGAGCCCATCCGCGACGAGGCCGAGCACCTTCTCCGCGCCATCGTCGTCCGCATCCGGAGAGCGCGTGGTGTGGATGTGGTAGTCGGCACACATCCAGCCGGTGGTGTCGACCGAATGAATCAACCGCGCGTTCACGGCCGTGCGGGCGCCCGCGGTGACCGTCACGCGCTGCTGGAACAGCTCGTACTCGTAGCCTCGCGAGACGATCACGTCGTACTCGCCGGGAGCCACGGGCAGCGAGCTCGAGCCCGTCGCCGCGAAATCGACATGCACGCGCCCACCGGTCACTCCGCGTTCGCCGTGGCTGTCGGGAGGGAACGGCACCGCCTCGCCGACGGGCAGAACTTGCACGCGGACCGGGCCGGGTCCGTCGCCGACGATCGCCGCGACGTCGATGAAACCGACCGCGGGAAGCTCGACGTTTCCGGTGCTCGAAGACATCGGGACGCGGACCTCCTCGCTCAGCGCGGAGCCGCGACGCCACGCCGTGACGGACACCTCCGCGTTCGGCACGCGCATCGAGTAGCGACCCGAGGAGTCGGTCGTCGTGCGCGAGTGGTAGGTCGAGCCCACCGCCGAATGCACGTGCACGCCTGGCACCGGGGTCGTTCCGTCGGCCTCGAACACCGTGCCCGTCACCGTCCGGCTCGAGCCGCCGCGCAGACGAACCGCGGCGTCCTGCGCGCCATTGACGCCCGTGCCGAGCGCGATGGAGCCGAGCGAGACCGTCACCCGCTCGCACCCGGCAATCGGCTGACGCGGGAGCGCAAGGACGGTCACGCCGCTGATGTCGAGCTGTGCGTCGAGCTGGGCCCCCATCGGCGCCACGAGCGACCAGCTCGTGCGCTCGTCGAGATCGGCGAACGATACGTAGTCGACATCACCCGAGAGGTCGTCGAAGCCGCTGGTCGGACTGAGCAGCGGCATGCGGTTCGCCTGGAAGATCCCGAACAACACGCGACGCGCCGTCTGCGCACGGACCCCGGGGTTCTGCACGACCATCGACACCTCGATGTGATCGGCACCGGGCTCCATGCGGTATTCCATCGAGGATGGGTAACCGTCGAACTCGTTGCCTCCGCGGAGCACGTCGAGGAGGTCGCCTGCGAAGTCGATCGGCGCGAGCGGCCCGTTCACGCGAACGACCGCTGCGTCACCGTCGCTCCCGTCGCTGATGACGCTCACCGACTCGGTGCGCGTGAGGAAGGTCGAGAAGCCGAAGAGGATCTCGTTGAAGTCTCCAGCGTCCGTCAGGGCGCCGCCCTCGACGCGTGCGATCCCCACAGGCCGACCACCGTATCGGTCATACAGGTCCGAGACCCCCTCGTCTTCCAGGATGAGGGCGAAGCCCGCGCTGCTGGCCAGGACGAAGTCGCCAGCGCGCCAGACCCCGAGCTCCGTGACGTTGGGAGGCAACATCGCCTCCGTGAGGCGACCCGCCCGGCTCTGACCCTCCGGAACGCGAAGCGGATCCGCCGAGCCATCGCCGCCCTCCGTGAAGGGCTCGAACGAAGGGCACTCGGTCGGTCCACCGTCGAGGTCGGCATCGGGGTCCAAGAGCGCGTCGCCCGCGACACCTGCGTCGACGGGTGCGGGGCTGTCGCAACCGCAGCCGGAGGCCCACGCCGCGGCAAGCGAGGCCGTGAAGAATGCGTGACGGCGGACAAAGAAAGGGTCGGGCGACATGACCCGGATGCTAACCGAGACACGAAGGCGTCACCAAGTCGACACACGAAGCCCCGCGTGCACGCGAAGGGCGTGGATGGTAGGTGCCCCCGCGGACATGACGATTCAGATCCGCGAGCACACGCCCGGCACGGACATCGAGGACTTCATCCGCGTGGGCCACGTGGTCTACGGAGATGATCCAGCCTGGGTTCCGCCGCTCGAGTTCGACCTCAGACAGCGGCTCACGCCCGGGAAGAATCCGTTCTTCCACCGAGGCGAGGTCGCGCTCTTCACGGCCTGGAAGGACGGCAAGCTCGCGGGCCGCATCTCGGCGCAGCTCGACCACATCCACCTCGATCGCTACCGCGACCAGACTGGATTCTTCGGCTTCTTCGACACGATCGACGACGACGCCGTCGGCGGGGCGCTCCTCGACGCTGCCCAAGCTTGGCTCGAGAGGCGCGGCATGGTCCGCATGCGCGGCCCGCTCACGTTCCACATGTACGAGGAGGCCGGCGTGCTGATCGACGGCTTCGACATGCCGCCTCAGCTCCTCATGGCGCACACGCGCCGCTGGCAGCAGCGCGTGTGCGAGAACAACGGCCTCGCGAAGGCGAAGGACCTCTACGCCTGGCGCTTCGACGTGGGGAAGATCCCCGAGCGCGCGGAGAAGGCGTGGGCCGAGGTCAAGAAGATGCCCGAGGTGAAGCTCCGCTCCGTGCGCCGGCTCGAGATGCAGAAAGAGCTCGGCGCGATCATGCGGATCTTCAACGATGCGTGGGAGCAGAACTGGGGACACTGCCCGGCGAGCGCGGAAGAGGTGAAGAAGACGGGTGAGGAGCTGCTCCTCATCCTGGACCCCCAGCTCGCGTTCATCGCGGAGGTCGACGGCAAGCCCGTGGGCATGTGCATCGCGCTCCCCAACCTCAACGAGGTCATCCGCGACTTCGATGGCAAGCTGGGCCCGCTGACGGTCGCGAAGCTCCTCTACCGACTGAAGATCAAAGGCCCCAAGACGGCCCGCCTCATGATGCTCGGCATCAGCAAGGATGTGCGCGGCCTGAAGAAGTACGGCTATCTCTCTCACGCGCTCTACGTGGAGGTGGCCAAGCGCGGCGAGAAGCTCGGCTACGAGTGGGGTGAGCTGAGCTGGACGCTCGAGGACAACAA
This sequence comes from Deltaproteobacteria bacterium, assembly GCA_046342295.1. GTDB lineage: Bacteria > Myxococcota_A > Polyangia > Polyangiales > Sandaracinaceae > JAFLCL01. The sequence goes on along the minus strand of JBKDQC010000031.1, from coordinate 9,484 downwards.
GCCCATCAACCTCGGCATCAAGTCCATGGGGGCGAAGATCTACAAGACCTACCGCATCTACGAGCGGCCCATTCCGGGCGCGCCTGCCCACGCGGCGGAGTGAACACATGCACTCGGTGGCTCTGGTTCTTCACATCCTCGGTGTGATCCTCTGGGTCGGGGGCGGCGTCGCCGGCGCCACGGTCGCCATGACCGCCACCTCTCGCGGCAGGGAGCTGCGCGAAGCAGCGCTCGGCGACGTGCGGCGCGCGCTCCTGTTCGTCTCGGCGCCTGGCCTCGTCCTCGCGTTTGCGGCCGCGCTGGCGCTCCTCGTGCCGGAATGGAGCGTCTACCGCTCCATGGGATGGGTCCACGCGAAGCTGACGCTCGGCCTCGTGCTCGCGGCCGTGAGCGGTGTGTTGAGCGCGCGGGTGCGTCGCGCCGCGACCGGGGAGCGAGACGCGCCGGCGGGTCTCTTCGCGTCGCTCGGGGGCACGCTGGCGGTCGGCGCCCTTCTCGCCGTGGTTCTGGTCGTCCTTCGTCCGTTCTGACCTCGGCGGTGCCGTGAAGCGGCGTTCAGGCCGCCTCATCGGCCCGTGGTGTCTCGTTCACGATCCGCCCGGCTCCGGCCGTGGCTTCCGGGCGCGCGCAAGCGAAATCGGAAGGAAAGTCGACTTTTCCTTGCACTGGCACGACTCTGGCTCCTGCGGGCTCACGCGGCGCCCGCCGCCCAAAGGAGCCCGTCGATGCGCGACATTCTCGTCCTCACTGCCCTCGTTGCCCTGCCCGCCTCGGTCGCCGTCGTCGGCTGCAACGGCTCGCCTGGCCTGACCGTGACGGGTGACGTGCGCGTGGACGCCAGCGGGGCGAGCTCCGCGTTCACCTTCGCGCAACCGACCCGCCTCGACGGCGCCGCGCCGAGCCGAGCGATCACTGGGGCCTGCACCCTCACGAGCGACCCGGCGCGCTCCGCGTACGGCGTCGTCGTCGATCTCTACGGACCGAGCAGCACCGAGGGGCGCGCGCTGCGGTCCATCACCGTGATGACGCGAACCGACGCGCCAGCCAGCGGCACCGTCGAGGCCGAGCTCGGGGCAGACAACTTCCGCGGCACCTGCACGGTCGACGTGCCCGCCGTGAGCGGCAACGGCCAGGTGCGGGTGCGCGCCACCGACTGCGCAATCAGCGGCGGGGGCGAGAGCGCGACCGTCGAGTTCGACCTGACGTTCGACCGCTGCACCGTCACGGCTGAGTGAGCGCGGAGAGCGCTGCCATGCCGACCGGCGCCGCGAGGGTTCGGCCGCTCCAGGTGGTGGCTTCGAGGTGTTCGCCGTCCGTCCAGACGCTGATGCTTCCATCCGAGTCGGTCCGGGCCACGTGGGATGCGCCTTCTCGCCAGCGCGCGAGCACCTCGTCATGGGGATGACCGTAGCGGTTGAAGGGCCCCGCGCTGATCACCGCGAGCCAGGGGCGGGTCGCCTCGACGAGCGCGGGGGTGCTCGAGGTGCGGGAGCCGTGGTGGCCGACCTTCACGACGTCGACGTGCCCGAGGCGCGAGACGAGCGCGCGCTCGGTCGCGGCCTCCGCGTCGCCCAGCAGGAGCAGCCTGCGCCGGCCGAAGGTGACGCGCAGGACGAGCGAGTTGTCGTTCGCCTCGAAGCCCGGGTCGAAGCGTGGACAAGGCCACAGCACCTCGATGCGCGCACCGCCGCGCTCGCGGGGTCGGTCGCAGAGCGTCTCGGGCGTGTGGATCGGCACGAGCAAGCCGGCATGTCGCCGCGCCCATGCGCCCCCGGGCGCCTCCTCCGCGGCCTGTCCCGAGTCCCACAGCTCTCCGATCGGGATGCGCGAGGCGACGCCGGCGAAACCACCGTAGTGGTCGGGGTGGGGGTGGGTGATGACCGCAACGTCGATGCGCGGAGCTCGCCGAGCCCGCAGCACGGGAACGATGGCCTCGAGCCCGGGATCGCGGCGCGAGCCGAAGCCCGCGCCCCCCGCGTCGATCAGCCAGAGCGAGCCGTCGGGCAGATCGAGCAACATCGCGTCTCCCTGGCCCACGTCGAGAAAGGTCGCGCGCAACGTGCCCCGGGAGCTGCCACACCGCAGGCGCGCCTCGAGCCCCGCCACGAGGAGCAGCGCGAGCGCGAGGACGAGGGCACCCTGCGCGACGCGACGTACACCGAGAAGCGCGAACGACGCGCAAGCAATCACCGCGAGCTCGGGCGCATCCGGAGGCGGTGGTACCAGGCAGGCGCCACTCCGCGCGAAGAACTCCGAGAGCGCGAGGAACGCGCGCACCACGAGCGCGGTCGGCCCCGCGGTGATCGCGGAGAGCTCGACGGACAACGTCGCGACGAATGCGTGCAGCGTGCCGAGCGGGAGCAACACCGCGGCGACAATCGGGACGACCACGAGGTTCGCGACGATCGACAGCGCCGGCAACCCGCCGAAGCACCAGAGCGAGAAGGGAGCGGTGGCGACGGACGCGCGAATCGCGGAGCGGAGCAGGAGACGCGCCGGGCTCGGCGCCTCGGTCGCGCTCGCGGGGCCGGGCTCGAGCACGGCGGCCGTCGCGAGCGCGGAGAGGACGAACGCAGGGCTCCGTACCGCCTCGGGGGTGAGGACCCAGCCCCCGACCACGACCGCCGCGGTCACCGCGAGTGGATCGGCCCTGCGGCCTCGAGCCGCGAGCGCCCACGTGAGGGACGCGCTCGCCGCCGCGCGCCAGGCCGACGGCGCTCCGCCCGCGAAGGCCGCGTAGAGCGGGGCGAGGAACGCGCCGCACCACCAGGCGAGGGCGCGAGGGTCGATGCGTCTCGCGAGCCACCGTATCCTCGCGAGCCCGCGCGAGAGAAGCGCCACGAGAGCGCCGACGACGAGGGTCACGTGCATGCCGGAGACCGCCGTCACATGCGAGAGCCCCGCCCCCCGCGTGCTCGCGGCATCCTCGGGCGAGAGCGCAGGGTCACCGAGCACTAGAGCGAGCACGACCCCTTCGACGTCGTCCGCGAGGCTCGCCCGGAGCGCGACCCGCACACGCTCCCGGAGCCGCGCAAGCCACGCCGCGGGGCCACCGGCTCGCAGCCGCCGCGTGAGCACGCCGTCGCGGGCCCGAGCGGTGCTCAGCGTCCGGAAGAAAGCCGGGTGCGGGCTTTCGTTTCGGAAGGGCACGAGCGCCTCGAGCGTCACGTCGACGCCGATCTCGTCGCCGACCTCGGCCTCGACGTCGACGAGCACCCGATCGAGCGCGATCGCCTCCCCTCCCCCGCGCGCTCGATGCACCTCGAGGAACACGCCGCGCCCGGAATCACGGGCGATGACCATCCCTTCGACGTGCGCGCGGCCCGACGCGAGCGCGGATCGGCCTCCAGCGGTGGTCGTCGCGAGAGCCGCCAGAAGCGCCAGCGCGGGCCCGACCCAGCGTCGAGGCCGGAGCCCGATGCGCAAGCCCACGACCACGAGGCAGGACGCGAGCCCGACCGCGACGATGGGGCCGAGCCCGGCAAGGCCTGGCGGGCCGAGCAGTGCACCGACGAGAGCGCCCGCACCGAGCCAGGCCAGCGGGGTCGAGGTCGAAGGAGACGTTGAAGCTTCCATCGCCCGCCTCCGTGCACGGCTCGAACCGGTGTCCGCGCACCAGAATCGATGAAATTCCGGGTCTGCGCTGGCGGATCGGCGGCGGTCTGGCGCGCCGGTCCGCCAGTTTCGCCCCGGCCGTCTCCGGAGCGGACCTTGACGTCGCGGCGCGCGGAGCCCAGAACTCGCGTCACCAAACTCTCACCCACGCGTAAGGGTTTGGTTCTCGCCCCGCACTGGAACCGCATGTCCGCTTCCCCGAAGACCCGCCTCCCCCTCGTCGCGGCCTCCGCCGCCGCGGAGGTCCCGTCGTTGCTTCCGCCACCGCCCGGGCTGGAGGGCGAGGAGCTTCGGGTGGGAGACGTGGCGCGCCTGACAGGCAAGACCGTCCGCGCGCTGCATCTCTACGAGGAGCTCGGCCTGGTCGAGCCGACGCTTCGAAGCAAGGGTGGCTTCCGGCTGTACAACCAGGACGCCGTCCGCCGTGTCCACTGGGTGAGCCGCTTGCAGGACATGGGCTTCTCGCTGCCGGAGATTCGCGACTTGCTGCGGGACTGGAAGGCGAGCGAGTCGGCGCCTGGCGCGATGCAGCGGGTGCAGGACCTCTACCGGAGGAAGGTCGAAGAGACGCGCCTCCAGATTGACAAGCTGCACGGCTTGCTCGGGGAGCTCGAGGAGAGCCTCGGGTATCTCGAGACGTGCAGCACGTGTGAGCCCGAGCGCGTCGTGAGCGAGTGCTCGGTGTGCGACCGTCACGAGTGCGACACGCACCGACCGGTGCTCGTCGCCGGTTTCCAATGAGGAGCCCGATGTCCCTCTCGTTTCCCATCTACATGGACAACCACGCCACGACGCGCGTGGACCCCCGCGTGCTCGAGGCGATGTTGCCGTACTTCACGGAGCACTTCGGAAACGCTGCCTCGCGCAACCACAAGTACGGCTGGGTCGCAGAAGAGGCGGTCGATTACGCTCGAGAGCAGGTGCAGAGGCTCCTCGGCGCGCGAAGCGAGAAGGAGATCGTCTTCACGTCCGGCGCGACGGAGAGCAACAACCTCGCCATCAAAGGCGCGGCGCATCAGTACAAAGACCGCGGCAACCACATCGTGACGGTGAAGACCGAGCACAAGGCCGTGCTCGACACCTGCAAGAGGCTCGAGCGAGAAGGCTTCGAGGTCACCTACCTCGACGTCGACTCGCGCGGTCAGATCAGCCCTGACGACGTGCGGAAGGCCCTCACCGACAAGACCATCCTCGTCTCGGTGATGCTCTGCAACAACGAGATCGGGACGATCCAGCCCATCGCCGAGATCGGCAAGATCACACGTGAGCGCGGCATTCTCCTCCACACCGACGCGGTGCAAGCCATCGGCCGTATGCCGATCCACGTCGATGACATGAACATCGACCTGCTCTCGCTCTCGGCGCACAAGATGTACGGGCCCAAGGGAGTGGGCGCGCTCTATGTGCGGCGCAACAAGCCCCGCGTGCGCCTGACCGCCGAGATGGACGGCGGCGGCCACGAGCACGGGATGCGCTCGGGCACGCTCAACGTGCCGGGCATCGTCGGCCTGGGGAAGGCGTGCGAGATCCTCAGCAAGGAGATGGACGCAGACATCGCGCACACGAAGCGCCTGCGTGAACGGCTGCGCAAGAAGCTCTTCGACGCGCTCGAGATGATCCACCTCAACGGCGCCGACGATCCGTGGCGCCACCCGGGAAACCTCAACGTGTCCTTCTCCTTCGTCGAGGGAGAGGCGCTGATGATGGGCATCAAGGACGTGTGCGTGAGCTCGGGGAGCGCCTGCACGAGCGCGAGCCTCGCGGCGAGCTACGTGCTCCGCGCTCTGGGCGTGGACACCGAGCTGGCGCAATCCTCGATCCGCTTCGGCATCGGCCGCTTCAACACGGAGGAGGAGGTCGACCACGTCGCGCAGATCGTCATCCGCGAGGTCAACCGCCTCCGGGAGATGTCGCCCCTCTACGAGCTCCACAAAGAAGGCGTCGACTACAAGACCATCCAATGGGTCGCGCATTGATTGTCCGAGGGGCCGTGCGGCCCCTCCCCCACGATGTGGGGCCCCCTCCCGCTCCGCTCGCTTCGCTCGCGCTGCGCGCGGGGCCCCAGTTTTTCCGCTCTGCTCCTCCCACCCCTGAACGGATTCGCCATGGCCTACTCGGACAAGCTCATCAACCACTACGAACAGCCCCGGAACGTCGGGACCCTGGACAAGGAAGACCCGAACGTGGGCAGCGGGCTCGTCGGCGCGCCCGCCTGCGGGGACGTGATGCGACTTCAGATCCGCGTGAACCCGGAGACGCAGGTCATCGAGGACGCCAAGTTCAAGACGTTCGGTTGTGGCTCCGCGATCGCCTCGAGCTCACTCGCGACCGAGTGGGTGAAGGGCAAGACCGTGGAGCAGGCGATGGCCCTCAAGAACACCGACATCGTGAAGGAGCTCGATCTCCCTCCCGTGAAGATCCACTGCTCTGTTCTGGCGGAGGACGCGATCAAGAGCGCCATCGCAGACTTCCGCAAGAAGCAGGCAGCGGCCCGCGGAGAGGACCCCGAGACTGCGGCCACGAAGGATGACGTCGTCGCGCTCCGCTGAGCGGGCTTTGCAACTCGCTGAGGTCCCCATGACCGAAATCGTTCCCGCCACGAGCGCACCGGACGAGGCGCGCGTCGAGCTGACGCCCAAGGCCATCGAGATGGCCAAGAAGGCGGTCGAGCGCCGCCCGCAGCCGACCGCCGGCCTGCGCCTGGGCGTGCGCGGCGGAGGCTGCTCGGGTGCCTCGTACGTGATCGAGTTCGCGGAGAAGATCCGCGAGCGCGACAAGGTCTTCGAGTTCGACGGCTTGAAGGTCGTCGTCGATCCCAAGAGCCTCGTCTACCTGCGCGGCTCCGTGCTCGACTACGAGGTCAAGCTGATGAGCCCCGGCTTCAAGTTCCAGAACCCGAACGAGAAGAAGGGCTGCGGCTGCGGCGAGTCGTTCGGAATCTGAGGTGAGAAGCCCGTTCGACATCCTCGGCGTCGAGGCTCGCTTCGACCTCGACCTCGCCGCGCTCGAGAAGCGCTACCGCGCTCTCTCGAGAGACGTCCATCCAGACCGCAGCCGCCGCGCGGCGCTCGGGGAGTCGATCGATCTCAACGCGGCCTACCGCGCGCTTCGAGACGACCTCACCCGCGCACGCGCTCTGCTCGACGCGCGGGGCGATCGCACGGCCGGCGACGGGCGCGAGACCGACCCAGCGTTCCTCGCAGAGCTCATGGACCTGCGGGAAGCGCTCGGCGAGGCTCGCGCCGCGCGCGAGCTCGCGAGGGTCGAGGGGCTCGCGGCGCAGGTCGAGCGCAGTTATGACGACGCGCGCCGCGCGCTCGCGGCGGCCCTCGATGCGCGCGAGCACTCGAAAGCCGAGCATCATCTCGGACGGATGCGCTACTACCGCCGCTTCCTCGACGAAGTGGACGTCATCCGAGAAGAGTCCGAGCTCGGCTGACCCCCGTGACGCCCATGTCGCTTCTTCAGATTCATGACCCCAGCGCCGGACCTCGTCCCATCGGCATCGACCTGGGCACGACGCACAGCCTCGTCGCGTACGTTGGCTCGCTGGGAGAGCCGATCGCGGTCAGCGACTGCGATGGGGTCGTGCTCGTACCCTCGGTCGTCCACTACGCGGCCGATCGAACCATCCTCGTGGGACCTCGGGCGAAGAACCTCGCGCTCGATCACCCCGAGGACACCATCGTATCCGTCAAGCGGTTCATGGGCCGCGGCGCGGACGACCCCGAGACACGCCGGCTGGGGCCGTACCGATTCGCCGCGAGCGACGACAAGGTCGTGCGCTTTCAGGTCGCCGGCCGCGGAGAGGTCACGCCGGTCGAAGTGAGCGCCGAGATCCTCCGAGAGCTCAGGGATCGTGCCGAGGACGAGCTCGGGCAGCTCGGCGGGGCCGTGATCACAGTGCCTGCGTACTTCGACGACGCACAACGACAGGCAACCAAGGACGCCGCGCGACTCGCGGGCCTCGAGGTGCTGCGCCTCCTGAACGAGCCCACCGCGGCCGCGCTCGCGTACGGTCTCGACAAGAAGAAGAACGGGACCTTCGCGGTCTACGACCTCGGCGGAGGCACCTTCGACGTCACGATCCTCGTGCTCGACGACGGCGTCTTCCAGGTGAAATCGACTGGCGGCGACAGCCAACTCGGTGGCGACGACATGGACCGCGCGCTCGCTTCGAAGGTCCTGTCGGCGCTCGGTGCGGAGCCGCCCTCGCCTACCATGGCCCGCTATGCGCTCGACGCGGCGCGCACCATCAAGCACGCCCTGACCGACCACGAGACCGTCTCGAGCGAGCTCGCCCACGACGGTCGAGCGGCCTCGTTCACGATCACGCGCGCCGAGTTCGACGCGCTGATCGCGCCGCTCCTGGCCCGGACCGGGGTCGCGTGCCGCAGGGCGCTGAGGGACGCGGGCGTTTCTGCCGAAGCGCTCGAGGGCGTGATCCTGGTCGGGGGCTCGACGCGTGTCCCCGCAGTGCGCCGTCACGTCGCGCAGCTCTTCGGACGCGAGCCGCTGACGGACCTCGACCCCGATCTCGTCGTGGCCATGGGTGCGGCCATCCAGGCCGACCTCCTCGCGGGTCGCCGCGGGAGCGACGTGCTGCTTCTCGACGTGCTCCCCCTGTCGCTCGGCATCGAGGCCATGGGCGGCGTCGTCGAGCGAATCCTGCCGCGCAACACGCCCATCCCAGCGGCTGCGGCGCAGGTCTTCACCACGTATGCCGACCAGCAGACGGGCTTCGAGCTGCACGTGGTGCAGGGAGAGCGAGAGCTCGCCGCAGACTGTCGCTCGCTCGCTCGCTTCAAGCTGCGCGGCATTCCGCCGATGGCAGCGGGCCTCGCACGGCTCGAGGTGCGCTTCGACGTCGACGCCGATGGCATCCTGCATGTGACGGCCAAGGAACGCACGACTGGCCTCGAGCAGAAGATCGACGTCACGCCGAGCTACGGCCTCGATGACGCGACGATCGAGCGAATGCTCGAGGAAGCCTACGAAGCCGGAGAGAGTGACGTCGACAAGCGCAACCTCGCGGAGCAGCGCGTCGAAGCGGAGCGCGTGATTCTCGCGACGGAAAAGGCTCTCGCCGAGGACGCCGACCTCGTGACCGTCGACGAGCGGGCCACGATCCGGCTCGCGCTGGACCGCCTGCGCGAGGCGCATGCGGGCTCCCGGCACCGCGTGATCGCCTCCCGCGTCGAGGAGCTCGAGCACGCCACGCATGCGTTCGCGGGTCGGAGCATGGACCGCGCGATCCGCGGCGCTCTTCGTGGTCGCGACCTCCTGAGCGTCGAGGAGACGACCCGGGACGCGCGCGGCCTCGAGAGGGCCCACGAGCCGCTCGCGTCCTCGCCGCCCTCCGACGACGGGGCGCACTGACCGACGCGGCGACTGCCACCCGCGTCCGCGCGAGAAGCCGACGCTTCCCCTGCCGAGGGGCGCCAGGAACAGTGAACATGCCCACAGTACGATTCATCAAGGAAAAGCTCGAGGTAGAGGTCGAGGTCGGCCAGACCATCCTCGCGGCCGCCAAGAAGATCCGCGCACCCGAAGGCGACCGCTGCGGCGGCGTCTGCGCGTGCTCGAGCTGCCACGTCTACGTGGTCGAGGGCTTCGCCAACACCTCGGAGATCGAGGACGAAGAGTTCGACATCCTCGACAAGGCCTTCGACGTGCGCTCGATCTCCCGGCTCGGCTGCCAGGCGAAAGTGCACGGGGACATCGCGGTCGAGATCTCCGAGGAGAGCTTCCAGGCCTACCTCGACGAGCACCCCGAAGAGGCGGCACGCGCGAACGTGCTGCGCTCCGCACGGTAGGTTCGTTCGGAAGGGTGAATCCGGGCCTGGCCGCGCGCGTCGCTCGCCCGGAT
>JBKDQC010000030.1:0-4389 GCA_046342295.1 Deltaproteobacteria bacterium | reverse complement strand
GGAGGGCGAAGAGGGATGACGTCCGAGGCGAACACATCATGCCTCCGCGAGCGCGAGATGCGCGCCCGCGGCACCGGCGACGGAGTGTTCGCCAACGACAACTGCCGCAGGCTCAACGACAACTACGAGCCCCGGCAGATGGACATCACCAACCTGGCGATGACCGGCAGAAGTAGTTGTCGTCGACCGGCAACTCTATAGGGCTGGGTGCACGTTTGGAGGACCGGTCGACCGAGACCACGTTCAGAGTCCCTCGGCCCGTGTGCGGCGCCACGCTGCAGTCGCTGCCCCTGTCTCCCATCGAGGCTTTCGTGCTCTCGCGCGTCGATGGCACCGCCACGGTGGGCGACATCTCGAGCCTCACGGCGCTCCCGCTCGAGAACGTCGTCGCCATGCTCGAGAAACTCGCGGGCCTCGACGCCGTCGCGTGGGCGGACGACTCCACGGGCCCCTTGCGTCCACCGCCGCGCGCCTCGAGCTCCGCCGCTTCCTACGGAGCCTCCTCCTCTGGACCGCGCCAAGGCTGCGGGCTGTGCGTCCATGGCACGTGTTGCCACACGTCACGGTCCGCGCACAGACGACAAGGGAAATCCTCTTCAACCCGCGAACGAAGTGCTTGGCGCGCCAAGTGCAACTTCGTCTGCATGCGAACATACACACGCGTGCTCTTCGGGCTGTACGTCGGGGTTTTGTTGCTGTGCGCCAACCCGACGCCGGCCTCTGCGGATGACACAACCGTATCCTCCGAGGCGACCTCGGCTCCGCCCGCCTACCGGGTGGATTTCGACATCTTCACGCCCGGTGCGTTCTTCACGCACAGTGGCTTCGACACCTACGATCGAACACATGGGGGCATTTCTGGCCAGCTCGGCGTCCGAGCTGCCTGGGCTTCGGGACACGGCTTCTTCATCGACACGAGCTTGTCGTCCGCGATCAATCCGACCTACGCCCTGCTCGAGAGCGGCTACCTCCATCGACTGCGTCTCACGGGTGACGATTCGGGTGGTCTGGGTCTCGAGTTTCAGGGCGGGGCCAGTCTCGGATACTACTCAGACTCGCGCGATAGTGCGATCGGCGGAGTCAACGCCGCGATTTCCTTCGACGGACGCGCGGGGGCTCTCGTGCTCGGCATCATGGTGCGGTATCGCGGGCTCTACGACGGCGAGGTCCTTCACCATGTGACGTCTGCAATCCTCCGAGTGACGTTCGGATTCTGGGGCAGCTGAGCGACCTGCGCCGCCGGCATCCGAAGAGCGGCCCGACAAAGGCGGGACTTCACGGTCGTAACGCGGGTCCTCGACTCACTCAGAGTCTACCAATCGGCCGCATGGGCTCACGACACCACTGGCTGAAGCTCCCCACCCAGAGGCGTGCTGCCCGTCGGTATGGCCGACCGCTCTTTCCCCGTCTGCACGCACGGGCGCGGGGGTGGCGGCCGCCAGCCCCTGGCCCGAGCGCCGCGATGGCGACCACATCGAGCGCACCGAGCGCGACGCTGGAGAGCGTGAGCCGGTTGGCCTCGGCACGCTCGGCCGCCACTGCATCAGCGACTACGCGATCGGGGTCCTGGGCCTCGGGCTCTGCGGTGTGGTTCTCGTCGTTCCGGGACATCGTGGCCTCCATGCACGCTCCTGGGCGAGCACCCGAAGCCGAGCAGGGTACGCGCCGCGGCATCGGGCCCACACCCCCCCCCGATTCTCGGGCGAAACGGAGGTCCTGGTCAGAGGCGTGCAACCGTGTGGAGCCACACGCGGAACGTGGAGTGACGACATGGCGCAAGCGGGCCTGGCATCGGCAGGCTGAACCACATTACCGTCCACGCCTCGAGGCCCCTACATGTCGACTGCCCGCATCCCTTTCTCGTCGGACGATGAGAGCGCGATTCGCACTCTCGTCGGGGCCATGCTGTTCCTCCTCGTCATCAGCTCCGCGTGGGGCGGGCTCGGCCTCCTCGGCGGCTGCCTGAGCTTCGTCGGCGTGCCGGGCCGGATGATGATCCATCCGATCGCTGGGGTGGTCACGCTCCTCGCGGCGTCCTGCATGTTCCTCTGTTGCGCAAGAATGATCGGGCAGGGCGTGCTCCTCGCTCAGACCCGAAGCGCGTTCGAGCGCGTCGTCACGTCCGACACGAACGACCAGGCGCTCCTGGCCGAGGCGTTCGCGAAGCTTCGCCTCTTCTTCGGGCTCGAGGCCGTGATGTTCCTGCTCTCGCTGGGCTTGCAGTGCGGTGGCTTTCTCCCGCAGGCCTTCGGGCCCGTGCAGCAGCTGACCCAGCTGGGAGGTGGCTTGTGAACGCGCCGTTGGGAGGAGGAGGCGGCTTCGGGGCCCCGCCCGGTGGATCCGTCGGCGGCGTGCTCTCGGGAGGCGACCCCTACAACGATGCGCCGCTCGGTCGCATCCCGTTCTCGCCCGCAGACGAGAAGGACATCCAGCAGACGGCGCTCTTCATGCGCATCTCGGTTGGTCTTGCGGTGCTCGGGGCCTTGTTCGGTCTCGTGGGCTCCGTGAGCGTCAACCTCTACGCCGGCGCGCCGCCGCTCGGCAGCGTGTGCTTCGGCACGTTCATCCTCGCCGTCGAAGGCATGGTCGTTGCCGGTGTTCACTGAGGAGTGACGAGGACCATGACCCACCGCATCGTCCGCGCGCCGCGCGACGCGACCGAACGACAACGGCTCGAGACGATCCTCGTCGAGAGCTTCGGCAGCGACGACATGTCCTGGGCGACGTGGATGGATCGCATCGGTCACGACAGCCTCCGCGTCGTCGTGGAGGACGGCGCCATCCGCGGCGGCTGCGGCTTCTATTCGTTCGGGCAGCACTGGGGCGGCGCGCGCCTCCCGATCATCGGCATCGCGGGCGTCGGGGTCGCGCCCGAGGCCCGCGGCAAGGGTCTGGCGCGCACGTTTCTGGTCGAGACGATGCGGCAGGCACGCGAGCGCGGCGTGCCGCTCGCAGGTCTCTACGCGAGCTCGGCCGCGGTCTATCGGAGCCTTGGCTTCGAGCAGGCGGGTACGACGATCCGTTGGTCCGCGCCGATCGCGAGCCTGCCGCCCGGTGATGCCGCCCTGCCCTGCGGGCCCTTCGATCCGAACGAGGACACCTCCCTCCGCGGGCTCTACGACGCGCGGGCGAGATCCTGGAGCGGGCACCTCCATCGCAATGAGGCGATGTGGCAGCGCATCGCACGCCCCTACAAGGGCATCGCGCGCGCGTATCGCTTCGGCTCTGCCGACGCGCCCGAGGGCTACGTCGTCTACACGCACGATGCCGGCGAGAATCTGCACTTCTCCGTCGTGATCAAGGATCTCGTGCTGACGACGCCGCGCGCCGCACAGCGCGCGATGGCCTTGTTCTCGGGTCTGCGCTCGCTGGCGACCGATCTGCGCTGGCTCGGCTGCGCCAGCGATCCACTCGTGTCACTCCTGCCCGAGCAGACCTCCAAGCCCATCGAGCACAGCCGCTGGATGCTGCGCATCCTCGACCCGATTCGGGCGCTCGCGATGCGAGGCTACGAGCACGACGGGGCCGCACGTGTGCGGGTGCGCGATCCGCTCTTCGGCGACGTCACGCTCGCGATCGGCGTCGAGGACGGCCGCGCGAGCGTTCAGCCAATCGACGATGCGACCCTCGTCCTCGACACGCGCGCCCTCGCCGCCCTCTACGCGGGCCAGACGAGGCCGAGCACGCTCAGGCTGATGGGCCTCGTCGAGGGCCCGGACGAGGAGCTCCACGCCCTCGCTGCCCTCTTCGCCGATCGAGATCCGTGGCTGTGCGACTGGTTCTGACTCGATCGTCCAGCCCTCGATCGAGCGTCCATCGTCCAGCCCCCGTCAATCGTCTACGTAGATTGCGCAGCTCTTCTTCGAGGCGCGCATCGAGCTCGGGGCGAGCCTCGCCGCTGGCCGCTCAGTCCCGCGGCATGCAGTTCATCGCGGCACGCGACTCCCTGCCCCCGAGCACTCCGTCCCAGCAGCAGTCGTCCACACCGGTGCAGACACCAGACTCGAGCAAGACCCCGACGCTGCACATCGCGACGTCGAGACAGACCCCCACCCGTGCGTCGGCCCAGGCGCCCGGGAGGCCGAATTCGACCGCCGGCAGCACGCAGCGGCCGCTGATGCCCGCCGCGAGGCAGTCGGCGTCGCGGGTGCAGCACGTCCGACCGTTCGGGGTCAGGCACGCCGTGCCGCCGGCGGCGGTCGTGATGAGGATCGCGGTGGGCGACACCACGGTGCCCGCCGCGTTCGCGGCGCAGGCGTTGTCGTAGGAGCGGCCGTCGCACGCGCACACCGGCGCCAGAGCCAGCGCGGTGCAGCGCGACGCGGCAGGCCGGGGCGCGCATGTGCCCGAGCCCGCGCACTCGGCCCGGGCGCAGTACTCGCTCGCGTC
>JBKDQC010000029.1:0-29445 GCA_046342295.1 Deltaproteobacteria bacterium | reverse complement strand
GGAACGTGCTCATCGACTTCGCGTACCGGCGCGGAGACATCGACGCGGTGCGCGCGCTCGCGGGCTCGCAGCGCTGCGTGACCTCCATGCGGATCGCTGGCCCGTTCGGCCCGCGTCAGTTGCTCGACTTCGACCGTGCGCTCGCGCCCGAAGAGCCCGGTCCCTTGGCCGAGAGCTCCGACCTCGGTGTCGGTCGCGGCCGTCGCGCCACGCGCGAGGCGGAGGCCCGCGGCTGCGCGGTGCACCTCGGCAACGGCCCCGTCGGAGGTCCTGGAACCACCTACGCGGAGGGCACCTTCGAGGTACCGAGCGCGGGCCTCTACACAATTCGCCTCGAGACGCCGAACGCCGTCGAGCTCTTCGTAGACGACCGCTCGGTCGCGCGGATCGACCGCCGCGTCGAGCCCGTGGGCCGTACGACGCTCCACGCCCTCGAGCTGACGGCCGGGCCGCACCGGGTGCTCGCGAAGGTCACGACCCGCCATCCGAACCCGATCGTGCTCGTGAGCCTCTTCGACGGCGACCAGAGCCGCGAGCTCGACCTCGGCAGCGCAGAGACACGCGAGGCACACCCGCTGGCGCATTACCTCGACGTCACCCGCGCCATGGCCCGCGCCGACTGGGTCGGAGCCCGGGAGCGTCTCGGCGCGATCGACGCCGACACCGCTCCCGCGCTGCCGCTCGTCCTCGCGACGGGGATCGCGTTCGGCGATCCGCTCCGCGCCGAGACCGTATCCCGCGACGACGCCCTGCGCTTCGTGACCGAGGCCCGCGAGCGCGACCCCGAGGCCTGGTATCCGAGGCTTCAGGCGGCGCGCTTCGAGGCCGACAACGGCCGCGTGCGCGAGGCGATCGCGATGCTGCGCGAAGGCATGGATCGGCACCCGGAGGTCCTCGCGTTCGCCCTCACGCTCGTCGATCTGCTCACCGCGCGCGGCTGGAACGACCAGGTCGAGCCCGTGCTCGCCACGATGCGCACGCGCGTGCCCGACGCGTGCCGGCCCGTGCGCGCCGCGCTCAACCGCGCGCTCGAGCGCGGCCGCGTCCCCGAGAGCGATCGGCTCGTGGAGCAGCTCGTGTCGTGTGATGCACGCTCCGACGCGCGCCTGCAGCGCCTCTTTCGTCGTCGCGACTGGGATGCGGCGGGCACGGAGCTCGCGCGCCTCGCTGCGCTCGAGCCTCGGACCTCGCGCTTCGCCATCCTCGACTCCGAGCTCACCATCGCCCGCGCCCGCAACGACCAGGCGCGCATCGAGGCCCTCCTCGGCGAGCTCGGCCGCATGATGCCGCAGTCGCAGAACATCGTGCTCGCGGAGATCGACAGGCTCGTCGCGCACGGCGAAGAGCAGGCGGCCCGCACGCGTCTGCTCGCGGCGTTCACGGCGGAGCCGACGGCGATGGTCGATCTTCGCCGCCTCGCGCGCAGCGTCTTTCACGAGAGCCCCCTCGAGAGCTACCGGCGGGACGGCCTCCAGGTGATCCGCGACTTCATCGCCTCGGCCCGGACCTACGAGAACGCACCCCAGGTGCTCGTGTGGGACTACACCGTCACCCGCCTCATGCCGGACGGCACGATCCTCGAGCTCACGCACCAGATCTACAGGGCCCAGAGCGAAGAAGCGGTCGACGATCTCGGTCAGTTCCGCGCACCCGAAGAGGCGCTCCTGCTCACCTTGCGGACCGTCAAGGCCGACGGCACGCGCCGCGAGCCCGACCGCATCGCGGGCCTCGAGCACATCGAGATGCCGAGCCTCGAGGTCGGCGACTTCGTCGAGTCCGAGTACCTCCGCGTACGTCCTCCGACCGCGGCCTACGACGGAGGCGCGGTTGGAGATCGCTTCTTCTTCCAGAGCTTCGAGATCCCGTTCGACACGAGCCAGCTCACGCTCGTGGCCCCCGCGAGCGTGGAGGTCCGTGTCGACCCGCGCGGAGAGGCGCCGCGCACGGAGGAGCGTACGGAGGGCGACACGCGCGTCTACCACTGGGAGGTACACCAGAGCCTGCCGCTCTCGCCCGAGCCGGGCTCGGTGAACCCCCGCGAGTATCTGCCCTCGATCGGCTGGGCGGTGCGCGCCGAGTGGCCACAGCTCGTCGAGAGCTTGCGCGACGTGCTCGCCGACCGCTCGATCCACGACCCCGCCGCGGCGCGCCTCGCGCGCGAGATCGCGGGCGAGCCCGGCTCGAGCGTCGAGCAGCGCGCCCAGCGCCTCTACCACTGGGTGCTCGAGAACATCGAGGACACGAGCGATGTATTCGGGCAGGCGGCGCCGATGCTCTCGGCGCGCACCGGGAGCCGCGCGCGGATCTACGCCTATCTCCTCGGTCTCGTGGGCATCGACGCGGACCTCGCCGTCGTGCGCAGCTTCGCGTTCGACGCGACCGAGAGCGAGGTGCCCGACGACGACACCTACGGCGACGTCGCGATCCGCGTGCAGGGCTCGACCGGGCCGCTGTGGGTCGAGACGGGCATGCGCCGCTCTGCCTTCGGCACCCTGTCACCGCTGGTGCGCGGGCAGGACGCGCTCATCCTCGACGCACCGTTCGAGCGCGCGCGCGTCTCGAGCCCGAGAGACGACGTCGACCTGCACGACATCGACGTCGACCTCACGGTCCTGCCGAACGGCGACGCCATGGCGACGGTCACGGAGACGTTCCGCGGGCTCGGCGCCGCGGGCTGGCGCAACGAGCTCGCGGACATCCCGGAGGCGCAGCTCGAGACGCTCTTCGAGCAGAACTACGTCGCCCGCATCCTGCCAGGCGCGCTGATGCGCAGCCTGCGGATCACGGGCCGCGAAGACTTCGAGATGCCCCTCGTGTTCCGCTACGAGATCGAGGTCGAGGACATCGGCCGTCTCGAGGGCGGTGCGCGCCTCTTGCCGACCCTGTTTCCGTCGATGTTCACGGCGAACCACGCGCGCCTCGCGCAGCGGCAGCGCGCGCAGATCGTGCCCTCGTCCGCGATGGACGTGCGCGTCGCCATCCACGCTCCGCCGGGCGGTCGGGTCGAGGCGCCCGAGCCCCGCGCGCTCGACGGTCGTGAGGGTCTCGAGGTTCGGTACGGCTCGAGCCCGCTGGCCGATGGTCTCGTGGTCACGCGGCGCGTGCGCATCCCCCGCATGCGCGTACCGCCGGCGGAGTATCCTGCGCTCGCTGCGCTCTGTCGCGCGGCCGACGAGCAGGAGCAGCGCGAGACCCGCGTCGTGATGCCCTGAGCCGCGACGCCACGAGGAGCGACGACATGAATCCAACGTCCTTTCATTTCGCTGCCGCGACTCCGCCAGAGGGCCACGAGGGGCAGCACCGGGGATCGGCCTCTGGGCGTTCGTCGTCGCTCGTCCTCGGGGTGATGCTCGGGGTCGGCGCCGTGCTCCTGCTGCCCCTGCTCGGCGCGTGTCTGTGCAACCCGCCCTCGCCGCCTCGCACCCGCGATTGCGCGCGTCCGGCATCCGACTTCTCGGGTGTGACGGACGTGTCGATCGTCGAGGCTCGTGCGGTCAACGGAGCGCAGGGCGGACAGCACTTCCAATTTCAGCTCCGCGTCTCGGGCACGGGCCTCGGCAACTGCATCGCCCAGAACAGCACCCTCCTCGAGGGGAGCAGCCCACTCGACAGCTCGGGCGTCCCCGTCGAGGCGAGCCCGGAGGCCGGCGGGATCGTGACGAGCCCGATCATCCTTTTCCCATCGACCCGCTTCGACCGTGTCGTCACGCTCCGGGTCGAGACGCTCGGGCGGACGCTCGAGCAGCCCGTGAGCCTCGACCCCTTCGTCCCACCACTCGACGCCGCCGTCGGGCCCGACAGCCCCGAAGCCCCGGACCGCTGACCGCGGGCCGAGCGACGCGTCGATACGACCGCGGCAGGAATCGTTTCCGATCCCACGAGGGGTAGGTTCCACACGGGATCACCCCCGAGCCACCACAATCCATAGTGGTGGCCACACACTGAGCCCCACCATCCCTCGTTCTTTTTCGTTGCGATCCCCGAAAGGGGATCGTAGAAGGAACGACCCTCCCGGGCGGTGCTGGAATGGCTCCAGGCGTGACCATCGGGGGGCCCCTCGTCTCCATGAAGATCACGAAGGTCGAGATCTGCGGGTTCAAGTCGTTCGTGGACAGGACGGTCGTCCACATCGACCACGACGTGACCGCGATCGTCGGTCCCAACGGCTGTGGCAAGTCGAACATCGTCGACGCCATCCGCTGGGCCATGGGCGAGCAGTCCGCGAAGAACTTGCGCGGCAAGGCCATGGACGACGTCATCTTCAACGGCTCCGAGACGCGCGGCCCGCACTCGTTCGCCGAGGTGACGCTGACCTTCGACAACGCCGATCGTCTGGCGCCGGCCGAGTACAAGGACTATTCCGAGATCGCCGTCACGCGGCGGCTCGATCGCTCGGGCGAGAGCGAGTACCTGATCAACAAGACGCCCGTCCGCTTGATGGACGTGACGAACCTCTTCCTCGGCACCGGCGTGGGCACCAAGGCCTACTCGATCATCGAGCAGGGTCGCATCGGCTTCATCGTCTCGGCCAAGCCCGAGGATCGTCGTCACCTCATCGAGGAGGCCGCCGGCATCACGAAGTTCAAGGCCAAGAAGAAGGCCGCCGAACGGAAGATGGAGCAGACGAGGCAGAACCTCCTGCGCATCGGCGACATCGTCACCGAGCTCGACCGCAACCTCGCTTCCCTCAAGCGCCAGGCACAGAAGGCCGAGCGGTACAAGGCCTACCGCGGCGAGATCAAGGACCTCGAGCTGCACGTCGCCTCGCACCGCTTCCTCGAGCTCACCGTCACGCGGCGCGTGGTCGTCGAAGAGCTCGAGGTGTGTGAGGGCTCGCTCGAGGGGCACCGCGCCGCGCTGCGTTTCCGCGAGGCGGAGCTCGAGGGCGAGCGCCTGCTCGTCGCGGACGCCGAGCAGAAGGTCGATCGCGCGCAGCGCGCCGCGCACGACCTCGACAACCACACGAAGATCCTCGAGGGTCGCCTCGAGTCTGCGCAGCAGCGCCTCGAGGGCCTGCGCGAGAGCGAACGCCTGGCCGAGCGCGAGATCGCTGCCCTCGCCGAGCGACGCGCCGTCCTCTCGGAGGAGCGCGACACGATCACGACCACGCTCGCGGAGCTCGAAGAGATCGAGCGCAACGAGGCCGACGAGCTCGCCCGCGAGAGCTCGGTGCTCGAGGAGCGCAAGCTCGCCGCGGCCGAGGCCGAGGCCGTGACGAGCCAGGCGCGCGCGCGGGTCAACGACGCGCAGCAGCGCATCGTACGCGCCGAGACGGTGCTCAAGGGCTTCGAGCGCCGCCGCGAGGACGCGCGCACGCGCCTCGAGCGCTTGCGCGGCGACCGCGAGGAGCAGGAGGCGCGCGTCGTCGATCTCGCGCAGGAGGTCGAGGAGCTTCGCGTGCGCCTCGAGGGTCTGCGTGGCGGCAAGCAGACCACGGCCGAGCGCAAGGAGCAGCTCGAGGTCGAGCTCAAGGAGCTGCGCGTCCAGATCACCGACAGCGAGAAGGTCGTCGACAGGCTGCGCACCGAGCTCGCCGAGAAGCGGTCGCGGCTGCGCTCGCTCGAAGAGATCCAGCGACGCTTCGAGGGCGTCGGGGGCGGCGTGCGCTCCGTGATGACGCGCTACGGCCAGAGCGACGAGGAGCGGACGAAGAAGGGCGTGCTCGGCCTGGTCGCCGACCGCATCGAGTGCCCCGAGAGCCTCACCCACGCCCTCGCCGGGGCGCTGGGCGATCGGTTGCAGCACATCGTGGTCGACGACGTCGAGGCGGGCCTCAAGGTGCTCGAGTTCCTCGAGAGCGGCGACCGTGGTCGCGCGACCGTCGTGCCCCGCCTTCCCCGCCGTGTGGTCGCGGCGCTCCCGAGCCTGCCCGAGGATGCGTCGATCCGCGGCTGGCTCGCGGATCTCGTGAAGTACGAATCGGGCGACGAGTGGCTCGTGCGCCATCTGCTCTCGGAGGTGCTCGTGGTGAGCGACCTCGAGGCCGCGCGCCGTCTCTTCGACCGAGGCCTCTCGGCCGTCTTCGTGACCGAGCGCGGTGAACTGCTCGCGCACGGCGGAACGATGACGGGCGGCAAGGGCGAGCAGGCCTCGGCGCACATGATCGCGGTCAAGCGCGAGATCCGCGACCTCCACGGCGTCGTCGGCAAGCTCGACGCGGAGATGAGCGCCGCGGTGACCCGCCACGGTGAGCTCCGCAGCGGCATCTCCTCGCGCCAGGCCGCGCTCGATGCGGCGCGGACCGAGGCGCACGACGCCGAGATCGCGATCGTCAAGGCGGACAAGGACCTCAAGCGCGCCGACGAAGACCTCGTGCGCACACGCGCGCGCGTCGAGAAGGTCGCGCTCGAGGCCGACGACCTCGCGCAGGCGCTCGCGGACGCACAGGGCGAGGAGAACGAGGCGCGCGGCGAGATCGAGAGCGCCTCGGCCTCGAGGGCCGACGCGCAAGGTGCGCTCGAGACGAACGAACAGATCTACGAGGAGCGCCGCGCGCTCGTCGAGCAGCAGACCCAGAAGGTCTCGGATGTTCGCGTCCGGGCGGCCCGCGCCAAGCAGCGCGCGGAGGGCGATCGCCAGGCCCTCGACCGCCTCGACCGCTCGATCGCCGAGCTCGGCGAGCGCGAGAAGCGTCTGCGCGGTGACCTCGAGCGGGGTGCCGTGCAGCAGGGTGAGACCATCGCCGTGCTCTTCTGCGCCAAGGAGGAGCTCGTCGAGACGGTGCAGCGCGCCGTCGCCGCGCACGAGGTGCTGACCGCCGCGCGGACGCGCTACGACGCGGTCAAGAGCGATCTCGTCGGCCGCGAAGCGGACCTCAAGGAGATCCGTCAGCGGATCGACGTGGGCGCCAAGCGCGTCAACGCGCTCACGCTCGAGAGCCGCGAGCTGGATCTCGCGCGGGGCAACCTGCTCGCCCAGGCGCGCGAGCGCCACCGGGTCGAGCTGCCGAAGATCCTCGGCGACTACCACATGCGCGACCTGCCAGACGAGAACGTCAAGACGCGGATCGACGAGCTGCTCCGGCTGGTCGAGCGCATGGGCGAGATCAACCTCACGGCCATCGAGGAGTACGACGAGCAGGCCAAGCGATACGAGTACCTGCACGCGCAGCAGCGAGACCTCGAGGAGGCGCAGGTCCTGCTCGACAAGGCCATCAAGCAGATGAACCGCGAGTCCAAGCGTCTCTTCAAGGAGACGTTCGACTCGGTCAACGATCGCTTCAAGCTCGCGTTCCCGCGTCTCTTCGGCGGCGGCAAGGCCGAGCTGCAGCTCACGCAGCCGGACGACCTCCTCGAGACGGGCGTCGAGATCGTCGCGCAGCCGCCCGGCAAGAAGCTCGGCTCGATCGAGCTCATGAGCGGCGGCGAGAAGGCCCTCACGGCGGTCTCGCTGATCTTCTCGATCTTCCAGCACCGCCCGAGCCCATTCTGTCTGCTCGACGAGGTCGACGCTCCGCTCGACGAGGCGAACATCGGCCGCTTCGCCGAGGCGATCCGCGCCATGACCAAGCACTCGCAGTTCCTCGTCATCACCCACAGCAAGAAGACGATGCAGCTCGCCGACGTGCTCTATGGCGTGACCATGGAGACGCCGGGTGTCTCGCGGCTCGTGTCCGTCGAGCTCAAGAAGGTGGAGCGGAAGGCAGCGCCCGCCCCGCAGTCGGCTCCGGCCGTGGCGTGAAGCAGGCGTCTCTTCGCCCGATTCCTTCGCAAGCATCGAAATAGTCTATGTGTCGCAGCCAGGCAGTTGCCTGGAGCGATGGAAGCCCCAGACCCTGGGCGATGCGTCTCTTCGCGCTCGCTCTCGCGCTGGCCCTGGGGCTCTCATGTGCCTTCGCGCCGGCTCTGTCGGCCCAACCGAGCTGGACGCTCGCGCGGGTGCTCGAGCGATCCCTCGAGCGCGCCCCCGACGTTCAGCGCGCGCGCGCCGAGCTCGGCATCGCGGAGGCGCACCACGCCTACGGGCAGGTGCCGTGGGTCGGCAATCCGGTCCTCACCGCGCGGGCGATGGTCGGCGTCCCGGACGACCGGGCAGCGATCTACGCGCTTCTCGTGGGCCTTCCGTTCGACTTCTCCGGGAGACAATCCCTGCGTCTCGACGAGGCCGACGCGCTCGTCGACACGGGCGCCGCGGCCCTCGAGGCCGCGCAGAACGAGGCTTGGTCCCGGGCCGCGCTCACCTACGTCGACGTCGTCACGGCGGACGCGTTGCGAGAGCAGCGTCAGGGCCGCGTGCAGCTCGCCGAGGACCTCCTCGCGCGTACCCGGACGCTCGTCGCGGCTGGCGCGGCGACCCAGGTGGACCTCTCGCTGATCGAGGCCGAGCTCGGCGACGCCCGGGCGTCGCTGCGGGGCGCGGAGGGGGAGGCGGCCCGCAGCCGCGCGGCCCTGCGCGCGCTGCTCGACCTCGATGCGGACGACGCCGTCGAGGTCGAGAGGCTCGAGCCCCCGGTCTCGCCCGCCGGCGCGGTCGCGGCCTGGCGCGCGCGCGCTCGCGAGCAGCGGGCCGAGCCGCGCGCGTTCGCGGCGCGGCGCGCGCGCCTGCGCATCACCGAGGACCGACTCTTCGCGGAGGTGGTCGACCCGCTCCTCTTCGGGCTGGAGTGGGAGTCCCAGGGCAACTCGCAGACAGCCCACACGATGGGCGTCTCGCTCTCGACGACCCTGCCCATCGTCCGCACGGCGCAAGGCGAGCGCGCCGTCACGCGGAGCGAGCGCGAGCTCGCGCGGGTCGAGCAAGGCATCGCGGAGCGCTCCGTCGAGCGGGATGTCGTCGCCGCGGCGGCGCGACTCGAGGCGCACCTCGGTGAGCTCGAGGCGCTCGGGACGGCCGCCGTGCCCGCGATGGAGCGGGCGCGCGAAGGCACGCTCGTGCAGCTCGAGCGCGGCGCGACGGATCTCTTCCGCGTGATCGGCACGCAGCGGCAGCTGGTCTCGACGCGAGAGCGACGCGTCGAGGTGCTCCGCGCCGCGTGGCAGGCGCGGGTGGAGCTCGACCGCGCGATGGGAGAGCGGGGCGCGACGATCGTGGGTCCCACCGGAGGTGGTTCGTGAGCATCGAGACGAAGGAACAGGCGCTACCGGTCATGCAGGTGGGGGGCGAGGTGCCGACGCCACCCGAGCCCGCGGCCGCGTCGCACGCACGGGGGTGGATCTTGCCCGTCCTGACGCTGGGCGCCGGCCTCGCGATCGGCGCGCTGGGGACGAGATACTTCCAGGCCGAGCCGCCCGCCGGGACGAGCGCTCCGACGACGGCGCGCGAGCGCGGCGTGGCGTTGCCCGGGCCTCTCGCCGAGCGTGCGGGCATCCGCACCGCACCTGCGGCGGCCGAGTCGGTCGTGCCCACGATCGACGTGTTGGGGCACGGGGAATTCGTCTCGGCGCGTGTTGCCGACGTCGGGGGTCGCCTCGAGGGGCGGGTCGTCGCGGTGCACGTCGAGCTCGGCGACCGCGTCGAGCCTGGGGAGCCGAGCGTTTCGATCGAAGGACCCGACCTCGGCGAGGCCGTCGCGGAGCTGCTCGAGGCACGGGCCGAGCTGGCGGCGGCGAGCTCGCACGCGCAGCGACAGACGGCGCTGCGCCGCGAGCAGTTGACCACGGCCACCGAGCACGAGGCGGCCACCGCCGAGCACGCCGCCCTCGAGGCGCGCGTCCGCGGAGCCGAGCAGCGCTTGGGGGCCCTGGGCATCGCGCCCGGTTCGATCGACGCGGCGACGCGCGGTCGAGCCCTGCCTCGTACCGTGACGCTCCGCGCGCCGATCGCGGGTGAGGTGGTCGAGCGTCATGTCCACCTCGGGGCGGTCGTCGATCCGACCGAGCCGCTCGTGCGCATCGCGGACCTCTCTGCGGTGTGGATTCTCCTCTCGCTCTTCGAGCGGGACCTCGGTCGCGTCCGCGTCGAGGATCGCGTCGAGGTGCTCAGCGAGGTCTCGCCCGGCTTGGTATTCCACGGGGTCGTCGAGCACGTCGGTGCCGTGGTCGACGCCGAGACCCGGACCGCGGACGTTCGGGTCGCGGTCGAGAACGTCGAGCGTCGCCTCCGACCGGGTCAGTTCGTGCACGCGGTGCTCCACGTCGGCGGAGAAGCGCGGCACGACGCGATCCTCCTTCCGGAGACGGCGGTCTCGCAGATCCAGGGCGCGCCCAGCGTGTTCGTTCGCATCGCCCCCGACCGCTACGACGCGCGCCCGCTCGAGCTCGGCCCCGCGCACGGCGCGCGCATCGAGGTGCGCCGCGGCCTCGCGGTTGGTGACGAGGTGGTGCTCGAGGGCGCCTTCGCTCTCAAGAGCGAGCTGGAGCGCTGAGATGCTCGAGCGGATCGTCGGCCTCGCCATCGACAACCGGGGAGTGATCCTCGTCATCGCGCTCGCGGTGCTGATCTCGGGCGTCTTCGTCGTCCCGCGGCTCCCCGTCGACGCGGTGCCCGACGTCACGAACACGCAGGTGGCCGTGCTCACCGACGCGCCGGGGCTCTCGGCCGAGCAGGTCGAGCGCTTCGTCACGCTGCCCGTCGAGATGGGCCTGAACGGCCTGCCACACCTCGAGGAGATGCGCTCGACCACGCGCGGAGGCCTCTCGGCCGTGACGCTCGTGTTCCGCGACGGCACCGACGTGTGGCTCGCGCGCCAGCTCGTGATCGAGCGGCTCCGGGAGGTCGAGTCCGACCTACCCCCGACCGCGAGCACCCCGCAGCTCGCGCCTCTGTCGACGGGTCTCGGCGAGATCTACCAATTCGTGCTGCGGTCGGACCGACACACGCCCATGGAGCTGCGCACCACGCTGCAATGGGACGTCGCGCCGCGCCTGCGTCAGGTGCCCGGCGTCATCGAGGTCAACGCGATGGGCGGGGCGGCCAAGGAATTCCACGTCGTGGTCGATCCGAACCGGCTCGCGGCGCACGGGATCTCGCTCGGGCAGGTCCTCGGCGCGCTCGAGCGAAACAACGCCGCGGTCGGCGGAGGCTGGATCGAGCGCGGCGCCGAGCAACAGGTGATCCGCGGCGAGTCGCAGCTGCAGGGCGTCGAGGACATCGGCGCGGTCGTCGTGGCCGCGAACGAGGAGGGCACGCCGGTGCTCGTGCGTCACCTCGGCGAGGTCGTCGTCGGTCAGGCGCTGCCTTACGGTGTGGTCACCCGCGACGGTGAGGGCGAGGCGGTGACGGCGATCGTGATGATGCGCCTGGGCGCCAACTCGCGTGAGGTCGTGCGCGGCGTGCACGAGCGCATCGCGCAGATCCGCGCGGAGCTGCCCGAGGGCATGGAGATCGACGTGGTCTACGACCGCGCGAGCTTCATCGAACGGACGCTCCGGACCGTGGGCACGAACCTCGTCGAGGGCGCGGTGCTCGTCGGCATCGTCGTGCTCGTGTTTCTACGCAACTGGCGGGCCGCGCTGCTCGTCACCCTGGGCATCCCGTTCGCCATGATCCTCGCGGTCTGCGGCATGCTCGCCTTCGGGATCGACGGCAGCCTCATGTCGCTCGGCGCGATCGACTTCGGACTGCTCGTGGACGGTCCGATCGTCATGGTCGAGGCCGTGATCGCGCGCTTCGCGCTCGAACAGGGCCTGCACCGGAAGTCCTCCGTCGAGACCGTGCGCGAGGCGCTCGCGCGCGTCGCGAGACCGGTCGTGTTCTCGGTGCTGATCATCCTGCTCGTCTACTTGCCGCTGCTCACGCTCGAAGGCGTCGAGGGCAAGATGTTCCGCCCCATGGCTGCGACGATGGGCCTCGCGCTCTTCGGCTCGGTGATCTTCGCCCTCGTCGTGTTTCCCGCGGCCTC
The DNA here is from genome assembly GCA_046342295.1 of Deltaproteobacteria bacterium. Lineage (GTDB taxonomy): Bacteria > Myxococcota_A > Polyangia > Polyangiales > Sandaracinaceae > JAFLCL01. The sequence continues at coordinate 17,666 of JBKDQC010000029.1, read as the reverse complement.
GGCGGCTTTCCTCTCTCCGAGCGGCGTGCACCACCACGCGGGCAAGCTGGAGGAGCGCTACCGCCGGGCGCTTCGCTGGTCGATCGCAGAGCGGTCGCGCCTGCTCGGCGGCTCGCTCGTCGCGCTCGCGCTCACGGTGCCGGTGCTGGGCTCGCTCGGCGCCGACTTCGTCCCCCGGATCGACGAGGGTGACATCGTCGTCGCGGTGCGACGCATCCCGAGCATCGGGCTCTCGGAGGCGCGGCGCCTCGACCTCGACGTGCAGCGCGTCTTGCGGCGCTTCCCCGAGGTCGTCACGACGGTCGCCCAGACGGGCCGCGCGGAGGTGGCGACCGACCCGGTCGGGCTCGACAACACGGACATCCTCGTCCGCCTGCAGCCCCGCGAGACGTGGACGACCGCCCACGACCTCGACTCGCTCGGAGAGGTGATGAAGGCCGCGATCGAGAGCGAGGTGCCCGCGACCTTCGTCTCGATCTCCCAGCCCATCGAGGACCGCACGAACGAGCTCATCTCCGGCTCGCGGGCGGACGTCGCGATCCTCCTCTTCGGCGAAGATCTGGAGCAGATGACCGACCTCGGGCGGCGCATCGGCCGCACCCTCCGCGGCATCACCGGCGCCGGAGACGTGCGCGTCGAGCGCGCGCTCGGTCTGCCCATGCTGGAGGTGCAAGCGGATCGGGGTCGGCTCTCGCGCTACGGCATGGACGCGGAGGACGTGCTGGCCGCGGTCGAGGCCTCGAGGCAGGGGCGTCGCGTCGGTCAGGTCTACGAGGGCCGACGGCGCTTCGACCTCCGGGTGCTGTTGCCTCCCACGGAGCGGGGTACGGAGGGCTTTCGACGCCTGCCGGTCGGGTCCTTCGAGGGGCAGCTCGTGCCGCTCGGACAGGTCGCGACCGTGAGCGACATCGATGGCCCCGCGCAGGTGAGCCGGCAGGGCATGCAGAGACGCCTCCGCATCGAGGTGAACATCCGCGGACGCGACCTCGTGAGCTTCGTCGAGGAGGCGCGGTCGACCGTCACCCGCGACGTCCCGCTCCCACCGGGCCACCGCCTCGAGTGGGGCGGGCAGTTCGAGAACTTCGAGCGCGCCACGGCCCGCCTCGCGATCGTTCTGCCGCTCTCGCTCGCGATCATCTTCGGCATGCTCTTCCTCACGTTCGGAAACGTTCGCTACGCGGTGGCGGTGTTCTCGGGCGTGCCGTTCGCTCTCATCGGCGGTGTGCTCGCGCTCGCCGCGCGGGACATGGCGTTCAGCATTCCGGCCGCGGTCGGCTTCATCGCGCTCTGTGGCATCGCCGTCCTCAACGGCGTCGTCATGGCCTCCGAGGTCCAGCGGCGCCTCGCGGGCGGCGAGAGCCTCGAGCATGCGGTGACCGAGGGCTCGGTCACGGTCCTGCGCGCCGTGCTGCTCACCGCGACGGTCGCCGCCATCGGCTTTCTCCCGATGGCGATCTCGTCCTCGGCGGGCTCCGAGGTACAGCGCCCGCTCGCGACCGCCGTGATGGGCGGGGTCGTGTCGAGCACGCTGCTCGGCCTCTTCGTCCTGCCCGGTCTGCTTCGCCTCTTCCTCGGCGGGCTCGCACCCCGCGTCGAGGGCAGCGCCGAGGAGACGCTGGCGAGCCCGGCCGAGTGAGCCAGAGTGAACGCGAGCGTTCATGCACACGGACAAGAGTGCCGGCTATCGGCAGCTCCCCGTACCCCCATAGACCGTTGGGTTGCTGGGGCTGCCCCCGAGGCGGCAGGACGTGTCGCCCGACCAGGTCATGCCAGCGCTACGACACTCGTCCGCGTACCTCCGCAAGATCATCGTGCACTCGGCCTCGGTTCCACCGCCGACGTTCACCGCGCATCTACCGCCCACGCCGATCAGCCACGGACATGGAACGCACCCCTCGTCCACCCTGCCGTTGCAGTCGTCGTCTGCGCCATCACAGACGAATTCCGACGAGGAAACCGGAGTGCAGTCATCGCACATCTCGTCCACCCTGCCGTTGCAGTCGTCGTCGAGGCCGTTGCCGCACAACTCCGCGCGCGGAATGACCTCGCCCTCGCACGCTCCGTACGTCGCTGGCGTGCCGGGTATGCAGGTTCGTGTCCCTGAGCGGCACACCCCGAAGCTGTTCGTTCCGGAGGGCCCTGAGTAGCAGTCCATCGTCGAGCCCACCACGCAGCCGCAATCTTCATCGGTCGCACCATCGCAGTCGTCGTCGATCCCGTTCTCGCAACGCTCGGCGCTGGGGCCCACGGCCCCTTCGCACGACTCGCCCCATCGACCGAACTCGCCGGTACCGATACAGCGCTGCACGCCTCGGCGGCACGCTCCCGTGTCTACCACCGGCAGCGGTCCGAGCGAGCACGCCCTGCTCGTGTCCGGAACACAAGTACAGGAGGACGGAAAGAGTCCGGTCCCATCGTCCCCGACGACCCCCGGACAGCTGCCCGCGTCGAGCGTGTCGCGCGTCGCAGCATCGCCCTCCAGCAAGAGCGCGTCTTCGGGGCTCAGCACCGTGTGCGCGTCGATCCAGAACCCAGCTTCGGGGCTCAGTGGCGTGTGCGCGTCGATCACGTCCGTTTCTCGCCCCGCATCGGGCCGCCTCGACGGCTGCATGGCCGTTGGCGTGTTGCAACCCTCGAGCAGCGAGACGTTCGCCAATCCGAGAACCACGAGAGACGAGAGACGGCGGGTGAGGTCGGCTGACCTGGCGTGCATGGGGGGCCTCGTTCGTGTTGCAGAGGGGTAGTCCAGTCCTGGGTACTCCAGACCTCTTTTGGACGAGCTCCGTGTACCCACGTTCCGCGACTGAGCACCCGTCATGCCGCCCGCGACCAAGGCGTTTCTTCCGATGTGTGGGGTCAAGAGTCCCCTTTTGCCTCGGTCGTCTGGGCGGCTGGAGCTTTTGGACGCCAGACCACGTTTCCGAAGATCCCCAGCGCACCCCCACTCGGAGGTACTTCCTGCCTCCACGTCGTTGCCGAGACGAAGGCAGATCGTCGCCCCGGACGAGGCGCACGAAGAGGGCCGCGGGCTCGTGGAATTGGTCGTCCAGAAAACGCGGCAAGCTGGCCAGGGAAGGGCGTTGGGGTCATCGCCGAGATGGGCGCGCGCTCGCGCGCGCGCGGCGGACGCGACCTGTCTGGCTTCAGAGACCCATATTGTGGCGTTGCCGCCGAGTTCAGCGCAGGGACTCCAACGATTGCCCAGTTGCCGAACGCGCGTGCAGCGCTCGCAGGACTCCCCGATCCAGTCTTCCTCGATCTCTCAGAACGGGATGTCGTCGTCGACGAAGTCGTCGGTCGGGAAGTCGTCGCCTCCGCGGGGCGCGCCGCCGCCGCCTCCACTGCCGCCTCCGCGGGGCGCGCCTCCGCCTCCGCCTTCACCACCACCGCGCGGTCCGCCGCCGCCGTAGCCGCCTCCGCCACCTCCACCAGCGCCACCGCCGCCACCGCCGCCTTCCCCGCGGCCTCCGAGGAGGATGATGTCGTTGGCGTTGATGTCGGTGGCGTACTTCTTCACGCCATCCTTGTCCTCGTAGCTGCGCGTCTGGATGCGCCCCTCGACGTAGATGGTCTTGCCCTTGTGCAGGAACTTGTGGAGCGCCTCGGCGCGCTTGCCCCAGAGCACGACCGTGTGCCACTCGGTCCGCTCCTGACGCTCCCCGGCTTTGTTCAGGTACGTCTCCGTCGTGGCGAGGCGGATCTTGAGGACCGACTGCCCGCCCTGCGTGTACTTGAGCTCGGGATCGGCCCCGAGGTTTCCGATGAGCATCACCTTGTTCAATCCCGCCATGGCTCTCTTCCTTCCTTGAATCCTTCGAGCGGAGCGACTGCCCAGAGAACCGATCGATTCGATCTCCTCGAATCCTCGTACTTCGTAACGGATTCGAGCCGTTCGGCGCTCTCGGTGCTCTCAGTCGCTCGCATCGTCGCGAGCCTGCTCTTTCGTCGTGTCACGTCCGTCGTTGCGTTCGCTCGGCGCGCCCGCTCGCTTCTTCTTGCCCGCCTGCGGCTCGAGCGGGCTGGTCCGCGGGCCCTCACGATGGGTGCCCTCACGATGGGTGCCCGCGCGGTCGGTGGTGCCTGCGCGTTCGTCGGCGTAGAAGAGCATGGCCAGCTCTCGGACGATCGCGTTGCGTCGCGACTGACGCGTTTCAGGGCCGACGTCGCCGGCCGCGACCTCCGCCTCGAGGAGCGCGGCCTCCTCGAGCAGGGCCTTGCGGCGGGCCTCACGCGCGGCGCGCCCGCGGTCGGTCTTGGGCCGACGGCCGCCGAGGGCGAGGCCGGCGAGCAAGAGGAGCAAGGCCGCGCCGACCGCGTAGAGCCGCGCCGGGCTCGGGCCCGGGATGTTCCCGAGGCGGATGCGGATCGACGAGAACGCCGGCTGGTCCGGCGAGCGCTGGATCTCGGTCCCGAGGAGGGGCTGGCCCTGATCCTCGAGGCGCACGGTCGCGGGCATGTCCTCCACGTCCATCGTCATTCCACGAGGGGCCGTGCTGAGGACGCGGTACTGGAATGTCCGGAAGGGGTTCGGGATCTCGATCTCCATCTCGCGACCGGTCACGGGGAGATCGAAGGCCCAGGCGAGGGTCACCTGCCCGGTCGGCAGCGAGCCCTCGATCCGCACACCTTGTCCGGCGAGCTCGACGACGCGCTGGTCGGTCATCACCGGCTGCGTCTGGAACGCCGTGTAGCCGTCGGGGAGCACGATGCGCGTGCCCCCCTCCGGAAAGAGATAGGTCGCAGGCGCGAGGTTCGAGAGCCGCGCCTGCTGGATGATGTGGAGCCGCTCGTCGCGCAGCTCGACCATCGTCTGGCCGAGCACGAGGAGGAGGCTCCGATCCGCGCGCACGGTCGGGCGCACCTCGACGCGGACGTCGTAGCCCATCTCGACCGGGAGCTGGAACGGCGTGCAGCTGTAGGTCGCGCCCTCGTGCGGGACGTTGACGCGGTACGCCTGGCCCGTGCCCGTCGGCAAGCCCGTGTACGTGAAGAACCCTTGGCCGTCCGTGCGGCCCGGCGTCCGCTCGCGGTCACCGCCCTGCCGCATGATGCCGAGCTGCACCTCGTGCTCGGGCACGGGTTGGCCGCGCACGTCGAGCAGGTGCACGCGGATCTGTCCTGGAGGCAACGAAGGGTTTGGGTCCGCGCTCGCGACCCGGGGCTCGCGGAACGCGCGCTCGAGGGTCGCGTCCATCGCTCCATCCGCGCCGTGCCCGTGGGGGTCGACACCGGCTGGCGCGGGCGGATGCCCGGGCGGCAGATCGGCTGGCGGTGCTGCGTCCGCGCCCGTCGGTGGATGCCCGGGCGGCAGGTCTTCGACCACGACCGGCGCGCCGTCCCCGGGCACAGGCCCACCCTCGAGGGCGTCCTGCGCGCGGGCGCCCCGGGCGTTCAGCGTCGCGGCGCACGCGAGCGCGACGACGGCCGCGAGCGGGCGCCTCATGATGACGCCTCCCCGCCCTCGGAAGGCTTGGTGCTGTTCTCGGAAGGCTTGTCGTCGGAGGCTCTCGTGCGGGCGCGGCGCTCGAGACGATCGGCCTCCTCCCGAAGCTGGCGCGCGCGCTCCCGGAGCGCCGCGTCGTCCTCGTCGTGCGTCGATGGCTCGTCGGTCCGGGCCGCGCTCGGCTCGAGGCCGACGCGCGCGGCGAGCAGGGCCTCGGCCTTGGCGCGGTAGGGCGCGAGGTCTTGCTCGAGCAGCGCGAGGACTTCCTTGGCGCGCACCCGGTACGCGAGGTCGAGGCGTCTGAAGTCCTCGGGCGAGATCTTGCCCACGGCGTGCTCGTACTCGAGGTCCTTGATCGCGCGGAGGAGGGACTTCTTCTCGTCGAGCAGCGCCGCGCGGTCGGGCAGCTCCGAGCCCTCGAGCGACGGAGCCGCGTCGCCCACGGCCGCGAGCGCACGCCGCAGGCTGCTCCAGAGCGCGACGAGCGCGAGGAGCAGCGCGCTCGACGCGAGGACCATGAAGAGCAGCGGAAGCGGGGCCACGGGTCGCATCGTCTATCACGGCGCTCCCGAAACTTCCCGCGGTCCCTTCCGCCGGGTGCCCCGTCGCCCGACGTACCACCGCCGCAGGCTGAGCCCCGAGCCTCGGGCCGCGCCATCCCGCGGCCTGGGGCCACTCGCGTTCACGGACTTCTCGGAGCGCGAGTCACTGCCGATGCGCCTGCTCTCACTCGATCGTGCAGATCGCGCTCGGTCGCTTGATGCGCAGGCATACGCCTTCGTAGACGCGGTAGGGGAAGTCCTGGTCGCGCTCGCCGAGGAAGGTCAGCGAGAGATCCTCCGTCACCGCGATGTCGAAGCTCTGGTCGCCCGTCGAGAGGAGCACGGCTTTGCCGTCGGGGATCGTGGGCGAGGTGAACACGCCGTCGTCACAGAGGCGCGCGATCGCATCGATCTCGGGAGCGAACTGGCCTTCTCGCTGTTGAACGAGGCGCGCGTAGTCTCTTGCGGCGATCGCGAGCGCGAACGGTCGGTGGTGGCTCTGCGCGAGCAGGGCTTCGGTCGCCTTCACGACGTCGCGGTACGCGTTGCCGTACGTGGCCCAGTCGCTTCGCGCGATGGTCGTCCGACCCTTGGCGTTCAGCAGGCCCTCGATGTGCAGCCGCGCGTCTCCGTTGAAGATGAGGGTGTCCTCACGATCGGCGACCGCGTGCGCCGCGCGGATCGCGCGCGAGGCATCGAGCGGGGCGCCGAGCTTCTTGGCGAGCGAAACGTCCCGCCAGTGAAGGACGAAGTCCTTGTAGAGGATCGGGACCCGCAGGAAGGTCTCGTTCGCGCCCGTCACGGGCTTGGGATCGGTGCGTCCCATGAAGTCGATCTCGGCGTCTTCGTCGCGCCCGTACTGCTCTACCGCGACCGTCTCGATGCCCGCGCCGAGCGGGCCGTAGATCCCGATCATCCGGCGCCCGATCAGCGTGCGGCGTGCCTCCTTGACGATCTCTTGGTTCAGGAACTCGAGCTGCTCGGGGCTCAGGGGGCTGTCGGCCATGGTGCTTCCTCTCTCGTGTCTCTTCGGCCCCGCGACGCGCGCGGGAGCCCTCGGTCGTGCCCTCGGTGGGCTCAGCTTCGACGCAGCGCCCCGACGGTGGCGCCCGCGCGCTCCGCGGCGTGCGGCGGAGGGTCCTGGCCCCGGAGGTCTCCGACGCTCGCCCCCGCGCGCACGGTCGTGCTCGCGAGCGCAGCGCTCACGCCGAGCTTGGCCCGCGCGACGACCTGCTGCAGGGCCGGGCCCTCTTCCTCGAGGAGGTGCTCGACGAGCACCTCGAGCGTCGCGGCCGACATGCCCGGGTCGGCCAGGAGGGTGCGCAGCAGCACGCCATGCTCTGGCTTGAGGCGTGCGATGTTGTGGATGGCGACCTCGGTCGCTGGGCCTCGCTGGGTCGTCCCGCTCGTCATGAGGCGCGAGTCTCGGAAGACACCACGCCGTCGTCAACCTCGGGAGCGGGTTTTCTGCCGATTGAGAGAGGCTTTCGCTCTCGGGTCACGCGCGAGGGGCCCGCCTCTCACGGACCGTGCTCGGCCTGCTCGTCCGCGAGGCGCATCATCTCGTCCATCGAGACCTGCCCGTCGCAGTCGAAGTCACCCTCGATGCCGTTGTCGCAGGCCGGCTGCTCGGGTGCTTCGTCCTCGGCTTCGCCCCCTTCGGCGAGGCGCATCATCTCGTCCATCGAGACTTGTCCGTCGCAGTCGAAGTCGCCCTCGATGCCGTTGTCGCACGCCCTGTCCGCCCCGCTGTCGGTCTCGGTCTCGTCCTCGATCTCACCCGTCGTCACCTCGCCGAGCTGCGGCGGCACGAACGGCGGCGAGCCCGTGACCCACCGACCGAGATCACCCGACAGCGGCGGGTAGTACGTGATCACGAGCAGGCCCCCCATCATGAGCACGATGAACGGGACCACGCTCCGGATGATGTAGCCGAGCGGCTTGTCGAAGAGCGTCGAGGCCACGAAGAGGTTCAGGCCGACCGGCGGGGTGAGGTAGCCGATCTCGAGGTTCACGATGAAGATGACCCCGAGGTGCAGGGGATCGATGCCGAGCGTCGCCGCGATGGGCGCGATGAGCGGCACGAAGATGAAGATGGCGCTCATGATGTCCATGAGGCAGCCGACGATGAGCAACAGCACGTTGATCATCAGGAGGAAGCCCATCCGGTCGAGGTTCATCGAGAGGAACCACTCGGTGAGCACGGTGGGCACGTCCGCCTGCACGAGGAACTCGCCGAAGCTCCGCGCGACCACGAGGATCACGAGGAAGCTCCCGAGCATCACGCCGACCTCCTGGAAGACGTGGAAGAGATCGGCGGGCTTGAGCGCGCGGTGCAGGAAGAGCTCGACGATCGCGGCGTACACGACGCTGGCCGCGGCCGCCTCGGTCGCCGTGAAGACCCCGGAGTTGGTGCCGAAGAAGATGAAGAACGGGAAGAGCAGCGACCAGAAGCCGTCGCGTGTGGCGGTCGCGACCTTGGCGACGTCGAAGGTGTCGCGCGGCGTCTTGTCGACGACCCCCCGGAACACCGAGTAGCCCATGAGGATCCCGCCGATGACGAGCCCGGGGCCGTAGCCGGAGGCGAAGAGGTCCTCGACGCGGATCTGCGTCGTCGTGTTGACGATCGCATACACGATCATCGGGATCGAGGGCGGGATCAGGATCCCGAGCGAGCCCGAGGAGGTGACGAGGCCGTGCGTGAAGCTCTCGCGGTAGCCGGCCTGGATCATCGCGGGCGCGAGCACGCCGCCGATCGCGACGACGGTGGCGGGGCTCGAGCCCGAGATCGCTGCGAAGATCATGCACGCGAGCACGGCGCTGATGGCGAGGCCTCCTGGCATCCAGCCGACGAGCGCCCGCGCGAAGCCCACGAGGCGCTTGCTGATCTCGCCCTTGGCCATGATCGCGCCCGAGAGGATGAAGAGCGGGATCGCGAGCAGCGCGTCGTTGTCGGCGACCGAGACCATCTGCTCGACGAGCGCGCCGCCCTGCGTGACGTTGGCGAGCTGCGGCATCCAGAGCGTGAAGCACGCGATCGTGACGAGGCCGAGCACCGCGTAGAGGGGCAGCGCGAGGAGCGCGCCGGTGAGGATCACGGCGACGAGGCGCCCGGCGTTGCCGCCGATCGCGAAGAGCACGACGATGAGGCCCAGCACCACGAGGAACGGGATGGGCCGCTTCGCCTTGGTCTCTCCGGTCGCGGCCGGCGCGCCCGGCTCGGCCGCGCTCTCCTTCTTGGCGGCGGCGAGCTTCTCGGCGTCCTCCATGCCCTCGGCCTTCGCGGGCGTGCCATACGAGCCGCCGGTGAGGGCGCTCGAGGCGGCGGCGACGAAGCGCACGATCGCGATGCTCAGCGCGATCGGGATGACGATCGACTTCGACCACTCCGGCAGACCGGTCTGCGAGAGCGAGCCGCCGGTCTCCATCTGCCCCTGGATGTAGAAGACGCCGAGCACGCAGAGCAGGAGCGAGAACAGCGCGGTCACGACGTGGCCGACCGCTGCGATGATGTGCTTGGCGCCCTCCGGGTGGATCTTCTCGAGCGCCTCGAGGCGGATGTGCTTGCCCTCGTGCACGCAGATGCTCGCGCCGAAGAAGCCCACCCACAGCGTGAAGAGCAGCGAGATCTCCTTGCCCCATCCGTAGCCTTCGGGCACGTGGTAGAGGCAGAACCACACGAGGATCGGGGTGGCGATCGCGACGGTGGCGAGGCGCTTCTCGAAGCCCGCGGCGCGCGCTCGCACCTGCGCAGAGGCGTAGACCCCGAGGGACGCCAGGCCGAGCAACAAGGTGAAGGTGCTCGAGCCGACGCTGACCATCGCCCAGCCGAGGCCACCGAGCGCGGCGGCCGTGGCGACGGTGAGAATCACTGCCGAGCCGGGCACCGTGAGGAAGGGCTTGCCGCGCCCTCGCTCTGCCGAGCTCCACGCGAACCAGAGGAGCGCGAGCGAGAGCACGAGCGAGAGGATCGGGGCGACCGTGTGGTCGAGCGTCGCGCGTGTCGCTTCGTCCTCGATGCCGCCGAGGCGTGCGATCAGCTGACCCACCTTCGAGTCGGGCGCGACGAGGCGCCGCTCGACGACGTCCGCGAAGGTGCCGAGCGTGGTGAGCGTCAGGAACCAGGCCACGATGGACTGCTCGATGCCGAACACCGAGTCGTCGATCGTCTGCAAGAAGCTCTTGGGCTTGGCCCCGCGTGTCTCGTTCATCGCGCGGGATTGTCGTCGCACGCCGTGACCGGGATCAAGGTTCCCGCCACGCGGAACGAGGCCCTCTCGACGGCAACGAAGGCCCGGCCATCAGGCGATGGCCCGCGAGAAGGAGGGCCCCGCCACACGCTGGTCACCGCGACTGTTGCTCCCTTCCGGGCCTGGCAGGGTTGACGGGCCAGCGTTGGCGAGGCCATGAGGGCGCCGGCTTTCCGACCCGACGCCTGAGACTACGGAGAGGGAGGGATTCGAACCCTCGGTACCGTTCCCGGTACACACGATTTCCAGTCGTGCACCTTCGACCGCTCGGTCACCCCTCCAGGGGAATCGTGATGTCTTCGGCCGGAAACGCGGGCCGCGGACGTGGCAGCGGGAACGAACGATTGGCGTCGGACCCAGTAGGATTCGAACCTACGACAACCGGTTCCGTAGACCGGTGCTCTATCCAGCTGAGCTATGGGTCCTCGAGAGACTTCGAGGACGAGCCTCGAAAAGGGGCCGGAGAATAGCGAGCCTCACGCAGCGCGCAACCCCGCCCATCACGGAGAAGGTGGGATTCGAACCCACGGTACCCTTTTGAGGTACGCTCCCTTAGCAAGGGAGTGCCTTCGACCACTCGGCCACTTCTCCAAGGCGAACGTCGGATTGTCAGGGAGCGGCTTCTCGGACGCGCCGAAGAGCGGTGGACGAGGCGAGGCCTCGGTTGCCCGACCACGAGGACGGCGTATCTAGCGGGCATGCTCCGGCGTGTCAATCACCAGGCCTCGCTCTTGATCCGCCTCGGATCGGTCCTCGTCCTCGCGCTCCTGGCGTCGCTGCTCTCGGCGAGGAGCACGCGGGCGTGCAGCTGCCTCCGCCCGAGCTTCGAGGAGGCTCGCGCGGGCGCGGCCGCGATCTTCGAAGGGCGTGTCGAGGAGATCGCGCCCGTCGACGGCGAGCTTCGTGTGCGCCTGCACGTGACGCAGGCGTGGCGCGGTGTCGCTCACGAGGGCGTCGAGGTCCGGACCGCTTCGCAGAGCGCGGCCTGCGGCTTCACCTTCGAGCGCGGACAGCACTACCTCGTCTACGCCAGCGCGCGCGAGGACGCGCTGGTCGTGAGCCTGTGCTCGCGCACCGCGCCGATGGACGACGCGGGCGAGGACCGCCAGCTCCTCGGCTCCGGCACCATCCCCGTCGACATCGAGGACGATGCGGACGAGCCAGCCCGCGAGCCGCCAGCGACCCGCGCGGGCTGCGCCAGCTGCGGCGTCTCTTCGGCGCGTGGGCCGCGCTCGCTCGGGACCTTGCTCGTCGCGGGGCTGCTCGCGCTCGTCGGCTGGCGGTCGCGGCGATGACGGACCGCCGCGGCTCGGACGATCCGATCGAAGCGGGCCCCGACGAAACGGAGAAGCCCCCGGAGTCGGGGGCTTCTCGGTTGCAGGACGCGCCTGCGGGAAAGGACGGAGAGCAAGGGATTCGAACCCTTGGTACCGTTGCCGGTACACTTGATTTCGAATCAAGCGCCTTCGACCACTCGGCCAGCTCTCCGCGGGCGCTTGTAGCAAACGGAGCCCGCGCGTCAACGCTGATCTCGCCTGGGGCCGCGGTCCGCGCCGCGCTCACCCCTGCGCGCCCCGAAGACGAAGGCTTCATGCGTCTCGCGATCGAGGAGGCAGCGCTCGCCGAGGCCAAGGGCGAGGTGCCCGTCGGCTGCGTCGTGGTGCACGAGGGGCAGGTCATCGCGCGCGGTCACAACCTGCGCGAGCAGACCCAGGACCCGACCACGCACGCCGAGGTGCTCGCCGTGCGCGACGCCGCGCGCGCGCGCGGGACCTGGCGCCTCTCGGGCTGTGAGGTCTACGTCACGCTCGAGCCTTGCCCGATGTGCGCGGGCGCGCTCGTGAACGCGCGGGTCGACCGCGTGATCTTCGCGACCGAGGACCCGAAGGCCGGCGCGACATGGACCCTCTACACGATCGGCTCCGACACCCGCCTCAACCACCGGTTCGCGCAGACGAGCGGTGTCCTCCAGGCCGAGGCCTCGCGCCAGCTCAAGGCCTTCTTCGCGCGCATCCGCAAGGCCCAGCGCGAGTCGAGGACCAAGCCGTGACGTGACTGCGCGCCCCTCCGGTGCGGCCGATCAGAGACAGATCCCCATGCGGCAGGTGCGGCCCGAGGTCGTGCCCAAGCACGCGCGTCCATCCGCCGAGGTGTTGCGCGGGCAGATGTCGCTCAGGCCGTTGCAGAAGTCGTCGGGGTCGCACTCGCCGGTCCCCGGCAGGCATCGGTGTCCGGGGGAGCGACGGAGGTCCGGCGGGCACGACACACCCGCGCCCGAGCAGCTCTCCGGCGCATCGCATGGACCGCGGGCGCTCCGGCACATCACGGTGCTCGAGAGGAATCGGTCCGTGGGGCAGTCGGCGCCTCCACCGGTGCACGACTCGACCTGATCGCATTCGCCTGCGAGAGGCCGGCAGATCGTCGCCGCGCTCGCGAATCCATCGGCGCACGCGGCGTCGCGGCCCGAGCAGTAGTCCTCGACGTCGCACACGCCGGCGGCGGCGCGGCAGCGCGTCACCATCGGCGCGAACCCGTCGGGAGGGCAGAGGGCCGCGCTGCCCGTGCACTGTTCGGGCACGTCGCAGGGACCCATCGAGGCCCGGCACGTCACCGTGGCTGCGACGAACGCATCCGCGGGACACACGGGGCCGGTGCCCGTGCAGCGCTCCTCGACGTCGCAGAAGCCTCCGGATGCACGACACACGGTGCTCGCCCCGAGGAACGCGTCCGCCGGGCAGTCCACGGCGCTGCCGTCGCAGCTCTCGGCGAGGTCGCAGCTCCCACCGACGCTGCGGCAGACCTGGCCGGCCGGCGCGCGCGCGTCGATGGGACACGACGGATCGCTCCCCGTGCACTGTTCGGCCGGGTCACACACGCCCGCGCTCGCGCGACACACCGTCGAAGAGGGCGAGAGCGCGTTCGCCGGGCAGTCTGCGTCCGCTCCGGTGCAGACCTCGGCAGGATCGCAGGAGCCCGCGCTCGCGCGACACTCGGTGCCGGCGACCGCGAGCACGTCGGCAGGGCAGGCGTCTTCGGTGCCGGTGCACGTCTCGACGAGATCGCACGGACCCGCGGCGGGGCGGCACCTCGGGTCCGCCCCTGCGCGCGCGGCCGCGGGGCAGGTGTCTGCGCCCTCGCATCGCTCCTCGAGGTCGCAGGGACCGCGCGAGGCCCGGCAGAGCTCGCCGAGCGTGGCCACTTCGCCTGGGCAGCGTGTCTGCTCGCCGTCGCACCGCTCGGCGCGGTCACACTCGCCCCGGGAGGCGCGACACTCGATGCCCGCGGCGACGGGCCGGCCCGTGGGCTCGCACTCGAGCCTGCTCCCGTCGACGCAGCGCCACACACCCTCTTCGCAGTCCACGCGACACGGGCCTCCCGCCGGGGCGCAGCCGGCGTCGGGAGGAGCGTCGGTCGGGAGGAACGCATCCTCGGCGTGGGCGTCGAGGCCGGGCGCGTCCTCGGCGTGGGCGTCGAGGCCGGGTGCGTCGACCGAGTCCTCGGGCGCATCGGGGATGGACGCGTCGAGGGTGCTCCCTTCGCTGCACCCCGCGCTCGCACCCGAAGTGAACAGCGCGAGCAGCGCGGCCGAGCACATCGACATCGACTGGGACCGCATCACGCTTCCTCCGCCTCTGGCGAGCGTCCCTGCCCGCCGCGCCCTCGATAGCGTGCGTCCTTGCACCGAGCAACACGCCTGGACGCGCCCGGCAGACCGGACCACAAAGCCGAGCACCTGCTCACCTTCGCTCGGGCCAGACCGGACGGGGAGCCCTCATGAAGTCACCACCGATGGCGCCGAAGAAGAAGTCCGTACGCGCGCCCCGCGCCCCGGGCCGCAGAGCGCGCGACGAGGCCTCGTTCGCGAGGCAGGAGCCCAGGCAGGAGCGAAGCCGGAAGCGCCTCGAGGCGATCGTCGAGGCCGCCGCGGAGCTCTTCGCGGCGCAGAGCTTCCCCGAGGTCACCATGGACGCGATCGCGCAGCGCGCGGGCACGCCGATCGGCAGCGTGTATCAGTACTTCGAGGACAAGCGCGCGGTCTTCGCCGCCGTGATGGCCCGGTCCAACGCGCGCGCCCGAGAGGCGTTCGAAGGGGTCGCGCACCTCGCCCGGGCCTCCATCGCGGGTCGGGCGCGACCTGCGCTGCCGTTGCGGGCAGTGCTCGATGCGGCGGTCGACGGCTTCGCCCAGCTGCAGGAGACCGAGCCCTCCATCCGCGCCGCCAACCGGAACCTCACCTTCCTCGGCGAGCTGGTGGCCGAGGACGAGGCCCTGCAGCGCGAGCTCGCGGCACGCACGGCGGAGCTCTTCGCGAGCTACTTCCCGAGCGCGAATGCGCGCACGCGCCGGCTGGTCGCGAGCACCGTCGTGCAGCTCGTGACGAGCTTTCTCATCGTCTCGGATCGGCAGGACCGCGAGGGTCGCGAGCAGCTCGAGGAGTGCAAGCTGCTCGTCCGCCTCTACGTCGAAGCGCGCCTCGGCAGCTGAGGCCCGCGCCTCGGCAGCTGAGGCCCGCCCCTCGGCCCGTCAACCGCCTGCCGCGTCCGGCGCGACGAACGCATCCGGTTCGACGAATGCATCCGGTTCGACGAATGCGTCCGGCGCGACGAATGCGTCCGGCGCGTCGAACGCATCCGGTTCGACGAATGCGTCCGGCGCGACGAACGCATCGGGGCTGAATGCGTCGGTGGGCACGACGAAGGCGTCGTTGCCGGCGTCGGTGGGCACGACGAACGCATCGGGCCGACCGGCGTCTCCGGCGTCGAGCAGGCCGCCCGCGTCGCGGCGCTCGAGCGTGCCGTTCCAGGGCTCGAGCTCGGCGGGTGCGATGTCGATGTCGCGGCAGCCGTTCTCACCGCACACTTGAGGCATCGTGCAGAGCGTGGTGAGGCATCGTGCGACGAGCGTGATGCGAAGCACGAGTGTCCGTTCCCGGACGAACGAGAAGCGCGCCTCTCGGCTCGTCACGACGGACGTGCCTCGCATGCCGCTCACGACGACTCGGTAGGGCCCGAGAGCGCCCTGGGTCCAGTAGAGGCCGAGGGTGCGCGGCAGCGGACGACCGTCGCCCAGCGCGGCGGTGGCGGTCTCGAGCGTGCCGCCCGGGCTCGTCACCTCGATGCGCAGCGTATCGATGAGCGCGAGGATCGAAGCGTCTGCGTCGACGGCGACGATGACTTGCGTCCGCGGAGCCTGACAGCCCGCGGCCGTTGCGAGCAGGACGCAGTGCAACACCGCGACGAGCGCGCGGAGACATGTCTTGGCTCGGGCCCTCACCATCGAATCACTCCCGGTGTGAAGTTGCCCTCGATGGGGCCCTCGGTACCGCTCGTCGCGGCCACACCGACGCTCACGGCCACGACGGTCACGACGAACAGCCCCCCGCCAGCCACCGCGGGCCAGAACCACTCTTCCTGATCGATCGAACGAGCCACGGGGGGTGGCGGCGGCGCCTCCACCGCGGCGCGAATCTGGCCCAGGCTCACGATCCGCCGCTCACCGAGCGGCACCTCGACCTCGCGTCGAGCGACCTCTTCGTCACCCGCCGTGACCGTCACGGTGTGCGGCGTGGTGGGGGTGATGGGGATCTCGAGACCGGGATGCGCGAGCGCGAAGCCATCGATGCGCACCGTGCCGCCCGCGGCGTCGCCGACGAGCTCGAACCGAACGAAGGCCGCGCGCTCGGCGATGTGCCGCCGGAGCTCCTCGGCCACGGTCTGAACCTGCTCCGGCAGGGCGTCGGCCGCCAGCGCGAGCTCGTTCTCGAGCTGGGCCTCCGGGTATTCGCCTTGCTCGAACAGCACCGACGCGAGGTTGTAGCGGATCGCTGGGGCGTCGCGGAGGGCGAGGGCGCTCCGGAAGCGCTCCTCCGCCTCCGCGAACTGGGCGCGCGAGGCGAGCGCGACGCCTTCTCCGAACAGAGAGCGCGCCTGCTCCGTGGGACTGTCCACCTCCGCGGTCGGAGCCGCCGCGGGCGCTCGACGACGCCCGGCCCGGCGTTGCGCCGTCGCGGTCTCGGGGCCCAGGGCCGAGGCGACGAAGAAACACGTCATTCCGACCCAGCCCAAGCTGTGTCCGACCCCAAGACGTTTCGGAGCAGGGATCACGTGCATGAGCTCCTCCCGCCGCTCGTTCGGCGCATCGCACACAGGAAGCGGAGGATGGTAGCCTCGTCGCGTGCCCCTTGGCGACAAGTACGCACTCGGCGCCCTCCTCGAAGAAAGCGAGTTCGGCAGCGTGTGGGCAGCCGACGAGCAGCGAACCGGTCGCCGCACCCGGGTCGTACTGTTGCAGAGCGCCGCTCCGCGAGAGCTGAGGATCCGTCTGCTCGAGCACGGCGCAGGGCTCCAGCGCCGCTCACACCCGAACCTCGCGCAGGTACTGGACATCGGGACGAGCGAGGACGGCGAGCCGTACGTCGTGACGGAAGCGCTCGTCGGCCCGAGCCTCGCCGAGCGCTGGGAGGCGAGCCCGGCCTTGCGGGCCGACCGGCTCCTCGAGATCGGCGTCGGCATCCTCGAGGGCCTCACCGCGCTTCACGAGATCACCCTTCCCGACGGTCGCTCGATCGTCCACGGCGACGTCGCGCCATCCAACGTCGTCCTGGTGGGCGCTTCCGGCCGTGAGGTCCCGAAGCTCGTAGGGTTCCCATCGATTCGCGCGCTGCAGATCGGCGATCCTCGTTCGCAGTGGCGACCCGGGGAGGCTCTCGCCTACGCGGCGCCCGAACAAGCGGCCGGCGAGGTCGCTGGCTCCGCGACGGCGGATCTCTACTCGGCAGCTGCAATCGTCTTCGCAGGGCTCAGCGGTCGCCCTCCTCACGTCGCCGCCGACGCGGAGTCGCTGGCGAAGCGGATCGCGAGCGAGGCACCGCCCTCGATCGCGACGCTCGCGGAGGGTCTGGGGCCCTTCGCCGCCACGCTCAGCCGAGCGCTCGCCATGGATCCGAAGCGGCGCTACCCGAACGGCGCATCGCTGTCCCTCGCGCTCCGAGCGGTGCTGTCGGCCGATCGCCTCGTGGGCAGCACGTTGACCCCCGTGGGTCGGCGGTCAGCCTGGGTCAGGCAGGGGGCCGCTGCAGCACCCATCCCCGGGAGCACGCGCCCGCCGGGGCCGGGCGCGGAGCCACGAACGAGAAGCGCGGCCCTCGCGCCGCCGAAGAAATCGCAGGTTGCCGAGCAGCGCGGCGAGAACAGCACGCCTCCCGCGCTCGAGCTCGATGCGCCTTTTGCGAGCGCGCCTTCGGCGTTCGTGCTCGACGCGCCCTTCGACGAGGCGCATCGCGCCAGCGGCTCGCCGAGCGCGCTCGAGCCCGCGGAACGTCGGGCGCTCCTCGAAGGCGCGGGTGCCCCCGTCGAGGAGGAGCTGTCGTCGAGCGCGCTCGAGCCGCATTCGGATCGAGTCGGGGTCCGCGTCGTCGAGAGTGCTTCGGTC
>JBKDQC010000028.1:0-4001 GCA_046342295.1 Deltaproteobacteria bacterium | reverse complement strand
TCGAACCGATACGGGACCGCCGACGCGATGCTCGTGGCCGCGCGTATCGCGACGCCGCGCGGCTTGCTCGAGACGCGCGCGTTCCCGGCGTCGGCGGCTGGACCGAACCTCAACCAGCTCCTCTGCGGCTCGGAGGGGACGTGTTCTACTTCCTGTGTCTGGTGGTGGACGCGTACAGCCGGAAGGTCGTGGGCTGGACGCTGCATTAGGAGGAGTCGCGGGACTTCGCGTTCAACATTATCGACGCGGCTATCCGACGCGAGGACGTACCCGAGGACGCGTTCGTGCTCCACGCGGACAACGGCGGCCCGATGAAGGGCTCGACAATGCTTGCGACCCTTCAGCGCGCGAGCCGCTCGTTCGAGGCGCGGCACAGGGCCGCGTGCTGCGCCGAGCCGGCCGCGAGCGCCGCGGGGAGCGGCTCAGGCACCTTCGACGCCCCGCCGAAGGGGAGACCCGCAAGTGTCAGAACTGTCCGCCGCACACCGCTCCCCAGGTCGGTCCAAGCGTCGCGGAGCACGCGATCGAGGTGCTCGACCCAGCCTCGCTGGACCCGCTCGTGTCCTCGATCACCACGAGGGCGACGCCACCGGCCGCGAGCACGCCCGCGATGACCAGCGTTGCGACGCTCACGGACTCCCACATCTGCGCCGCGTCGTAGTGCGTGCGGCAGTTCTCTCCGCGGGTGAGCCCGCCCGCGAGACACATCTCGCTGTTGAAGGTTCCTGCTTCGCCGTTGCGAACCGCGAGAGCCACCGCGCTGAGGATCAGCGACGCCCCCCCGACCCCAATGGCGGACCACCCGAGCGCGCCGAGCAGGAGCCCATCATCCCTGCTTCCGTCGGACCTGATCGGCGTCGTCGGAACGGCTGTCGATGCCGGTGGGGTGGTGACAGCCTGCGGTGCTGCGGCTCCCTCGCGCTCGAGCTCGATCGTCAACGTCACTAGCTGTCCCGTCAGCGCGTCAAGTGTGCGGCGATAGGTTCTGTAACCGTCCGCGCGAACCACTACCTCGACGGGCCCTGGCTCGATCCAGAGCGCCAATGTCATCGGCAGCGCGCCAACGGGGCGGTTGTTGAGCCTAACCTCCGCGCCCGGGACACCCCCGTCGAGCCGCACCTGGCTGAGGTGAGAGCGAATCACCGTGAGCTGCTGCTCCAGGGTTGCGCGGCGCTCCTCGATCCACGGCTCGTGGCTCCCGAGCGCCTCGAGCAGATGCGCCTCCGCGTCGACCCAACGGGCCAGGGCCTGCTCAACAAGGGCAATCTGCGCGCGAGCGCGAGCCGACCGCGTCAGCTCGAACGCCGCACGGAATCTGGGGAGCGCAGCTTCGTCATCGCCTCGTCGACGTAGCTCGACTCCCTCGTCGATCAGCGCGCTTGCCTGGGCCGCCGCGGCGCTCTCTTGCGCATGCACGGAGCCATCGAAAGCGACCGCGAGCGCGAGGGCGGCGATGCCAGCCCACATCCACGTTGCCACTCTTTGCATCGTCATCCGCTCCTCGCGTCCACCGTGGCGGTCACCCTGTCTCAGTCAAGAATAGGAGAGTCGTTCGCGCCTTGCGAGTGCGGTGCGGGCCCGGGACAGCCTGTGGAGGCAGGCAGCGAACGCGAGTACCGATGACCTCGTGCCCCAGCGCGCTTGCGTCCTCGTGCTCACAATGGCCGGGAGCTGCACCCGGCAGCGGCCCGCGCTCGCAGGCACGAGCTACGCGATGGACAGCGACTGCGCGCCGATCGGTGCCACGGCGAGTCTGCCGGATCCGATGCCGCACCGACAGGCTGCCCAGCCGACGTGACGATGTGGGACGACACCTCAGCGCACCCTCAGCGTGCCGTCGGTCGTATCGCTGCACACGAGCTCTTCGCAGGCTGGATCGACGGGACCGCTCGCGAGGATTCCAGCGAAGAATTGTGAGGTGAGACTGCCTGCGACCATGTGAGCAGAGAGTAGCGTACACTCGCTGCCGTGCCGGTTCTCACGGAGTCGGAGCGGGTAGGGACCACGGTAGGTGGCAAGTACCGCCTCGACCGCATCATCGGGCGCGGCGGCGTCGGAACCGTGTTCGCCGGGGTGCATGCGTGGACGGGCCGCGAGGTCGCCGTGAAGATGCTGCACGTGCAGTATGCGGAGGACCGCGCGGTCGTCGATCGGTTCCTGGTCGAGGCGCGCGCCTCGGCGACGTTGCGACACCCCAACGTCGTCGACGTGCTCGACATGGGGAAGGACGATGACGGCGCGGTCTACATGGTGCTTGAGTACCTCGAAGGGGAGTCGCTCTCCCTGCGCCTCGAACGCCGCAGGCGCCTCAGCCCTGAAGAGACGGCGGCCATCCTCTTGCCCGTGATGGACGCGCTCGCCGAGGCTCACGACGTCGGCATCGTCCACCGTGACATCAAGCCCGAGAATGTGTTCATCGCGGTCGATGGGAAGCGCCGGGCCGTGCCCAAGTTGCTCGACTTCGGCATCGCCAAGGTCCTCGCGGCGGGCTCCGCGCGTGCGACGCGAACCGGCACGGTGGTCGGCACGCCCGCGTACATGTCTCCTGAGCAAGCCGATGGACGCTCCGAGGTGGGACCGGCGTCCGACGTGTGGTCGATGGGTGTCCTGCTCTACGAATGCCTCACGGGAGGCCTCCCGTTCCCCTCCGATTCGCCCACCGCCACGCTCGTCGCGATCCTCACGACCACCCCGTCTCCGCTCCGTACGGTGCTCCCCGCCGTGCCGGCGCCGCTCGCCCACGCGGTCGATCGAGCGCTCTCGCGGGCGCCTGCGGATCGCTGGACCGACATGCGAGCGTTCTCGGCCGCGATCCTAACCGCGGTAGGCCCTGCGGCGCTCCAGCGTCCTGAGCCGAGCAGCACCTTCCAGCCCATCGATTCGGGCCATGACAGAGTCGTTGCATCGCCCACCCCAGCGCGCGCCGTGGCCGCGACGGAGGCGATGGCCGTCGCACGGGTGCCGGAAGCGCCGACTCGGGCGCTTCTACCAACCCTGCACATGGGCACGCCTGCCTTGTCTCCGGCGTCCGTGGCTGAGGGCTCACGGGTCCCGTCGTCGTCCCTCATGCCGACGCGCGCGTGGCTTCTGGCCGCGCTTGGTACCCTGCTACTAATCGGCGCTGTCGCGCTGTCGTTCGCCCTCGGGAGCGCTCCGGCCTCGCCACCGGTGGTGGTCACTCAGCCACCGACGGCGTCCCCGGTGGCGACGGCGCCCGTGCCGCCCGTGCCGTCGGCGCTGCCGGGCGGCATGGAGCCACCCACGTCCCCCCCCCCGACACCGGAAGCAGCCCAGGTCCCAACCATGCCGACCCCGCGCATGGAGCCACCCGGCGGCCAAGCGGTTCGTGAGCCAGACTCGGCGGCTCTCCGTGATCCGCTCCCTCACGCTGAACCGCGCCACGTCCTTGCCGAGGCCTTACCTGAGACAGCCGTAGCCGCTCGACCTTTTGCGGATCCGATTTCTGAAGAGGGCCCGATCGACTCGCCTCAGACCGAACCTTCGTCACAGGGAGGGAGCGCAGCGGTAGAGTCGTCACATCCAAGACCCACCCGGTCCGAGGTCATCGCGGCGATGGGGGCTGTCATGCCGAGCGTTCGCGCATGTGCGGATGGGCAGGATGGGCGGGCAACGACGCGCGTCAATGTGGTCGTCGAGGGCGCGACGGGACTCGTGTCGAGCGCACAGGTGGAGGGCGCGCTATCCGGCACGCCAGCTGGAAGCTGTGTCGTCCGTGCGGTTCGGGGCGCAAGCTTCCCCTTGTTCTCCGACCCCACGTTTACCTTCACCTACCCCTTGGCGCTTGGCGACAGACCTGCGTCACCCCCTCCACCGTCATCACACCCTCCGTCGCGCCCACCGAACGACTCGATTATCATCGATTGACGTGGCTATGCGACTCAACCGAATTCCAGGACCAGACTCGCGCTCGCCGAGGCCGGACACGCTACTGGCGGGGGGGGGGCCGCGCCCGCGCGGGCCGCACGCCCGCCGGGGGCGGG
>JBKDQC010000027.1:0-2360 GCA_046342295.1 Deltaproteobacteria bacterium | reverse complement strand
CCCTGCGCCTGCCCACCGGCGAGCCGGACGCCGAGCGTGTGGGCTTCGACGGCGACTTCGACCGCGACGGCGAGGTCGAGCTCGCGGGCGACTTCGACGGCAACGGCGTGCCGGATCTCGGCGGCCCGAATGTCCGCTACGCGATGGCCGGCGGCTCGCTCGGCGGCATCGTCACGGCCCTCACGGCGGGGGCCGAGCCGATGATCACGGCGTCGGCGCCCGTCGGCGGCGGCGCCGGCCTCTCCGACATCGCGGCCCGCACGGAGAACGGCTCGGTCCGCGCCGCGATGCTCCTCCGCCTCCTCGGGCCGCTGGTGCTGAGCTCCGTCAGCGAAGGCCCCTCGGAGGCCACCTCCTGCGCGGCGGGCGAGCGCTCGATCTCGGTGCTCGGTCCCCGGCTCGACGAGGAGGAGCGTACCGAGATCGCCTGCGTCGAGAGCGATCTTCTCGGGCCCGACGACGTCCTGCTCGTCCGCAACCTCTCGAACGGCGAGCGCTCCTGCGCGGGCGCGACGAACCGCGAGGCCGGCCGCTTTCGCGTCGGCATCGCGTCGGACGCGGGCGATGCGTGGGAGATCGAGGTCTATCGGAGCGCGCTCGGTCTCGTGGACTTCGGCGATTGCTCGTTCGCCGGCGCCGCGCCGCTGCCGGCCCGCACGATCCGTACCTGGGAGGTCGGCGCCGGGGACGGCGCGGGTCTCTGCGAGCGCTGCGCGCGTTGGGGCGTCACACGCTTCACGCCGGGGGATCGACTCACCGCGCCGACGGCGGGCTTCGGCCGCAGGCGCCAGACACCGGAGCTGCGGCGCCTCCTCATGCTCGCCCAGATCGGCCTCGAGCGCGGCGATCCGGTCAACTACGTGGGGCGCATCTTTCTCGACCCTCTCACCGCGCCGGACATTCCGTCCGCGCCCCGCAGCCTACTCGTCGTCCACACCGCCGGCGACCTCAACGTCAACATCGCGACGGGCCACGCGATGGCGCGCGCCGCGGGCGTGCTGCCCTTTCTGCCGCCCGACGCCCCCGATCACCTCGCGGATCACCGCGCGCCCGCGGGCTTCTCGGCGACGCATCCGGGCTTTCAGTCACCCAACGATCTGCTCCTCGGCTACCACGCCATCGAGGGTCTCTCGCGCCTCGGGCGCCACCCCGCCGTCGGTTCGAGGGGCCCGGGCGCAGGCGACCAGTTCCTCGTCGACGTCGATGACCTGAGCGACGGGCGCTCGTTCTTCGCGCCCGACGGTCGCAACCCGCTCGCGGAAGAGCTCGGCGGGCTCGCCCCCCAGCGGCCGGAGACACCCCTTCGGTGGTCTCGTCGCTCCCGCGCGATGTCGGGCCCCGGCGAGAGCGCGGTGTGGGAGTACGCCTCGGGTGAGCCTACGTCGGGCTTCGTGATCCCCTACGTCGATCCGCGCGGCATTCATGGATCGAGCACGATCGATGACCCGCATTCCCTCTTCGACACGGCCGTCTACACGTTCAACCTGCTCGGCCGCTACCTCGCCACCGACGGCCGCGATCTCCCCTACCGCGGTGACCCGACGGGCCACCACTGTCTCGAGGACTCGAGCTGCGACTACCTCCGCCGTTGAGCCGCGCGCGGGCGGCTCGTTTCAGCGCTGGAGGAGCGTGTCCAGCTCCCCGCTCGCGATCAGCTTGTCGAGGTCGTCGGCGCCGCCGACGAGCATGCCCTTCACGAACACCATCGGGAACGTCGGCCAGCCGGTCCACATCTTGAGCGCGTTGCGCTTGCGCCACTCGCTCAGGTAACCGCCCTTCTCGACGTAGGTGAAGGGCACGCCCTTCTTCGTGAGGGCCTTGCACGCGCGGCTGCAGTTCGGGTTCTGCGCCATGCCGGCGACCACGACGTCGGTCTTCTGCATGGCCGCGAGCACCTCCTCGACGATGTCGCGGTGGTTGTCGCTGACCTTCTGGCGGATCGCGGGGTGGATCTTCGACTCGTCGAGGACGTGACGCGGCATCGGGAGCTCCTTGGCGAAAGACCGCCTCTTTACGGCCGCGACCGCCCAAGACAAGGTCGCGCCGCCATGAGCAAGGTTTCTTCAACATCCCTGCGTGCGTCCGTGGTCTTCGCCCTGCTGCCGCTCGCGTCGTGCTCGGGAGCCGAGAGCGCGCCCACCCCACCCCCGACGAGCGCCGAGATCGAGGCGCCGCGTGGAGCCTCCAGCATCGCCCACGGACGAGGCGAGCGGCGCACCGAGCGCTCGGGCCGAAGCTGGCAGGAGGAGGCCGACGATCTCCTCGACTTCTACGATCCGGCCTACCGCGCGCTCTCCACGGAGAGCGCGCGCGCCGCAGGGCTGAGCTCGACGGAGGTCTCGCCCGAGCACACGGGGGGC
>JBKDQC010000026.1:0-2236 GCA_046342295.1 Deltaproteobacteria bacterium | reverse complement strand
ATGCGCCGCTCGGCGGGACGCACCGGCGCTCTGCGCCGGGCTCAGAGCATGAGTCACTTGGATTGACTCATGCTCTGACGTTTCTTTCCCGAGGGTCTGGCCCCAGACCCTCCCTCCCGCCGAGTGAATCGGCCAGAGCCTCCCTCCCGCCGATGCGAGCCCGTGGCACCCGCATCGATTCATCCGAGTGCCACGTGCTCTCACTCCGGCGCGAGGTAGAAGAAGCTGCAGCCGGTGAAGGTGGTCCCGTCGACGTAGCTCTCGAACTCGAAGCGCAGCTCGTCCTCGAACGGGATCGTGTCGACGAGGTGATGGCGGTAGAGGTGAGTGACCCCCGAGGCGTCCTCGGTGCTCCGGGTCCAGCCCGTCGCGCCCGCGAGCGACCAACTGATCGGGCCGAACATCCAGTAGAAGCCCGCGCTGTAGTAGTCCTCGAGGCCCGTCCCGAGGAGCGCGTAGGCGCCGTCGATGAAGACCTCGTGATCGGTCTCGAGCGCGCACCACCAGTTGTCCGGCACACGCTGCAGGATCGAGTGCCCGACGTAATGACCGGGTGCGCCCGTCACTCTGGCGATCACGTGGTTGGGGGCGCGGGCGGCGGGATCCGCGGTCCCGCACATCTGGATCGAAGCGATCGCCTCGCCCTCCTCGCAGACCGCGCGAAAGCGGCCGAGGTCGGCCTCGAGCGGCATCGCGACCACGCGGCCGCCCAGGCGCGCCCGTTCGAGCGCCGCGGGGCCGGTGTTTTCGATCCGCGCCTCGAGCGAGATCTCGAAGGGGATCGGGAAGTACAAGCGCACGATCCGCGCATCGACCGCGAAGAGTGCGGACGCGTGCGTCGCGGCCGCAGGGCCTGCACCGGAGATCCACGAAAGCGGCGCGCGGAGCGCTTCCTCGCCGTCGACCTCGACGACCACCGCGGTCGCGTCGCGGGCATCGCGCGGCACCTCGAAGGTCAGCTCGGTCGCGACACCCGGGCCCATCCACGTCAGCCCGGTCGCCTCCGTGGGAGCGAGCGACGTCGGCTCCCCCTGCCGCTCCAGGCCGGGATGCTCGTGATCTCGCCAGAGGATGGCCGCCGCCTCGAGGGCACCCCGCTCCTCCGCGCGCGGGGGAACCTGGAAAGACGGCACCGCCGTGCCCGGCGCGAAGTCGTAGCCCTCGAGCTGGTAGTAGGTCCATCCCGGGACGATCGTCACGTCCGCGCGGATCGAGCGCTGGTAGTGGATCGGCTGGCTCACCACGAAGCCGCCGCTCGTCCCCTCGCGGCCCAAGGTGAACGGAGGCTCGAGGCCGGGCGTGCTGCCGTTGGTGAGCGTCTCGAGCGTCATGCCTGGCTCGCCTCCGTCGGGGTCGACCTCGGCCCCGTCGATCCACAGGCGCACCCGCACGGCCTCCGGGTCGCGCGGGCCCGGCAGGTCGCCGATGGTCATCCACCAGCGCGTGATCACCCCGGGCCCTTCGCGCTCGATCATCACGCCGCGGCCCTCTTCCTCGCGAACGAAGAAACCATAATCCCGGTTCAGCATGCCCTCGGGCGGCTCGGGCTCTCGCGAGCTGACGAGGAAAGGCTCGCCCGGTCGCAGCCGCGCAGGCGCGAAGGGATCGGCGAGGCCACCGATCAGATCGACCGTTCCCGGCGGCGTCGGCACGTCGCTGTCGGGCCGCGAGACCCCGCCGTCGGAGGCGCCGCCATCGGCCTGGTTCGGCCCTGGGTCGCACGCCAACCCCGCAAACGCGAGCGAGACCGCGAGCGAGACCGCGAGCGAGGAGGAGCAGAGAGAAGAGTTCATGGGGGTGTGGTTCCGTCTCGTGGTCACGAGGCCAGGAGCTTCGCAGGCAGCCTGACGGGTCTCAAGGCTCCGCATCGTGGGGGGCCATCTGATCACGGACGTTCCCCCACCCCACCGTCGGCGGGCACACGTCCGCCACCGCTCGTGGAGCGCGCGGGGCCGCGTGTGGCGAGCCCGGCGCTACGCGACCATCCGGTGTTCGGTGATGGGCCGGCCCATGATGTGGGCGATCTGCTCGGCGGTGAGGCGTTGCTCGGCGCAGGCCTTCTGTAGACGGAGGTCGAGCTCCGCGACGGAGCTCGTGGCGGTTCGCTGACGGTAGTCGGCGCAGAAGTCGGCCCAGCGGCCGTCGTCGATGATGGAGCGCAGCACGGCCTTGCCCTCGAGGTTCTCGGACCTCCACGCGCCAGCGACGTGGTAGCGGGCGTGGGTCCTGTCGCGCA
>JBKDQC010000025.1:0-13605 GCA_046342295.1 Deltaproteobacteria bacterium | reverse complement strand
ATGCGCCGCTCGGCGGGACGCACCGGCGCTCTGCGCCGGGCTCAGAGCATGAGTCACTTGGATTGACTCATGCTCTGACGTTTCTTTCCCGAGGGTCTGGCCCCAGACCCTCCCTCCCGCCGAGTGAATCGGCCAGAGCCTTCCTCCCGCCGATGCGAGCCCGTGCCACCCGCATCGATCCATCCGAGTGCCACGTGCTCTCAGAGCCCGACTCCGGGGGTCGAGTCGCGGAGCCCACGACCATCGAGGGCACACGCCATCGTCGTCAGGGTCACGGCGCGCGTGACGGCGTCCTCGGACTCCGGCTCTCGCAAGATGGCCCGGACTTCCGTGTAGGCTTGTTCCATGACCTCGAGCACGCGCGCGAGCCTCGCCTGCGACGCGCTGAACACCACGTAGGAGGCCAGGGCTGCGGGTCCGCGCTCCTCGAGTCGTCGCGCCGCATGGCGCACCCAGAATTCGCGGAGCAGCGCCCTCGTGTCGGGAGGCAAGACGCGTGTGTCGACGTGACGCTCCTGGGTCACCTCGTAGCGACCACCCTGCCGGACCACCCAGCCGCGCTGAACGAGAAGCGCGAGCGCTTGATCCTCGGTCTCCTCGTCGATGCCGAGGCACGAGGCGAAGTACCCGCGCGGATGCGCCGCGAGCGCTCGGTAGGCCTCGGTCTCGAGGATCGCGAGCATGCCCTCGGTGACCGGGGCGAGCCGGGCAGCGTCACGGGCGGCCTCGAGGCGCGCCCAGCGCTGACTCGTGCTCGGCAGCCTGGCAGGGTCCACGAACGACGAGATCCATTCGAGCGCGCGCCCGGTCGAGATCTCGGTGAGCTGGAGGAAGCACGCCAGCCGCACCGCGCTCTCGCCGCGAAGGATTCGCTCGAGCGCGCTCGGCGTCATGCGCGCCTGTCTCGCGAGCTCGGCTGCGCTCTGCGACCAAGACGCCCGCACGAGGAGGCCGCCGACCTCCATTTCCTCGAGCACCCTCGGGAGCAAGGGATCGAGGCACGCGTCGAAACGCACGAGGGCGCGGCGCACGTCGATCCCGACGGCCTGGGCGAGCGCGAGGGTCTGCCCGAGCGTGGGCTCGCGCTGACCGCGCTCCCACCGAAAGAGAACGTTGCTGGTGTACCCCATACGCTTGCTCAGCCAGGCTTGTGAGCGGTTGCCTCGCAGCGCACGGATGAGCTCGCAGGCCGTGGTCTCGTAGGTGCTCATCGGATCGAATCCTACAACCGTCAGGTCGTCGCCAGAACCGGGGGGCCACCAGCGCATGCGGCAACGAATCCGACGCCTGCTCCACGATGCCGGTGACGTACCGAGCGTGTCTTGAACTCTAATGAAGAAGGAGGTTCTCATGCTTGCGCGTCTCTCGGCGGTGGTCTTTGTGGTCTCGCTCGCTTCGGCATGCTCGGAGCAGGGCACAGGTGCAGACGACACCGGTCCGGTGGCCCACGATGGCAGTCCCGCGCCCGACGGCGCCCTCCGCCCCGACGGCGGCCCCGTCGATGCCGCCGCGGCCGACGCTGGCTTCCCGGACCCGGAGTACACGGTGGCTCGGGGCGACTGCATGCGACTCTGGCGGGTTCGGACCACTGGAGTCCCGTTCGAGTATGCCGACGCCGACGCCAACCGGCTCGATGACGTCGGGGAGCTCCTCGTGAGCTACGCGGGGGAGTTCGCGGAGTCGCGCATTCTGATCCGGGCGGGGCAGGACGGCCGTGAGCTGCGCTCCTTCCCGGTGGCGCCGCCGTCGGGCATCGACATCCCCGACGGATACCGGATGTCCGCCGTGGTGCGGCGCGTCGAGACTGGGCCGGACCTGAGCGGGGACGGCATCGCCGACTTGGCCTTGCTCACGGATTGGTTCGTCGCTCCGGAGCCGTCCAGCGGGACCGTCGACCCTCGGGGCGAGCGTGGGACGGCCGTCCAGGTCGTCTCGGGACTCGATGGCTCCTCCCTCTGGCAACGTCTCGGCGCGAGTGACCTGGCCTGGGGAGGAGACGCGGGCGGGGAGACGTTGGAGGACCTCGTGGTGGGTGAGCCCCGGCAGCTCGTGGTGCTCGAGGGACGAACGGGCGCGATGCTGGCGCGGCTCGGGGGGCCGAGCGACCTCGAGGGCTTCCCGAGCGAGGTGCGGGTGCTCGAGCCCGCTCCGCTTCGCATCGCCGCCACCACACAACGAGACACCGACCGCGTCATCGTCGCGCTCTCGTCAGGCAGCGACGCTCCGCTCTGGCGAGTCGAGGCCGCGGGCTTTCTCGAGGTGGTCGGCGGTATTCTCGATGCTGATCGCGACGGGACCGGGGACCTCATCACGCGCGACTTCCTCGGTACTGGCGAGGGTGGTGGCATGGGGATTCTTGCCCGAAGCGGTGCTTCGGGAGCGGCCCTCTGGCGCGCGTCCGTGCCTGTGGGCGCGGAGTCGGACCATTGGGGAGCCGGATTCGCCGTCGGAGACGACGCGAATGGCGACAGCCTCCCGGATGTCGCAGCCGGAACCGACCACTTGTTGACCGGCTCGACGCCGACGGCGGGGAGACCCGGATTCTTCTCGGTGTTGAGCGGCTCCGACGGATCGGAGATCGCCCGGGTCGTGCACGACCTCGACCCTGGCACCGCGATCCCTCCTGTCCTCGACGGCGCCTTCGACGGCTTCGGCGCCGACATCGCCGCTTTCGACGACCCGAGCGAGCGCCGGGGGTCTGCGTTTGCAGTGACCCACGAGATCGTCGGTCGCGGAGCACAGCATTGGCTCACAGCCTGGAGCTGCCGCGCGGGCCGTGAGTGAGCGGGACGCCTCGGACGTCGCTCCCGATCGAGGTGGCTCGACGCGCCGAGCGGCGAGCCGACGCGCGCGCTGCCGATCGACCCTCTGCGCCGCGCCGACATGCCCGAAGCGCTCGACGTGTCCGTGTCGCGCAGAGAGGTCGCCGAGGCGCTCGGGCTCGGGTGACGGTCCCCTCCGCCCGGCCCTCGGCACGCCCCCGAGCGCGCGGCCCGCGTCGCCATCTTCGTGACCTCGGACGCGCCGCTCTCAGAGCATGAGTCACTTGGATTGACTCATGCTCTGACGTTTCTTACCGGAGGGTCACCCGCATCGATCCATCCGAGTGCCACGTGCTCTCAGGCGGGCCCGTGGTCATCGACGCCTTCCACCGAGACGCGTCCCCCTCGTCCTCTCCGCCGACGAGCGCCTGCCCGAGCGACACGCCCGACTGACCAAGCCGGTCTCGCCCTTCCTCCGGACCGTGCTCACGGTCGATCGCGGGGCCGGCGAGGTGGTGCTCGAGGCGCCGAGCGGCGAGCCCCGGCGCGCGTCGCCGAACGAGGAGGAGGCACCCGAGACCGGACGCGAGCCATGGCGCAGGTACGCTCGGCCCCTGCGCAGGGCAGCCGCAGCCGCCGGCCGCGGGCGCGCTGCCTGCATCGACGCGCATCGCAGCGTCCGCTCCGGTCACGACCGCGCCGTCCGAGGGAGGGCCTGAATCGAGCCCCGGAGCCGCACCCGCATCGAGGCCGGGGCCGGCGTCCGTCCCGGGCGTCACGGCCGCGTCGGTGCCCGCGGGCACCGACGCGTCGAAGGGAGGCGAGCCACTACCAAACTCGTATGCACCACGATCGATGGTGCCGACGATCGGGCGCACGATGCTGCCGACCCCCTGCACCGGTGAGGATCCCGGGACCTCGAGCGGCATCGAGAACGGATGCGCGGTGAACACCGACGGAACGAGACCCCTGTCGATGGCAGGACTCCCCGCCTCGAGAGCGAAGTCGGGCGCAGCGAGATCGTACATGGCGAGCAGGCCGGGGTCGGCGCCCAGGAGCATGCCAGTCCACTCGGGAGGCACGTTGGTCGAACCGGTCGGTCCCCAGTTGTTCGTCCCCGCAACCGCGCGTCCGGAGGTCCACTCGGCCGCGACCTCACGGAGGAGGTTGACCGCACCGCCGCCGCGCATCGCGAAGATGATGCTGTGCATCTCGACGCCCTCGAGCCTGCTGAAGAGGCGGAACACCGCGGCGCCCGCTCCCGGCGCCACGAGAACCGTGTTGAACGCGAAGCGATAGCGCCCGAGGCTCTGTCCGGTTCCGTCGCCGCCGAAGCGCACGACCGCGAACGCCTCGTTGTCACCACGCTTGACCAAGACGTTGCCCACGACGTCGAAGTCTTCGCGCGCGACGCCCTCGCCCACGCCACCTGCGGGGTCCGGCCCGATGAGCTCGAGCTCGTGGTAGTCGGCCCCGTCGCGCCGCACACGAGAAGCGCAGCGAGGAACACACGAGAAGCGCTGCGCGACTGCTCGACGGGGCCGGGCGACCGCTCGCCGGCATGCGAGGCCGATGCGTACGCGGGCGCCTCATGCTGCTGCATGCTCGATGCAAAGCGCCTGTTCGATCTGGCGGCCTCTGGCCTCGCATGCATCGTGTTTGCTCCCGTGGTGCCCGGGCTGGTTCTCCTCGTCCATCTCGAGGACGGGTTGCCGCCGCTCTTCGTGCAAGAGCGGATCGGGCGCGGACGTGTGCCGTTTCGGGTCTGGAAGCTGCGGACCATGCGACACGGCCATGTGACCCGCGTGGGCCGCTGGCTCCGCGCGACGGGACTCGATGAGCTCGCGCAGTTCGTGAACGTGTTCCGCGGGGA
This sequence comes from Deltaproteobacteria bacterium, assembly GCA_046342295.1. Classification (GTDB taxonomy): domain Bacteria; phylum Myxococcota_A; class Polyangia; order Polyangiales; family Sandaracinaceae; genus JAFLCL01. Next base: position 8,970 of record JBKDQC010000025.1, on the reverse strand, counting down.
GATGTCCGTGGTCGGGCCACGACCACTCACGGCGGAGGACGTCTCTCGCCTCGGGTGGGATGCTCCGGCCCACGACGCGCGCTTCTCGGTCCGCCCTGGCATCGTGGGACTCGCGCAGGCGCTAGGAGGCCGGACGGCACGACACTCGGCGCGGCTCGAGCGGCTCTACCTCGACCGGGTCGGCCTGCGCCTCGACACGACCCTCGTGGCCGCCGGCTTCGTCTCGAACCTCATCGGCAAGGCACGGATGCGCGGCCTCTTCCGGCGACTCGGCATCCTCGGCCGCACGCGGAGACCGCTCGACACGCGTCGGCGACCGCTCGGTCGCCGAGGTCCCTCGTGCGCACCACTCGACGCGCAGAGTGCATCCACATGACACGCATCGACCCCGAGGAACCCTTTCGCACCCACGTTCGCGCACCCATCGTGCCGCGCGCCATGCGCGAGCCGCCCATCCTCGATCCGAGGCCGCCGCAGTCCGTGCGGACACGGAACGCTCTCTTGATCAATCCCTTCTACCCGAAGGATCCCCACGCGAGCTTCGGCAAGCATGCGCTCACGCCGACACTGGCCCTGACCAGCGTCGCGGCAGCCACGCCTCCCGGCTGGACCGTCGAGATCTTCGACGAGAACCTCCTTCTCGGACCGCCCCCCTCCGATCCCTGCCCCGCTGTCGTAGGCATCAGCGTGCATCTCACCTTCGCGCAGCGTGCCTACGACCTGGCGGCCTACTACCGCGCTCGCGGTGCGCTCGTCGTTCTCGGAGGGCTCCACGTCCTCTCTTGTCCGGACGAATGCGCTCCTCACGCGGACGCGCTCGCCATCGGCGAGGGCGTGTCTCTATGGGGGCGCATTCTCCGTGACATCGACTCGGGCGCCCTGAAATCGCGCTACGACGCACGCTTCGATGGCGACTACGCCGCCGAGCCAGCGCCGCGACGGGACCTCCTACCACGCGACTCGTTCCTCACCACGACGTCGGTGAACGCGACGCGTGGCTGCCACAATCGGTGCGAGTTCTGCTACCTCGCGACGGACGGCCTGAAGATGCCCTATCGCGTGCGCCATCCCGCGCAGATCGCGGATGAGATTGCGCGCGACGGACAGCCCTATGCCGTCTTCACCGACAACAATCTCGGATCGAACCGCGCCTATCTGCGGTCGCTCTGCCGGGCGCTCGAGCCCCTCGGCATCATCTGGAGCGCAGCGGTGACCATCGACGTCACCGACGACCCCAGTCTGGTGCGCGCCATGGCGCTCTCGGGCTGCACCGGCGTCTTCGTGGGCTTCGAGTCCCTCTCCGACGACAACCTGCGCGACGCGCGCAAGAAGACTCCTCGGGCGGACGACTACGCACGTCGGGTCCGCCTCCTCCACGAGCACGGCATTCAGGTCAACGGCAGCTTCGTCGTGGGCTTCGATCACGATCGAAGGGACTGCTTTGCGACGCTGGCGGAGTGGGTCATCGAAGCACGCCTCGAGTCCGCGACGTTCCACATCCTCACTCCCTATCCTGGCACGCCGCTCTTCCGGCAGATCGAGGAGGAGGGGCGCCTGTTGCACCGAGACTGGTCTCGATACGACACCGCACACGCGGTCTTTCGGCCACGTCACATGAGCCCCGAGGAGCTCGAGCGCGGCTACGCGTGGCTCTACCAGCGCGTGTTCGAGCTCGACGCCGTCTGGGCGCGAAGGCCCCGCGACGCGCGCGCAGTGCCCGGTTATCTGGCGATGAGCTGGCTCTACAAGAAGAACAACGCGCTCTGGCACCGTCTGATCGAGCGGCGCCTCGTGCGTCGGGCGTGGGCGCCCCTGGTCGAGCTCACCCGCGCGCGGCACCAGCGTTTTCGCGCGGAGCTTCGGGCGCGGTATGCCGACGACCCGTTCACGCCGCGGAAGGAGCAAGCCATGCCGGGGTTCGTGCCCGCGGGGGCGAGCCTGGGTCCGATCGTCATCGAGGCGGAGGCGCAGACGGCGCGGCCGCTGCGGGCGCTGGCGGTGATTCCGGCAGGGGTCTGACGGTCCAGCGCGAGCCGGGTGGGGGTTGCCCTGGCGGCGAAACGATGGTCGCGTCGGCCTCACCGCGCGCCCGCAGTGAGCCCACGCTCGCTGGCTGAGGTTCGAGGCCGTGTATGGGGAACCGGCCCCGAAGGGCTCTCGTGTCGGACCCGAGGACCGACGAAGAGGAGGTGGCTACGTAGGCCCCGTCTCGCGCACCGCGCGCACGAGCACGCCCTGCTCCATCACACAGGACACGTCGAATCCCTCGAGCCCCGTGCCGACCGCGCCGAGCGAGTGCGTGTCGCCCTCCTCGAGCGCGCTCGTCGCGAACGTGCGCTCGGTCCCCCGCTCGTCGGCGTCCGTGTATGCCAGCGTGACGGCTCCGCCCTCCGGCACCGAGAAGCGAACGAAGCGACCCCCTGGGGCGCTTCCCGTGCGGGCTCCGATCGCCGTCGCATCGCCCTCGATCACCGCGCCCGAGCTCGCGTCGAAGACGACGCTCCGGTGCTCGTTCGTGGGCTCGAGGCAGTGCGCCGCGTAGCCGGAGGCGCTCGGTCCGACATGCACTGCGAGGCGATCGGCGGCGGCGACGAAGCGATCGTCGTGCACGAGCACGATCAGCTCGTGCTCGCGTGTCGCGAGGACCTCGAGCCACGCGTCGTCCGCCTCACCCCTCGCACCAAAGGTCAGAAACGACCGCGCAGAGGTCGCATCGACACGCGTGCCACACGACCTCACCGGCATCGTCTCCGGATCGAAGCGCGGATCGAGCGCAACGATCGGCACGATCACGTACGCGCGCCTCTGCGCCTCGGGCACCTCGCGCATCTCCCCGCTCTCGGCGTCCTCCGAGCCGCACGCGGGCGAGTACCAGCTCACGCGTCCTTCGAACGCCCCGACGTCGAAGCGTCGCTCTTCGGCGTTGGGCCCGAGGTTCCAGTAACCGATCAGGCTCGTCACGAGCAGCCGCCGGGGCGCGAGCTGCTGCTCGGTATGCGTCGCCCAACGCCACGACGATCCACCGTACTGGTCGTGCACGAGTCGATTGGCCGCGATCGTCACGGTGTCCTCGCCTACGCCCGAGGCGCCGTAGCCGTCGTTGCAGAGCGAGAGCACGGGCTCGAACGTCCCCGCTCGCTCGAGGTGATACTCGTGGCGCTCGCAGCTCCGCTCCGCGGGGTCGTCGGTCGGCTCGCCGGTCTCGACCGAGCGCAATCCCCGGCTCGTCTCGACCACGAGGAGCGGCACGCCCGCGGCGTCTGTGCCCGCTGCCGTGCGGGCGACGACCACGCACCGGGGCTCGCCGTCACACGGCGACGCCCCGTCGCTCGGTCCCGCGGAAGTGACGGTCGCGCCGGGGTCGTACGCACCCGGAACGTTGGAGCTCGTGACGGAGTCCGGGCGCGGCGGCGCGCCGCCGCAGGCGACGAGCGCGAGTCCCAGCATCCGAGGCAGCAGAGACGTGAGGTTCGGCATGTCCTCGCGCACCGCATGTCTCGTGCCACGCGGCGCGCGCACCCACGGGGCCGAAGGGGCGCCGTCTCACGGCACGAGCCCGCCACGCACCGTGGCTCTCAGGCGACGTCGGCGTGCCCTCCGGGACACCCTCGACGACCCGTTTCCCGAAGCCCCGGCGCATCGAAAAGGTAGTCGCGCGCGTTCCGCGCGACGTTTGATGTGTCTTGACGGGTGTCCCGGCCCCTTCGTCCGTACGATCCACGGCAACGACCAGGAGAGACCGCGATGGGATCCGATCTTTACCGTGTGCGAGCGACCGACAAGTCTGAACGATCCGTGATGCTCGAGGTGAAGGTGGTGCACCCCGATGCCAACCACCTGCCCGAGGATCCAAGCTTCGCGCTCATGCTGCTCCTCGACGATGCGCCGGGCACCTCGGTGCTGGCGCAGGAGGTGAGCGTCGACGACGCGATGGACGACGTCTGGCTCCTGAAATACGTGCGCGGCTTCGTTTCGAGCGTGCAAGTGACCATCGAGTCCGGCACGGCTGGCTACGGCGACGACGAGTCCCCGCCGGATGACGAGACCGAAGCCGAGGAAGAAGCACGCCTGGAGCGCCGTCGCGCGTCGTGGCTCACGGGCAGGTACGCGATCTCCGTGACCGACCCCGCATGGGTGGAGCACCTCGCGGTCGGCAAGGAGTGGGACAGCCGCGCGTTCGCGGCGGGCTACGACTACGACGACTGCGCGCCCATTCGCCCCGGTCGGGTCGACCCGGATGCAGCGTCGCCCGAAGGCTTCCTGTGGATCCCGCGCGAGCTCTGGGCAGACATGAATCCGCCGGCCGGCACGCCTCGACTCGTGCCGATCCCCGCGTATGGCGTGGGGGCATACCGCGCGATCGAGCCGCGCACCGGCACCTTCTCGGCAGCGGATCTGCGCGCCCTCGATCGGCAGGCGGTGTGGGTGTGCGGCGCGGCGTCGTGGGAGAAGCCGTCGGTCGGCGTTCTCGTGCTCGACGGGACCTCGATCTCGTTCGTGAGCGGCGGCAGCGGGAGCTTCGGCACCATCGGCTTCGGCGAGAGCTTCGCGGGCATCATCGGCCAGGCCGAGCTCAAGAAGGGCGCGCGCCTCGGCAAGCGGACTTCGTACTCGCAGGTGTTCAGCTCGCTCAAGCCGACGCTCGAGTCCGCGACGCGCGAGGGCGACGCCATCGCGTTCGGCCTGCGGCTCGCGCCCGGCAGCGTCCTCCCCGAAGAGGTCGACATCGGCCTCGGCTTCTACTTGATGTTCGCCCCCCTCCTGAAGCCAGGCTGGAACATCGAGCTCGAGGACTCGCCGCTCTCGCGGGCGATCGAGCGGGAGGTCCTTCGGCTGCTGCCCGATCACTCAGGCCCGACCCTGCCGGAGCTCTGGCAGCTGGTGCCCAAGCTCGCGAGCGGATTCGTGGGCCGCTTCGAGGTGGTGCGGCCACCGCCCGACGATCGCTCGCTCGATGAGCTCTCCGAGGCCGACGCGCGCCGCCTCCTCGACGGCGCGTGGCCGGAAGCGAAGGTGAAGGTGGCGCCGACCGATCCCGCGTTCGTGGCGCACCTCGCGGGTGCGATCACGCCGAGGCCGGTGGAGCTCCACCACGGCACCGCCGAGCCCTGGGAGGGGCCGCCGGCGAAGGCCTGATCCCAGGTCGCGATCAAGGTCCGGCGAACGCCGGACTGCACGCCCCTCCAGAACGAGACGCGCCCTTCGATGCTCTTGGCCTCCTCCGGACGGGTATCGTCCTCCGGCGTCCTCGTCGAGCTCCAAGTGGCTCGCCTCGCCCGTCCAGTGGCTGCTCGCGTGCGTCTTGCTGGATCGGAAGTGCTCCATCTTCAGCGCCGCCGGCGCGAAGTAGTGGTTGTTCTCGACCACCACCGTCTCGTCGCTTTCCGCGGGAACTCTGCCGTTCCACATCCCCTGCATGCTTCAATCTCGAGCTTCGAGGGCATCCAGCCCGTACACGCTCAGCCAGCCACCGGGATCGAGCCAGACCTCTCGACAACAAGAGGCTCCGGCTCTGCCCCTTGCTTCTCAAACGATTCCACGCATCGAGGTCACAGGATGAGATCCGCACCCTTGGCCAGCCCCAGCGTCTTGCAGTCCGCCGGAGCCGCGATTCTCTACGGGAGCACCGGCGAAGTGGTACCCCATCCGGACATTGCCGGACCGCTCGCGGACGAGCTCGAGTGGATGTCGGGCGAGTTCTCGGCACACCAGGCGCGTCACCCTTGGAGCGCGCTGTCGCTCGTCGCCGGGTCGGCGCTCGGCACCGCGGTGCCTCCTCTACCCGTGCTCATCGGAGCGGCGCTCGAGCCCACCACGACGTGGTCGAGCCGCTCGCTCGGCCAGATCGACAGCCAGGCGAAGAAGGCGCTCAAGAGCCACAAGCGTGACTGGCCGGCGCTCGTGGGTTGGCTCGAGTCACGGGCGCTGGGCGGCTTCGGGACCGCTTCGTGGCACTTCGCCGTGGCGCCCGGCTCGCGCTCCGCAGAGCTCGCGATGGGGCACGTCGTGCCGACCGCGCTCGCGAGCGCGTATCCGGGGGAGCTCGAGCGCACCTCGGCAATCCGTTCTCAAGAGGTCCGATCACCTTGATCGGTGTCCCGCTCGCCAAGCTCGACGAGGCGAAGCGCTCCGCTTCGATCGACTTCTCCGCCGCGGCGCGCAAGAAGCTCGTCTTGCGGTTCGCAGACGCCCTCGACGACGCAGCCATCGCGTTCCTGGACCAAGCGAATGTCGCGATGGAGGAGCTGACGAAGCTCCAGTCGGGACAGCTCGTGCGTGGACGCAGCGGCCACCTCGCGCAGCTTCAGTGCGTGACGATCAGCACCTGAGAACGCTCCGAGGCGCACGACGCCCCCGTCAGCGGCTGACGCGACCGATCACGATGGGTGTGACGACGTAGCCCTCGCTCGCCGTCCCGAACCAGCCGTAGCTCGTGCCGCGCCCCGCAGCGTCGGTGAGGAAGACCAAGGTCCCGACGCCGAAGCCGCCGTCCTCGTCGTCCTCGCGCGTGTCGTCCTGGTGGGCGAGCGAGGTCGCATCCGCGACACGCACCGCGTAGGCCCCCGGCATGCCCGGCACCGGCAGCGGCCGGTCCATGACGAAGCCCACGTGGCCCGTGTTGCGGCTCGGAAACCCGCGCGGCCGCCGCCACGCGAAGAGGTCCCCGGGGCGCGCCGCCGACAGCGCGTCGATGCGCTGCCAACCGCCGCTGGCCCGACCGGTGGGCGCAGCCTCGATCGCGCGCACGAAGTCGCGCGCGACCGGGCGGGGCCGGGTGATGCGCCGCATCGCGACGGGAGCGGCGCGGCGGAGCACCCACGCGGCCATCCCCGAGCAGTCCCAGTGGTAGACGCCTTCGCGCGCACGCACGACGGTCGCGTGCTGGTAGCTCGTCTCGCGAAGGCCACGCTGCACCTCACCGAGCACCTCGAGCACGCGGCGCGCCGCGGCCGTCTCCGGGGCCGGGGCCGGCTCAGAGGGACGGACGGCGGCGGGCAGTGGCCACACCGGCGCAGCGACGATGGGCCAGGGCACCCCCTCGTGCATGCCCACCTCGAAGCGCGGTCGCGCTTGCGCGAGAACCGTCGCGAGCGCTGCGGGCGTCGGGAGCACCGACGCCGCGAGGGTCGCGAGCCCGACGAGACAGCCCAGGGTGCGTCCGCGCAGCACTGCCTCGAGCATACGGCACGACCTCGCGGGATTCCCCTCTCGCCTCCAACTCGCCACGACCGACCGGGGCCTCGGCGTGCTCGCCATGGCGACTCGGTCTAGACCCTTCACGATGCCGAGCCAACTCCTCGCCGACCGCGCGAAGCTCCCGCTCCCGGGACAGCGCCTCTTCTGCAACCGGACGCTGAACCTCCGCTCGATTCAGGCGATCGGCTTCGACATGGACTACACGCTCGTCCACTACCAGCAGGACCGGTGGGAGGGGCGCGCGTACCAGCACTGCAAGGAGCGGATGCTGGCGAAGGGTTATCCGGTGGCCGATCTCGAATTCGACCCGGAGCTCGGGATGCTCGGACTGATCCTCGACACGGAGCTCGGCAACCTCGTGAAGGCCAACCGTTTCGGCTACGTGAAGCGCGCCTGCCACGGCACGCGCATGATGGACTTCGAAGCCACGCGAAAGGCCTACGCGAGCACGGTCGTCGACCTCGCCGACAAGCGCTGGGTCTTCGTGAACACGCTCTTCGGGCTCTCCGAGAGCTGCATGTACATGCAGCTCGTCGACCTCTTCGATCAGCGCAAGCTCGAGGGCGTCATGGGCTACCCGAAGGTCTACGATCTCGTGCGTCAACACCTCGATGCCGCGCACATGGAGGGCGCGCTCAAGGCTGAGATCATGGCCGATCCCGATCGCTTCGTGGACCTCGACCCGGAGCTCGCGCCGGCGCTCGAGGATCTCAAGCATGCGGGCAAGAAGCTCGTGCTCATCACGAACTCCGAGTGGTTCTACACCAAGGCGATGATGACCTACGCGTTCGACCGCTACCTCGGCGGGCGCGGATGGCGCTCGCTGTTCGACCTCGTGATCGTCGCGGCGCGCAAGCCAGCGTTCTTCTCGGAGCGGATGCCGGCCTTCGAGGTGATCGACGAGGACGGACGCCTCGTGCCAGCACCGGCGCGTCTCGAGCAGGGCAAGAGCTATCTCGGCGCCAACGCGCGCCTCGTCGAGCAGAGCCTCGGCATCCCCGGCGAGGACATCCTCTACGTGGGCGATCACATCTTCGCCGACGTGAACGTGAGCAAGAGCCTGCACCGCTGGCGTACGGGCCTCATCGTGCGCGAGCTCGAGCGCGAGCTCGAGGCGCTCGAGTCCTTCAAGCCCACGCAAGCCGAGCTCAGCAAGCTCATGGCGAGCAAGGAGGAGATGGAGCACCGCTACTCGCTCTTGCGTCTGCTCGCGCAGCGCATCGAGCAGGGCTACGGCGAGCGACCCGAGGGCGTCGAGCTCGGACGGGTCCGCGGGGAGATGCGCGAGCTGCGGGGTCAGCTCGTGGCGCTCGACGACCGGATCGCGCCGCTGGCGAAGGCGGCCGGAGAGCTCAACAACCCGCGCTGGGGTCTTCTCCTCCGCACCGGCAACGACAAGAGCCATCTCGCGCGACAGATCGAGAAGCACGCGGACGTCTACACGTCGCGTGTCTCGAACCTCCTCCACTCGACTCCGTTCGTCTACCTGCGCTCGCCGCGCGGCTCGCTGCCTCACGACTTCGGCCCGACCGGCGGCGTCAACGATTGAGCGGAGCGGGAGGGGCGAAATCGAGGTCGAGCGGATCGAGAGGGCGCGTTCGGGGCCGGCTCAGAGCATGAGTCACTTGGATTGACTCATGCTCTGACGTTTCTTGCCGGAGGGTCTGGCCGCAGACCCTCCCTCTCGCCGAGTGAATCGGCGAGAGCCTCCCTCCCGCCGATTCGAGCCCGTGGCACCCGAATCGATCCATCCGAGTGCCACGTGCTCTCAGG
>JBKDQC010000024.1:0-1179 GCA_046342295.1 Deltaproteobacteria bacterium | reverse complement strand
CCTCTTGCGAGCCCACGAGACCGCCGGACGGCGCTCGTTGACGCCCCGCACCACCCAGTGAGAGCCTTCCTCGAGGTGCATCACGACCGTGGAGAGGCTCCTGTCACCATCCGGGGTACGGTTCGTATGGACTACGATCTCTTCACCACCGTGACCACACTCGGCACGCCACACGATGTGACGACGCAAGAGGTTCGCATCGAAAGCTACTTCCCCGCGGATGAGTTCACGCGGACGTGGATGCAGGGCGCGAAGGTGTGATGTTAGGGTCCGCCGGCCTGCTGATCAGGCCAACACACGAGGAGTGACGGATGGCGACGGCGAAGAAGGCCCCTGCGAAGAAGGCCCCTGCGAAGAAAGAAAAGACAGGGCAACGCCAACCGGCTTCTCTGACGAAGAAAGCGAGCTGGCCCGGTCATGTACCTGTCGCGAAAGGGAGCGATGAGGAAGACGACCTTCTCGCGACCATCATGGAGGCGTATGAGAGCAAGCTGAACGCAGCCCAGCTCAGGGCGCTCATGGAACGCGGCGGCAGACGGCGGAATCCCGTGAAGGGGCCCTGGCCCTCCGACTTGCCCGCACTGCTGAAAATCTTTGTCGAAGAGTTCGGCGGTGAGACGGAGATTCGTCCCTTCGGTTACGGGACATCCGGTGGCGAGCGCTTCTTCGTGTTGAAGGTGGCTGGAAACGGGGACGCGTGCCTCTGCTCCGAGTCAGGTCACGTCGTGGTCTTGGATCATGAGGGGCCAGGGCTCGAAGCGCGCTGGAAGTCGTCGGCAGTCCCGATTTCGGCGGTGCTCTCGGCCGAACTGTTCACGAACGAGATTGTCGCCCGAGGCCTCGCGCACCATTCCGACGCAGCCGACCATGCGGTGTGGCTGTGCCCAGTGGCTCCCGTTCTGTGGGAGGGAGTCCTCGACTTCAGCGGGCTCTGAGATTCGCGGTGCAACCGGTTCCTGTCGCTCTCGCACGATCGCCGTGCATGCACCGTCGCGCGTGCCTCCTGGGGCCACGCTGCAGGCGGCGCAGTCGCTCAGTGCCGTCGTACGCGTTCACGGGGTAGCGCGTGTGATCAGGGGATCGACACGGGATCAAGAGCATGATCGACTCGCCGTGTGAGTTCGCTGGAAGAGCGTCTGCTGCGACTCGAGGCCCGCGTGACGGAGCTCGAGGCGGAGA
>JBKDQC010000023.1:0-2628 GCA_046342295.1 Deltaproteobacteria bacterium | reverse complement strand
TCTCCGCCTCGAGCTCCGTCACGCGGGCCTCGAGTCGCAGCAGACGCTCTTCCAGCGAACTCACACGGCGAGTCGATCATGCTCTTGATCCCGTGTCGATCCCCTGATCACACGCGCTACCCCGTGAACGCGTACGACGGCTGCGACAGGTGTCCAGTCGGCCAATCCCCGGACGGTGTTCACTTATTACCCCGAGGAGGTCCGGGTGGATCGGCAAATCCTCAGCGGCACGACGTACTTGTCGCAGGTTGTTCCGGGAACGACCGTCCAGGACCTCGGCACGACACGTACGGAGCTCGCCGCCGACCCTCGATTCGACATGGAGGCGCCGTACGTTGCGCGCACGCGCTTCTGCCTGACGAGCGTCGCCTGCAGCGACTCGACGTCATCCGGGAGCTGGGCGACGAGCGCGGGTCCGCTTGACGAGATGGTGGTCCAAACAGTGCGTTGCTTCGGTCCCGAAGCGAGCCCGACGTCCCCCTGCCACAGTGCACCCTCGAACGCGCTGCGCGACACAACCACACTCCTGAATGCTCCAGACGAGTCGAGCGTGCGCACGATCGCATCGCAGGCCTATGGTCAACTCGTGACTCTGAATCCGCCGGGGAACATCCCGGATACGCAGGTGTACACGAACAGCGCGGGCCTGGTCCGGGCCATCCAGTTCCCCGGACAGCACCCAGTGTGCATCGATTACACGGGGCGACGGATCTCCGCGATCCGGCAAGGGGCGTATACAATCTCGAGTGGCGTGTGCACGGGGTCCCCGACGACGACTCGGTCGGTCACCTACACCTACGACCCGGTGCGGCGCTGGCGGACGGGAGTGACGACTGGCGGGACCCAAACCACCACCATCACCCCCAACGCCGCGCGCGGCTGGCCAGAGCAGGTGGCCCTTCCGGCGCGGAGCGCCAGCGACCCGGTGCTGATCAGCTACTTCAACTCCGGCAACGTCCAGTACATCGAGGGACCGGGGCGGAGCTCGGCCGGTCGCTACAACTACACCTACAACGGGCGCAACCTCTTCGACACGGAGACGACGCCGCTGGGGACGGAGATTTCCGCAACCACCTACAACTTCGCGGAGGCTCGCGCGGGTCAGTCGCTGCTCGGCAGCGGATCGGTCAACGTCACTGCCTTCGATGCCGCGGGGCTCGCGCAGACGATCGTTGCAACGCAGGGAGCCTCGTCCGACACTTGGACGGTGCTCTACGATGGCGCCGAGCGGCCGACCTCGATCTCCCACACGGCCGCGGCCTACGGGTCCCGACCTGGAGCGATGACGTTCACGTACAACGGGCCGCTCCTGTCTTCGGTCGCGTGGGGCACGACGCCTGGGCCGAGCTCGACCGTGGCCTTCGGGTACGAGACCCGGACGATGCGCCTCGACACGGAGACGGGGACGAACGAGTCGACGAACGCGATCGTCGACTACGCGTACAGCCCGAACAGCCTCGGGAGCACGACCGCTGCCGTGAGCGGGACGTTCAGCCGCAACGCGATCGCCTCACTGCCGTTCGCCGTGTCGGTTGCACTTCCCACGCCCTCGGGCACGCCGGCCGTTTATCCCACGACCAGGCTGACGGTGAACAGCGCGAGCGCGACGGCGACCGCCAATCGTTCCACACAGTTCGGCGAGACCTACGACTCCGTCACGGGCAGCGATGCCTCGCCTTGGTTCATCGAGCGGATCTGCTCTCGGGATGCGCACGGCAGGGTGACCCGACGCGTGGAGTGGGCGCACACCAGCGCGACGACCCCCACGACCTACACGCAGACCCGGTATGAGTACGGCTACGATGGCGCTGGGCGTCTGGCGAGCACCGCTCGGTATCGGACGACCGGGATCATTGCCTCGCAGACCCAGAACCAGGCCTGTCCGACGACGGGTGGAACGCTCGTGAGCGGGTCGATGCGTTCGTGGACCTACAACGATGCGGGCATCCGCAGTGACCTTGTGGCGGGGACCGACGATCAGGTCTCCACGGGTGGCCGCCAGTACGACGTGCGCGGCCGCCTGAGCAAGTCGGGCGGAACCAGCACACCGCCATATCGGACGTACACCCACGACGTGCAGGGCAGGCTTCGTCAGTCCGTGTTCACCAACGCGCTCTTCGCGACGACGACGACGACGTTCGAGTACGACCCGCTCGGTCGCCTCACGCACATCGACCCGGATGGGACGCCGGACAGCGCGGACGACGAGTACTTCTGGTACCGAGATGGCCTTCGCCCCATTGCCTGGCAGCGAGGGCAGGGCAGCGCGGCGGTCCACGCGTTCTTCGTGTACCTGACGCGATCGAACGTGCCGGATCTGATGTACGTGGACAACACCGGGACGACCGCCATCGACCAAGTGTGGCGCCTGGTGACCGACGAGCGCGGCAGCGTCAGGCTGGTGCTTCGGGTCGACGGGACGCCGTCCATCGTTCAACGGATCTCCTACGACGAGTGGGTACCCGCTGCACGACCACCGTCCTTGCATGACGAGCGGGCCGCGCGGAGCCGCGTTGTCTTCTCGCTGGTCGTCGATCGGGCGTGCGTCGTACGCGGAACGCGTACTGATGACGCTCACCGAGCGCGGGGCGGCGGGACCGTGAGCGGGCCGAGCTCTGCTTCGAGCTG
>JBKDQC010000022.1:0-2719 GCA_046342295.1 Deltaproteobacteria bacterium | reverse complement strand
CCGGTCGACGACAACTACTTCTGCCGGTCATCGCCAGGTTGGTGATGTCTATCTGCCGGGGCTCGTAGTTGTCGTTGAGCCTGCGGCAGTTGTCGTTGGCGAACACTCCGTCGCCGGTGCCGCGGGCGCGCATCTCGCGCTTGCGGAGGCACGATGTGTTCGCCTCGGACGTCATCCCTCTTCGCCCTCCTTCTCGTCCCGCCGCCGCTTGCCTCCTCGGCGCTGCGCGTCTTCGGCCCGGATGGAGTCGCGCTCGATCTCCAGGATCGTCGCGTGGTGCACCAGGCGATCGATCGCGGCCGCCGTCGTCATCGGGCTCTTGAAGATCCGCCCCCACTCGCTGAATACGAGGTTGCTCGTGATGAGCAGGGAGCGGCGCTCGTACCGCTCGGCCATGAGCGTGAAGAGGACCTCGGCCTCGTCGGCGGACTGCTGCACGTAGCCGATGTCGTCGAGGATCACGAGGTCGAAGGCGTCGAGCTGACGCAGGGCCCTGGGGAGCGAGAGGTCTCGGCGGGCAGCGAGGAGCTGCTGCACGAGCTGGTAGGTCGGAGCGAAGTAGACGCTGTGCCCGCGCTCGACGAGGGCGTGGCCGAGCCCGCACGCGATGTGGCTCTTGCCCACACCGGGCTTGCCGAAGACGAGCACGTTCTCGGCGCGCCCGATGAAGTCGCCGCGCGAGAGCTCGTCGACGCGACGCAGCACGCCCTTGGGTACACGCGCGCGATCGAGCACGTCGAGGGTCTTGCCCGGAGGGAGCCTGGAGGCGCGCCTCAGTCGGTCGACGCGGCGCTCCAGGCGACCCCGCGCCTCGAGCTCGAGCACCTCGCGCACGAGCATCAGCGCTTCCTCGTGACCCGCGGACAGCAGGCGCGGGACGAGCTCCCCCGACATCGTCGTGAGCTTGAAGTCCACCAGGAGCGACGCGATCCGCTCTCCGGTCTCGGGCGTGTACGTCGTCATGACGCCACCGCCGTCAGGAGTTCGTCGTAGGCGCCGAGATCGGGCTCGCCGACGTGCACCACGGGGATTGTCGGCGTCTCTGGATGGGCGAGCTCCTTCACCGACACGTAGTCCCACCTCGTGTCGCTCGCGAGCAGTTGCTCGAGGGCCCGCTCGACGAGCACCTCGCTCGTGCTCGCCGCCAGATGGAGCACGCGCACGTACTCGACGTCGGCGCGATCACCTCGGCGATCTCGCAGCGCGTCGTAGGCGCGTCGGAAGGTGAGCGAGGGGAACAGATCCTCGCGGTATCGGTACTGCGCGAAGGCTCCTGGCTTTCTCGCGAGCGACCAGATGACGTGCCGGTAGTCGACGCAGTGCATGTCCTGCCCGCGCAGCCGCGGGATGGTCTCGACGAGCTTGCCTGCGTAGCGGAGCTCGAGGATGTCGGCGAAGAGGCGCACCTCGACTTCGTGTCCGATCAAGCGCGAGGGCACCGAGTACGTGCGCTTCAGGATCTGGATCGTCGACCACTTCCGCACCTCGACGGTGTGGCGCGTGTACTCAGGCAGACGCGTGCCTGGCAGCGGGCGCAAGGTTGCGCGCTCCTCCTCGATCTTTGCGGTGCGTCCCGCGTGGAGATCGCGAGTGATGACCATCGCCACGAACGTGAGGTAGTCGGGGATGGATACGAACTCCCGGCGCCCACGTAGACGCAGCGCCTGGTCCAGTGTCGACTTGAGCACGCCATGCCCGCGCTCGACGACCCCGTTCTCGTGGGCCTCGCGGGGCTGGATCCTCGAGCCTTCGATCCCGAAGTGATCGAGCACCGCGCCGAAGCGCGTTGTGAAGGTGCGCCCGCCGCTCTCCTTGAGCTCGTGCGTGGCCGCCGAGAGGTTGTCCATGCGGACTCGCTCGGGGACCCCGCCGAGCTCGAAGAGCGCGCCCTGCAAGCCGCGCACGAGCGCCTCGAAGGTCTCGCTGAACGCGAGCTGCACGAAGTGCCAGCCGCTGAACGGCAGCACCATGTGGAAGAACATGTGCGCGAACACCGCGCCCGCGATCGTCACGCCGAGCTCGTTTGCATTGGTGAAGTCGATCGAGCCCATCCGCCCCGCCGTGTGGGTCTGCGGGAAGAAGACCTCCTTGTGAGGCCCCCGCTGCGCGCGCCACTCGCGCAACCGCCGCTGCAGCGTCCGGAGCTGACCCGCGACGAACCGGCCGGGGTGTCGTCGCTCGAGCTCGGCGAACACCGTCTTTGCCTCCAGGGCCCCGTCCTCGTCGGCCACGAGCAGCGGCTCGACCTCGCTCGACCAGATGTCGGCGAAGGGATCCTCGCGCGTGCGGTACGCCCGCGGCGTCTTCGTCTGCGACGGCAACGGGCCTTGCTGCCACGTCCGCGCCGTTCGCTCGCTCATTCCTGCGGCCGCGCCTGCGGCCTCGTGTGTCATGCCTTCCATCCGCTTCTTCCTCAGCAAGCGGACCTGCTCGTCGGTGACCATGCGCGCCCTCTCGAGCGCGCGATCGATCGTCGGCCAGGCATCCTTGCCCAGCCCCTTCCAACGGGCCGTCCGCACGGCGGATCGAGCGGCAAATCTAGTTGTCGCTGACCGGCAGCTCTAGTTGTCGCTGATCAAGGGGTGCTCGCAGCGCACTCCGCGCGCCGCCCGCGCGTGGTGCCCGAGCGCGACGACGACGAACGACACCGCCCCCGCAACGCAACCTTCTGCGAGCTCATGAAGCATGGGCTGAACGTTGATGTGCTCGCGTGCCCCTG
>JBKDQC010000021.1:0-1979 GCA_046342295.1 Deltaproteobacteria bacterium | reverse complement strand
TATTTCGAGGGCCTCATGCCTCAGGCGCTGGATCTGGCCCCAGCTGCACCCGATTCACTCGGCGAGAGGGAGGGGCTGCGGCCAGACCCTCCGGCAAGAAACGTCAGAGCATGAGTCCATCCAAGTGACTCATGCTCTGAGGCGACCCGAGCGCCGCGACGTCAGCGGTGTACGGTCGTGATGCGCACCCCGAGCTCGCCTTCGATGTCGACGAGCTCACCGCTCGCGACGACCCGATCCCCGGCGCGCAGCTCGACCTCCCGCCCCACCGGGATCCGCGCCGAGATCACGCGTCCTGGCACGAGGGCCGCGAGCTCGCGCACCCGGAGCTCGATGCGACCGAGCTCGATGGCGAGCTCGACAGGGACCTCTGCGATCTCGGAAAGCTCGTCGGTCCTGACGGTCTCTGCATCGCTCATCGCGTCCTCCACCTGCGCCGTCCGCGCGTACCTCGCGCCCTCGACCGCTTGCACGCGCCAGCCTTCGCACGCGCGCGCGAGCGTCACGACCACCGCTCCGCCCTTGCCGGCGAGGCGCGCCTCCGACCACCTCGGGCCCTCGCTCGCGCGCTCCGCGAGCAGCTCGTCGGCGAGCACGACGTCGCCGGGCGAGAGCGTCGCGACCTCCCGCGCGAAGAGCCGCGCGCGGCCGACGCGGATACGCAGCGCGACGCCGACGTCGCCGATCGTCTGCGGCAGTCGCGCGACCTTCGGTGCGGCACGCTCGAGCGAGCGCCGAGGCACCCAGAGGCGTGCGCGCGAGGCGCGGGCGCCGAGGCCCACCTCCAGCGACCACCACGCGCACGCATCCTCGCCGAGCCAGGCAGCGAGGCCCTCCCGGGTCGTGGCCACATCGAGCAACGCGAACCCCGTGCCCTCCGCCGCGCGTGCCCCCACGAAGGCGAGCGCGCCTTGCTCGACGGCCGAGAGCAGGACCGGCCCCGGCGGCGCGTGGCCGTCGCCGCCGAGCACGCGGTCGATGACGGCGAGGCTCGCACCGGGCTCGAGCTCGATGGCGATACGCGCACCCGGCCGCTCGAACGCGAGGGCGACCAGCGTCGGGGCGAGCACGCCCGCGAGCTGGCCCGCAGGCACCACGCCCACGGGCCCCGGGACGACCGAGAGCTCGATCTCGAGCAGAGCGCTGAGCGAGGCCTGGATCTCGGCGAGCGGCGCCGTGCCCACGAGCGCGGCCAGCGACGCGAGCGTGGCAACGTCGGCCCGCCCGAGCCGCGGGAGGCTCTGCCATGGAAACGCGCGCATCTCGGAGGACCGTACCGCGGCGGCGAGGAGCCGTCAGTAGTGGAACCCCACGCC
This sequence comes from Deltaproteobacteria bacterium, assembly GCA_046342295.1. Classification (GTDB taxonomy): domain Bacteria; phylum Myxococcota_A; class Polyangia; order Polyangiales; family Sandaracinaceae; genus JAFLCL01. The sequence continues at coordinate 663 of JBKDQC010000021.1, read as the reverse complement.
GACACGCGGGAGCATGGCGAAGATCATCACTTCGCGGAGCGCGTCTCCCGGCGCGACGAGCTCGGCGCCGACGCTGGCCTCGATCGCGGCCCACGGGGCGATGGGGATGTCGAGACCAACGCTGGCCTCGGCCGTGAACGTCGCGCGCAGGTTCGGCCCGGCCTTGACCAAGAGGAACCCCGCCCCCGCGGACACGAACGGGCGGACCGCGCCGAGGTCGAGCGTGTAGCGGACATCGACGAGCGCCCGCAGGAAGAGGGGGGGCGCGCCGCTCACCGCCGCGATGCCTCCGCCGCCGGCCACGAGAGAGACCGCGATGCCCGGTGGCAGCTCCAAGCCGAAGCGCCCGTGGGACGACCACCCGGGCTGGAGGCTCGGTTGCTCGGGTGCCTCGACCGGGGTGAGCGCCGTCGCGCCGAGCAAGACCGCGCCCGAGACGCCGAAGATCATGCCGCGTCCATCGCGCTCGATCGTCTCCCCGCGGGCCTCCTCGGCGTCCGCGGTGGCTGGGGTCGAGAGCACGAGCAGGGCCGTCGCGATCCTACAGGCGCGTCCGAAGGGTCCTTGCACCGAAGGAGCATACGTCAGCGCGAGGTCGAGACGTGTTCCCGTTCGTGCTAGCGGTGGCGCATGCGAGACCGACGCGACGAGCTTCGCTGGAAC
>JBKDQC010000020.1:0-8593 GCA_046342295.1 Deltaproteobacteria bacterium | reverse complement strand
CACGGAGGAGATCCCCGTGCTCTCGCTCGTGGACTACGAGGTGCACGGGCTCGCGATGGTGCGCGAGTACGGGCCGTCCGGCGCGCCGGTGCTGACGGAGACGTTCGGGTACGACAACCGCTTGCGGCCGACGAGCCACATTGCGCTTCGGTCCTCGACAAGCGGCACGAGCGCGGGCGAGATTGGGTACGTGACCGAGGTCGCGAACGAGCACCTGACCTGGGATCCGGCGAGCAACCTCAAGGGCATCGCCCCATGCTGGCGCTTCCTTCGTGGCTCCGCGTGTACGCGGCGGTCGAGCCTGTCGATCTACGCAAGGGCTTCGACGCACTCGCGATCGCGATGCGCTCGCAGCTCGGACATGACCCGCTCGCGGGCTCGCTGTTCGACTTCCACAATCTCCGCTTCGATCGTGCGAAGAGCCTCGTGTGGATGCCGAGCGGTTGGTGCCTCGTCTACGAGCGACGAGGGAAGGGGCACTTCCATCTTCCGCGGGAGGTGTCGCTTGGAGATGGCGCGCTCACGATCGCGGAGTCTCGACGAGGCCCAATACGAGGGCGTTCGGAGGCATCGTATCGGGATGACCCCGCTCCGAGTGGCTCTGGCCGCAGTCGTGTGGCTCGCGATGACGCGTGACCGACGCGCAGTGCACGCCCGCTTCGTGGGAGCGACACCTCGAGATTGACGTGATCGATGGGCGCGCGGCGCTGCGTCGCCCGCTCGAGCGGGCGCTTCGAGGCGCGATCGGCGAGCTCACGTCCTGCCACGTTCGTTCGGTGCGCGGGGCGACGCCCGAGCGCGTCGCGCGCCGCAGCGAGGCGAGCGTCACCGTGTTCCCGGACGGGCACCTCGAGGCCCGCGTTCAGCTGGGCGAGACCCAGATCCGCGATGCACGCAGCGCCCAGGCCGACCGCGAGGCGGACCAGAGGGTCGAGGCCTGCCTCGTGCGTGCGTTGAGCCGCCCCACGATTCGCCCCCGTCCCTCACGCCCGAGCGAGCTGCGCGTGCTCGTGCGCTACGAGCCTGTCTTCCATCCTGCGCGGCCGTGCAGCGATCCCGGTGGGCTGGTGCGCTGAGGGACATCCTTCACGGCGGCGCTCTCGAGGTGCTCGCGGAGCGGGTCCCGAGGCGGCACCCCGGCCCCGCGCACCGTGAGCCCGAGGCGCGCGCGTGTGTGCTCGTACAACGCGTGGATGGGCCGCAGGGCCATCGACGGTGCTGTCGGTGGCGGGCCCCGAGCGCGGGCCACCGTGATGGATCGGCCGTCTCGATGGGCGACACGTCCTTCGAGGGATCGGTCCGCGGCTCGGCGGGCTCTCGCGTGGTCACCATCCTTCGCGTTCCGCAGCAGTGGGCCTCGGAGGCGACGCTCCGATACGTTCAGGCGATGAACAACGCCCACGTCAGCCCGGATCTCGAGCTTCTCCTGAGTGCGCGACGACACGATCTCGGCCACGGCATGGTCGTGGGTCGCGCGTTGCCGCAGGCCGCGTGCCGCGCAGTGGGCCCCGTCGTGTTTCTCGACCACATGGGGCCGAGCGAGCTTCGGCCCGGCGAGGGCTTCGATGTGCGACCGCATCCGCACACCGGCCTCGCGACGTTCACGTACCTCTTCGAAGGGGAGATCGTGCACCGAGACAGCCTCGGCTTCGTGCAGACGATCCGACCTGGCGCGGTGAACGTGATGATCGCGGGCCACGGCATCGTGCACTCCGAGCGCGCGACTGAGGACACACGTCGCGACGGTGGGCGCCTGCATGGGATCCAGCTCTGGATCGCGCTTCCGAAGGTGGACGAGGCCTGTGCTCCGAGCTTCGTTCATCACCCGGCCGATCGATTCGAAACCCTCGTGAACGTGGGTGCCCGCGTGCGCGTGCTGCTCGGCGAGGCCTTCGGCGCACGGTCCCCGGTGGAGCTTTCGTCGCGGCCGTTCTTCGCGGTCTGTGAGCTCGAGCGCGGCGCGCGCCTCGAGACGCCGTTGCACGTGGACGACCTCGCGGTCTACGTGGTCGAAGGCGAGATCGACGCGTCGGGTGCCCGACTCGCGACCCTCGACCTCGGCGTGCGCGCGCCTGGACGCTCGCTCTTGCTCGCGGCCCTCGAGCCGTCGCGCCTCGTGCTCGTCGGAGGTGCGCACCTCGACGGCGTCTCGCCGAGCGCGCGCGGCGACCGTAGCCCGCGCCAGCTCGAGTGGAACTTCGTCAGCTCGACGCGCGAGGGTCTCGAGGACGCCAAGCGTCGCTGGGTTCGCCGTGAGTTCCCAACGATTCCGGGCGACGACCGCGAGCGGATCCCGCTGCCCGGCGAGCGCGAGGGATGACCTTCGCGATCCACACGGCTCCGCCGCGCTCTCACTCCTTGTCGAGATCGTCCGCGAGGTAGCTCATGATCACCTCGTCGAGGGATTTTTCGCTGAGGAGATCCCGGCCGAAGAGGGAGTCGTGCGCGCGCCCTGGGGCCCGTTTGACGGCTTGCTGCGTCGGTCCGTACCGACTCCTGGGTCGCGCCGGGACCGGGGCGGTTGCGGTCGCCGGGGCGGGGAGCGGCTTCGAGAAGCTCTTTGCCGGGGCCTTGGGGGCCGAGGGCGACAGCACGCTCGCATGCGGCAGGGGGGAGGGCTCGGAACCGGGGAGCGTGGGCATCGTATCCGTCAGCGCATCGGCCGCTGTCGGCTCGGAGTAGTCTGCCGCGGCGCGCTCGAGCGCCGCGACGTCCAGCGCAGCGCTGCTGCGGGAAGGTGCGCTGCTCGGGCTCGGACGGCGCTGGACCGCATCGTTGGCCACGGATTGGACGACCGGAGAGGGGGCGCTCGAAGATGGGGCCGGCGCGGATGAGGCCGGCGCGGATGAGGCCGGCGCAGATGAAGCCGGTGCAGGTCGGGAGGGCTTGTCCTCGTCGAGGACGATCTCGCGCGACGCGAACTCTCTGGCGCCCCGGACCTCGTCTTCGTCGAAGAGGCCGTCGCGCAAGGCGATGAACATCGCTTTGTGCTGTGCCTGCATCAGCTTCTTCACGACACCGGGGTAGCGCTCGGTGCCGACGTGGTGCGCGTAGGTCGTCTTCTTCGTCGCGACGATGCGGCCGCCATCGGCGAAGAGGTGGGTGAAGATGTGCCCGTGCGCGAGGCCCGAGTCCTCGGTCTGGATGTGGAACACCTTGCCGTGGTGGCGGACGTTGGTGTTGTAGCCGACGAGGGGGGACGCCATGAGAGCTCTGCTCGGACGGACCGCCACGCTAGCACGCTGCCCGACCGCGACGGAAGGACGAGCCCCGCAGCGCTGCTACACAGGATCGGCGAGACGCCGATCCTGTGTAGCCCTGTTTCCCGGCAGGTCTGATGCAGACCCGCCCCCCGCCCGGCAGAGCCGGCTCGGGGCCCCCCACCCAACTCCGCTCCGCGAAACAGAATCGCCGCGACGCGGATGTTCCACTCTCTCGGCGATTCTGTTTACTGGGGTCGCCGCGCAGAAGGCGTGAAGCGGCCGGTCGCGCCCAAGGCCCTGACCGCGATGAAGGATCGCGTGCGCGAGCTGACGCGCCCGACCCGGAGCCAGAGCCTCGCCCGAGTGGCGGAGGACCTACGGACGTACCTGACGGGGTGGAAGAACTACTTCCGCCTCGCGGACACGCCGAAGGTCTTCCGCGAGCTCGACGAATGGATCCGGCACCGGCTCAGGGCGCTGCAACTCCGACACTGGAAACGTGGACGCGTCACCTACCGTGAGCTGCGCGCCCGAGGCGTCTCGGAGCAAACGGCCGCATACGTCGCCGCGAACACGCGCCGAGGGTGGAAGAACTCCGCCATGGCCATCCCCATCGCCTTCCCCATTCGCGACTTCGACGAGCTGGGCGTCCCCCGGCTCGCCGCGTGACCTCAACACTCCGAACCGCCGGATGCGGACCCGCTCGTCCGGTGGTGTGGCAGGGATCCCGGGGGATTGCCTCGGGCCCCTATGCCGATCGTCCCCCGCTCGCCGAGGTCGCCGCGGGTCGGCGGTTCGTTCGCGGCGCGCGTCTCGGGGTTCGCGCGCGCGTGCGCCTCGTTCCCGGCGGTCGTCGCCGAGTCAGAGGCGTCGCGGGTCGGCGGTTCGTTCGCGGCGCGAGGAGCGGCCGATCGTGGTCTTGCCGATCCTGTGTAGAGTCGGGCGCGATGCCGACCTCGGACCTCGCCCGCTTCGCGCTCGACCCCTCGATCACGTTTCTGAACCACGGCTCATTCGGCGCGTGCCCCACCGCGGTGCTCGACGCGCAGCAGGCTCTGCAACGCGAGCTCGAGCGAGAGCCCGTGCGCTTCTTCGTGCACGAGCTGGGCGGGCGCATCGACGCGGCGCGCGAGGTGCTCGCCCGCTTCGTGGGCTCGGCGCCCGAGCACCTCGTCTTTGTCCGCAACGCGACCGAGGGCGTCGCGGCCGTGCTCGCGTCGCTCGCGCCGACGCTCGAGGAGGGCGACGAGCTGCTCACGACGAGCCACGCGTACGGCGCCTGCAAGAACGCGCTCGAGCGGCTCGCGAGACAGACCGGCGCCCGCGTCACGACCGCAGACGTGCCCTTTCCCATCGCCGATCCGGGGCACGTGCTCGACGCGCTCGACGCAGCGGTGACGCCGCGCACACGCCTCGCGCTGGTCGATCACGTCACGAGCCCGACAGGGCTCGTCTTGCCGATCGAGGCGATCGTGGCTCGCCTCGAGGCGCGCGGCGTGCGCGTGCTCGTCGACGGCGCGCATGGGCCGGGCATGGTGCCGCTCGCGCTCGATGCGCTCGGCGCCAGCTACTACACGGGGAACCTGCACAAGTGGTGCTGCGCGCCCAAGGGCGCGGGCCTGCTCCACGTGCGGGCCGACCGGGCGAGCGAGATCCACCCCGCGATCACGAGCCACGGCATGCGGAGCCGGCGCGCGCGCCCGCTCCTCTGGGAGGAATTCGACTGGACGGGCACCGACGACCCGAGCGCGTGGCTGTGCGTGCCGATCGCGTTGGAAGAGCTCGCGTCGATGCGTCCGGGCGGCTGGCCCGAGGTGATGCGCGAGCAGCGGGACAAGGCCGCGCGAGCGCAGCGCGCGCTCTGCGCCACGCTCGGGATCGAGCCGCCCGCCCCCGCGGAGATGCTCGGCGCGCTCGCGTCGGTGCCGCTCCCTGCGAATGCGGGCCCCGCGCCGACGAGCGCGTGGGACACGGACCCGCTGTGGCAGCGCCTCGAGACGCGGCACCGCATTCAGATCCCCGTGTTCCCGTGGCCCGCACCGCCCGCGCGCCTGCTCCGCATCGCGTGCCCGCTCTACGTCGACGACGACGACGTCGCGAAGCTCTGCGCGGCGCTGCGCGAGGAGCTCACGCCCGCGTGAGCGCGCCACTCCCGGGCCGTCGTCACTCCTCGGCGTACGCGAAGTCGACCGCCTCCGGAGCGAAGGCGCGCTGGACCATGGCCTCGAGATCGCCGCTCGCCGCGTGGATGTCCATGCGGCCGAGGCAGCGCTCCATGTCCCGCGCGATCGGCGAGAGCGCGCGACGCCTGGCCCCGCCCTCGGCCTGCTGGGCGGCGAGGCGCTCGCGGGAGGGCCGCCGCGGCCAGCTCGCGAGCCCCGTCTCGCGCGCGAGCTCCGCGCCGAGCGAGGGGCCGAGCGCCGCGAGCGCGCGGAGCACGACCTCGTCGAGCACCTCCTCCGCGAGCGCGAGCTTGTCGACCATGTACGCGTGCACCTCGTCGACGCTCATCTCCTTCTCGAGGTCGAGGTGGAGGTTCGCGAGGATGGACGGCACCGGGGGGAGCGTGACGTGCACGGGCTCGGGTCGATCTGCGGCGCGCTTGGCCCACTCCGAGAGCACCTTCTGCGCGCGGAACTGGAGCGTACGGAATTCCTCTGCGATCTCGTCGAAGCGGGCGTGCGAAGCGTCGTCGAGCTCGTAGAGGCGGCGGAAGAAGTACTGGCAGACGAACGACCAGTAGTTGAAGTCGTCCCAGTAGACCTTGGCGGCCATGGCGCGCGGGCTCCCATAGATGGGCGCGGCCTTGCGGTAGGTCTCGGTCGCCGCGTCCGCGAAGCGCAGGTAGAAGCGGTCGTAGCGCTCGGCGAGACGCGCGACCTTCGCCTCGGCGTCGGCGCCCCCGCGCAGCATCGTCTTGACGATCTGCGTGGTGAACGAGTTCGAGATCGCAATGAAGTCCGAGCCCGGCGAATAGAAGGGATCGGCGAAGACGCCCGCCTCGCCGACGAGCGACCAGCGGTCCTTCGAGAAGCACTGCGCCGAGCCGTGGCTGTAGTTGCGTAGGCAGAGGAAGTCCTCGGCCGGCAGGTCCTTGACCTGCGCGTAGCAGAGCGGTTCGTGCTTCTCGAGCCACTGGAGCGACTTCTCGAGCGTGTTGATCGTCTGGAACGGGTGCACCTCGTCGTGCACCACGATGCCGAGGGACGTGTGCTGCTCACCGCCCGTGCCGCCCGCCAGCGGGATGTACCAGAACCAGTAGCCGGTCCCCATGAAGTGGACCGTCGAGTACCAGCGGATCTCCTCGGGGTCGCGCATGTGCCAGCTCGTTTGGCTCGCGGGCACGAGGTCCTTCACGTCGACCTTCCCCTTCACGCGCCACCACGAGGCGTTCGCGTTGTGGCCGCTCGGACGCGTGAGGCCGAGCTTGTTGCGGAGGAGCGCGCGACGCCCGCTCGCGTCGACGAAGTAGCGCGCCGAGAGCGTGCGTGCGCCCTCGCCCCCGAGCGTCTCGACGTGCACGCGGTGCTCGGCGCCGCGCGCGCCGAGCTCGATGTCCTTCACGGTGAAGCCCTCGAGGAGCGTCACGCCGTCGGCCTCGTCCATCGCGCGGAGGTCGCTCTCGAGGCGGCCGCGGTCGAGCTGGAACGAGGGGACCTTCGGCAGCTGGGGGGGGCCGATCTCGGTGCGCGCCTCGAGGGCGTGCGTGTGCCCGCCGCCCGGGAAGAAGCGCAGGCCGTTCTTCACGAAGTGCTCACGCCGGAGGTACTCGCCGAGGCCGAGGACGACGCCGAAGTAGTGCGACGAGAGCTCGACCGAGGACTCGCCCACCTTGTGCGCCGCGGTGGGCAGCGGTCGCTTCTGCCGCTCGACGACGCAGACGCGCGCCTCGGGGACTTCGCGCCGGAGCTGTCGGGCGAGGGTGAGTCCGGCGAGACCTCCACCGGCGATGACGACGTCGAAGTGATCCGAATCGGGCTGGCTCATGGGAGCGGGAGGATAGCTCCGGATCGCGACGCGATCCCGAACTGCGAGCAGGTGCGCCCGCCCGCCCATTCCCGTTCGGAGACGGTGCCGGACCCCGGGGGCGACGTGCGGGACCGAGGGAGGAGGCGCGTGGCGAGAAGACCTGCGATCCGGTAAGCGACGCGCATGAAGCTCGCCTCGCTCCGCCAGGGCCGTGATGGTGCACTGATCGTCGTGTCCCGCGATGGCAGTCGCTACGCGCCAGCGACCCCGATCGCAGCCACGCTGCAGGACGCGCTCGATGCGTGGGAGCTCGCGGAGCCGCGCCTCCGCGAGCTCGCGGAGCGCGTCGAGAGCGGCGCCGCAGAGACCCACCCGCTCGACACGAAGCAGCTCGCGTCCCCGCTGCCGCGCGCGTACGAGTGGGTCGACGGTTCGGCGTACATCAACCACATCGTCCTCGTGCGAAAGGCCCGCAACGCGGAGCCCCCCGCGACCCTCCGGACGGATCCGCTCGTCTACCAGGGCGGCTCGAGCGTGCTCCTCGGGCCCACGGATCCCATCCCGCTGAAGGACCTCGCGTGGGGGTGCGATTTCGAGTCGGAGGTGGCGGTCGTGCTCGGCGACACGCCCCAGGGAACGACGAAGTCAGAAGCCCACCGCCACATCCGCCTGCTCGTGCTCGTGAACGACGTGACGCTGCGCAACCTCATCCCGGACGAGCTCGCGAAGGGCTTCGGGTTTTTCCAGAGCAAGCCCGCGAGCGCGTTCTCGCCCTTCGCCGTGACGCCCGACGAGCTCGGAGACGCGTGGCGGGACGGCCGCGTTCATCTGCCGCTCGTGACGCGCCTCAACGACGCGATCGCGGGCGACCCGAACGCCGGGCCCGAGATGCACTTCTCGTTCTTCGATCTCATCGCGCACATCACCAAGACGCGCGCCTACGGCGCGGGCACGATCCTCGGCAGCGGGACGGTGTCGAACGAAGACCCGGCGCGCGGCGTCTCCTGCCTCGCCGAGCGGCGCACGCGCGAGACGCTCGAGACGGGCTCTCCCGTGACGCCGTTCCTCACCTACGGCGACCGGGTGCAGATCGAGATGCGCGACGCCGAGGGCCGATCGATCTTCGGCGCGATCGATCAGACCGTCACCAAGCTCTGAGAGCACGTGGCACTCGGATGGATCGATGCGGGTGCCATGGGCTCGAATCGGCGGGAGGGAGGCTCTCGCCGATTCACTCGGCGAGAGGGAGGGTCTGCGGCCAGACCCTCCGGTCAGAGACGTCAGAGCATGAGTCAATCCAGGTGACTCATGCTCTGAGGCTCGGCCGCCAGCTCATCGCCAGACGCGGTGGCGCGCGACGCGCAGTTTGCTCGCCGATCGTGGAGGCTTCGACGCGACCGCGCGCGGCGACGCTGGTGTTC
>JBKDQC010000019.1:0-3423 GCA_046342295.1 Deltaproteobacteria bacterium | reverse complement strand
CCTCAAGGTGAAGATCGGGGGGCGCTGGCCCACCGAGGTGACGGACGGGATCGCGTGCGAGAAGCTCAAGCAGTGCCTCGATGGGCATCCGCGCTTCGTCCGCGCGCTCTCGCGCTTCATGGACAAGGAGCGCCGTCGCATCGTGTTCATCCCGGGAAACCACGACCTCGACATGTGGCTGCCCGGACCGCAATCCCTGTTTCGCCGCTACGTCGCGCCGAACGCGGCGCCCGAGCGCGTCCACTTCGTCACCAAGAGCGACACCTACTACTTGCCCGACGGCATCCAGATCCGTCACGGCCACCAGCTCGAGCGGATCCACCGGGTCGACTACCAGCGCATGACCAGGCGCAACCGCGAAGGCCACGAGGTGCTCGAGCTCCCGTGGGGCACGCTGTGGATCCTGGAGGTGATGAACCCCGCGAAGGAGCTCCGGTCCTTCGTCGATCGCATCCAGCCTCTGGGCCGCTTCCTCCTCGGCGCGGTGCTCTTCGACACGCGCTTCCTCATGAAGTTCACGTGGCGGTCCGCGCTCTACTTTCTGCGGTGGCGGGTCTTCAACCTGAGCGCGTGGCGCGACAGGCTCGCGCGGCTGCCGCGGCTCCCGGAGATCGTGCGCGAGGATCTGCTGGCCCTCGGCGGCTTCGACGCAGCGGCCGTGCGCGAGGTGAGGCGCCTGCGCGGCGTACGCACTTTGATTCTCGGCCACAGCCACGGCCCTCGATTCCTGCAGCTTCCAGGCGGCAAGCTGTTCGTGAACACCGGCACGTGGATGAAGATGATCAACCTCGACGTGCAGCACCTCGGCCAGGACTCCGGGCTCACCTACTGCACGATCGAGTACGGGCGCGGCGAGGACGGCGAGCCGCTTCCGGACGGAAAGCCGAGGGTTCAGCTCAAGCGATGGTACGGTCGGACCCGGCCCTTCGAGGTGTTGCCTTATGCAGACTGAAGAGCGATGGATGACGTTTCGCGCGCTGCCTGCGGGGCTCGCGTGCGCGCTGGCGGTGGGGAGCTCCGGATGCCCCGATCCGCTGCCCATGGTCGACGATTTCGATGCCTTTCGCGCTCGGCGCGACGTCGGCCCGCTCGACGCGTGGTCCCCGGACGCCTACCAGGACGACGCTCCGTTCGATGCCCCGCTGCCCGACGGCGGCCCCGACGCCTTCGAGCCCCGCGACGTGGGCCTCGACGCTCCGTTCGACGCCCCGAGGACGGGCATCCTCGTCGATGGTCGCCTCACCGAGCGCGCGTGGGAGCTCGCCGAAGCGTTCAACACGGAGGAGACGACCTTCGGGCCCTACGCCGGCTCGGTGATCTCGCGCTTCCACTACGTCCGCAGCGCGACCGAGCTGGCGATCGCGGTCGCCGGCAACTTTCCCGTGTCGGGCCAGACGGTCGCGGTCTTCCTCGATCTGGACTACCCCGACCTCGCGGACGGAATCCTCCTCACGCCGGCCGGCCTCGCGGACCGGACCGGGGAGGTCGACTCCGTGCTGTCGAACGCGCTGACGCCGATCGACGCGATGTTCCGCCCCGAGGTCGGGTGGGGCTCGGCGCGACGGCCCGAGCCGGTCACGGCGGGCTCCGCGACGCTGGGCTGGCGGCGGCTCTCGCAGGCCGGCGCGCACACCGCGCTGCCGAGCCAGCGTTCGATGTGCTCCCTCGATGCGTGCGAGACGACTGTCTCGCTCGCGGCGCTCGGAGTCGACCCGGCGACGCCGCTCGGGCTCGTGCTCCGCGTCGGCGACGCGACGATGCGCGACCTGTGGACTCCGCTTCAGACGATTCCGAACGAGCCCGACGCAGAGTTCGTGTCGGTCGTTCTCGTCATCCCCGCCGCGCCGTGAGCGAGCCGTGGACGCTCGTGGTGAACCCGCGCGCCGGCGCGGGCCGCGGCGGGAGCGTGCTGCCTCGGGTCGAGCGGACGCTGCGCGCGCTCGGGGCCGAGCTGTGCGTCGAGCGTACCGAGGGGCCCGGCGACGCGACCCGGCTCGTGCGCCGCGCGCTCCGCGCCGGCGCGCGCGGCGTCGCGGTGCTCGGCGGCGACGGTACGCTGAGCGAGGCGACGAATGGCTTCTTCGAGGCGGGAGAGCCGGTCCGCCCGGACGCCTTCCTCGCGCCGCTCTCCGCAGGCACCGGCGGGGACTTCCGCAGGTCGCTCGGCGCCGCGAACGTGGGCTCGGGCGCGCTCGGCGTCGAGGACATCGTCCGACGCGTCTGGGACGCCGCGCCCCGGCCGATCGACGTCGGGCACCTCCGCTACGTAGGCAACGACGGCAGCGAGCGCGAGCGCACGTTCCTCAACATCGCGAGCTTCGGCATCGGCGGCCTCGTGGATCGCCTCGTGAACGACGCGCCGAAGTGGATGGGCGGGGGCCCCGCCTTCTTCGTCGGTGCGGCGCGGGCGCTCGCCCGCTACGAGCCTCAGCGCGTGCGCCTGAGCGTGGACGACGCTGCTCCGTGCGAGGCGCGGATCACGAACGTCGCGGTATGCAACGGCCGCTTCTTCGGCGGCGGCATGCACGTCGCGCCCGGGGCGCGCCTCGACGACGGTCTCTTCGACGTCGTCACGCTGCATGCGCTCGGCATGCGCGCGGCGCTCGGGCTCGCGCCGCACCTCTACCGCGGCACGCACCTCGGGCGGCGCGGCGTCGAGCTCGCTCGGGGCCGCGTGGTCGTCGCCGAGCCCATCGATCCGAGCGAGCAGGTCTTGCTGGACGTCGATGGTGAGGCCCCTGGGCGCTTGCCTGCGCGCTTCGAGATCAAGCGAGGCGCGCTTCTGCTCCGCAGCTGAGCATGGCCAGGCCTCGCAGCGCCGGGTCGATGGACACGCGTCGCCCCGCGATGGCGCGCGCGGGCGCCTGCGCCGCGCTCGGAGGCGTCGCGATCGGCATGGGCGGCGCGCCCTACGAGGCCTTCGCGATCGCGTGGCTCGGGCCTGCGCTCTTCGTGCTCGCGCTGCGCGCGCTCGCGGAGGCGCGACCCTGCGGCCGTCAGGGCCTCCGCCGCGCGGCGCTGGCCGGCCTCTGTCTCGGCGTGGGCGCCAACGCTACGACCTGCGCGTGGGCGGCCGATCTCTTCACGACGTACGCCCATCTCCCGTCGCCCCTCGCCTGGGTCGTGGCGTCTCTGCTCTTCGTCGCGCAGAGCCTCCCGTTCGTGATGGCGGCCACGATCGCGTGGTCGGTGCACCGCGCGTTGAGCGACGTGCTCGGCCCCGAGAGCGCATCCATCGAGCTCGCCTCGCCGCCCGCGCTCGTGATCGCGGCCTCCGCGGCGCCGATGATCTTTCCGTGGCGCATCGGGAACTCGCAGACCGGCTTCCTCGCGCTCGCGCAGATCGCCGAGCTCGGTGGGCTGCCCTTGCTCGACGCCGTGCTCGCCACCGCGAGCACGCTCGGCCTCGTGGCTCTCGTGGGC
>JBKDQC010000018.1:0-1623 GCA_046342295.1 Deltaproteobacteria bacterium | reverse complement strand
GTTGAAGAGCACGGGGGCCCACTCGACGCGCACGCGGTCCGGCACGGGCACGAAGACATGCTGTGCGCTCACGAGGTCGTGCGGGTCGCGCGGCGCGGTGAAGTCCTGGGTCTCTCCGCGCAGGCTCTCGGGGACCGAGGGGTAGTCGCGCAGGTGCGAGCGCACCTCGGTCAGCGGCACCGGGCTGAGCGCCCGTGGCACTCGGATGGATCGATGCGGGTGCCACGGGCTCGCATCGGCGGGAGGGAGGCTCTCGCCGATTCACTCGGCGAGAGGGAGGGTCTGGGGCCAGACCCTCCGGAAAGAAACGTCAGAGCATGAGTCAATCAAGTGACTCATGCTCTGAGTTGGCCGGAGGGGTCGAGCGGCCCCTCCCTCGCGAAGCGGGACCCCCCACGCGCTCACGCGCGTGTGCTCCCGCGCGGCCCTGCTTGGGCGCCTCGCGCTGCGCCCACGGGATCTCCCCCGAAGCGAAGCTTCCTCGCGCTTCGGCCGCCTCGGCTGCGTGACGACGGATTGCCTTGCCCTTTCGGGCGGGCTCGCGTTTCAATGGAAGCTCGCTCCGGAGGCGCGGTACCGATGAAGTTCCTCTGCCCCAACTGCAAAGCGAAGTACCAGATCGCCGACGAGAAGGTCTCTGGTCGCACGCTTCGCATGGACTGTCGCCGGTGCGGGCAGAACATCACGATCCGGGCCGACATGGCGATCGAGGACGCCGCGGAGGTCGCACCGGCGCCCAAGCCTGCGCCTGTCGCCAAGCCTGGGGGACCGACCACGTCGACGGGTCGGCGGGCGGGGTTGACCGGTGCGAACCCCGCGCAGGGATCCGGCTCGGCGCTCGGCGCCGACTTCCAGCGCTCGGTGAGCAAGCCGCACGCGCTCGGCGCTGCGGAGCCCTCGCGCACGACCCCGCTCGATCAGTGGCACGTCGCCATCAACGACGTCCCCGTCGGGCCTCTCCGGCGAGACGAGATCGTGAGGAAGATCGGCGCAGGAGCCGTGACGGCCGAGTCGCTCTGCTGGCGCGAGGGACTCGACGACTGGCGTCCGCTGCGCGACGTCCCCGAGCTCGCGGCGTTGCTCCGCCGCTCGCAGACGCCCGAGGTCGCCGCGCGCCCGGCTGCGGCGCGACCCGCGCCCGCGGGCGGAGCTGTCCGACCCGCGGCTCCGGCGCCGCGTCCTGCCGCGGTCGCGCCGCAGCGCGCGATGGCGCGCTCGAACGTCGTTCCGATCGGCGGGCGACTGGGGGGCTCGGCGGCGCCCGCCTTCGAGGACGACGGCCTCGAGGAGAACGACCCGACGCGCATCGGTGCGGTCGACTACGGCGATCTCGAGGCCAAGGCGCTCGCGACCGAGGGCAAGGCCATCCAAGCGGCCGAGGGAACCCGTCCGGCAGACACGAAGCGCGAGGTTGCCGCGACGGTGGGGAAGCCACCGACCGCGAAGATCCTCACCAAAGCAGCATCCCCGCTGCCCAAGCCCGCGGCGCCGAGGGCCTCGGTCCCCGCAGCGCCGCCGAAGCCAGCCCCGCCCGAGCCCGAGCCGATGCCGGAGCTCGACTTCGCCGAGCCCAGCTTCGTGGCTGCGCCCGCGCCGGTGGGGGGGCCGGTCGGCTCCCTCCCC
>JBKDQC010000017.1:0-5662 GCA_046342295.1 Deltaproteobacteria bacterium | reverse complement strand
CCGGCGACCGGCTTCTACGAATGGCAGCGACGCCACGGTAGAAAGGTGCCGCACTACGTGCACGCACGCGGGCTGATCCTGCTCGCGGGGATCTACGACGTGCTCCACGAGGCCGGAAGCGAGGCGCGCCACACGCGCTTCGCGATCGTGACCGTCCCCGCGAGCGCGCCGGTCGATCGCGTCCATGATCGGATGCCGCTCGTGGTGCCGATCGGTCTCCTCGACTCGTGGCTCCTCCGGGGCGAGCTGTCGGTCGAAGACGCCCTCTCCGCGATCGCAGCGGCCAAGCCCGTGGCCCTGGACATGCACCCGGTCTCGTCGCGCGTCGGGCACATGAACGAGGACGACCCGAGCCTCACGGCCGAGGTCGACCCAGAGAACGAGACCACCGGACTGCTCGATCTCGGCGAGGGCCCGACGCGCCGCAGACGCGACGTGTGAGCTCGGAGATCAAGTAAGACGCGGCTTCGTCAGCCGGAGCGGCTGGGGCCGCACGGACCGAGAAGGAATCGCTTTCCCTCCGAGCGCGAGGCGCCCACGCGGGCCTCGTGCCCCGCGCGGGAGCGGCCGCTCCGGCGGCCGGAGCAGGTGGGGGCCCCGCGTCGCGGGAGGGGCCGCTCGGCCCCTCAGGAGACTCCGCGACGACGGCGCGTCGCCGCGAGCCCAGCGAGCGCGAGACCGAGCCACACCCATGCGGAAGGACCGCGCCGCGCGACGCTACAACCGCCAGCCGCGCGCGGGGGGCCGGCGTCGGGAAGCGTGACCCCCGTGTCGATGAAGCGTGCCGCGTCGGGCGCCGCGCTGGACCCAGCATCGATGGAGCCAGCATCGATGGGGCCAGCATCGGGCGTCGTCGGCCCCGCGTCCGAGCCGCTCGTGCAGGCGCCCGAAGCGTCGCAGAAGCCGCCGGGACCGCACTCACCGTCCGGATCGGTCATCGCCGGCACGTCGATGCAGGTGCCGACGCGGCCGGGAACGATGCAAGACCGGCACTCCCCGGTGCACTCCTCGCTGCAGCAGATGCGGTCGACGCACTGTCCTGACCCGCAGTCCCCGTCGTCATCGCAGCTCGAGCCGTTCGCGCGACGGCGCTCGCACGCACCGCTCGCGGCGCAGTAGGTGCCCGGTGGGCAATCCCCCTCGGCGCACATCGACGCGCACTCCGTCTCGGAGGCGCAGTAGCCCGCGGCGCAGGCGGTGGCGGCGCCCGGCATGCAGACGCCCGTGCTCGAGCACGTCGCGGCGGTCACGACGCGCCCGCCGGAGCAGAACGCGTCCCCACACGACTCGCCCGCGGCGACGGAGGACCAATCGTTCGCATTCCGGGCTGGGTCGCAGACGAGGCAGGGATAGCTCGCATTGCGCGTCCCTGGCGTCACGCACACACCGCCGATCGCGCACACGCCACCGGTCGACACCCAGCCGCGCGGGTTGCGCGTCGGGTCGCACACGAGGCAGGTCGAGCCGGGCGGGCTCGAGCCGCGCGGGACGCACGCGCGCCCGATGATGCACTGGTCCGAGGGGGGCGCGCTGACGCAGGCGCGCATCGCCTCGTCGCACGTGTCGGTCGTGCACGAGAGGCCGTCGTCACAACGGTCTCCCGAGCCCGTGCAATTCCCGGCACCGTCGCAGCGATCGGCGGCCGTGCAGAAGACACCGTCGTCGCAGAACGTGCCCCTCGGCGCGTCGGGGTAGCTGCACGTGCCGGCCTCCGTGCACTCGTCGCTCGTGCATGGATCGGTGTCGGCGCAGGCGGCGCAGTTCGCGCCGCGAAGCCCGCACGCAGCGGGCGAGCGCCCCGACACGCAGCGGGTCCCGTTCCAGCAGCCCGCGCAGCACGAGCCCGAGCGGCACGAGCCGGCGTCGCCGCGGGGCGGGGTGCACGCGCCCCTCTCGGGGACGCCGACGCACGGCTCGGTGAACGAGGCGAGCGAGAAGTTCACGATGTCCGACGCGTAGTCGTCGAGGCCCTCGACCGCGTCGTCTGGGAGCTCGATCAGGCGTGCGGCCTCGGCCTGCACCGCGGCCTGCGACGCGCCCTGGAGCGCAAACGAGAGGATCGCGACGCGACCCCCCGGGGGCACGGTCACGGCGTACGAGTACTCGAGGTCGTCGCGGGTGATGCTCGCCGCAGTCGCGGGCGAAGTCGGAGACGAGGCCGGGTCGCCTTGGAAGACATGGGCGAGCGAGGGATCGCCGCTGCCGTCGGTGTCGTCGGTCGAGAACCACGCGTCCGCGGTGCTCACCGCCGTGTCGCCAGAGCTCGAGGCGAAGACGGTCGTGCCGAAGTCGCTGCCGAGGTTGCCGAAGATGCGCACGTCCGCTCGGACCTCCGACGCGGTCGGGTTCGTGAGCACCTCGAGGTAGCGGGCCCAGTCTCCTCCGGACGCGGGCACGTAGACGATCCGCTGCACCTCGAGCGAGCCGATCGTCGCGCTCCCGAGGGTGATCGTGCGGCCATCCGGGCTCTCGGTGTACGTGCCCCCTGCTTCGTAGCGAACACCGTCGACCTCGAGGTTGTAGCAACCGTCGTACGCGTCGCTCGTGCCGTCCTGGAGCTCGCCCGAGCTGAACTCGTCGATGTCCCATCGGTACGAGGTCATCAGGTCGACGGCCGCGGCCATCGAGGGTGCCGCCAGGATGACGCCCGCGAGGCCGAGCCCAAGCGCGCGAGTCGGAGAGGAAGCGAAGTGGCCCATGGGGGCGAAGTTGGCATGGGCCGCGCGCATCTGCACGCGTGTCACCTCCGGCGGCGCACCCAGAGCCATGCGAGCCCCACGAGCGCACAGACCCACCAGGTCGGGGCGCCGCCGGTGCCGTTCGCGCGGCACGCGCAGCCCTCGGGGCGACGCGGACCGGAGCCGCCCGCGTCCGCAGCAGACGCGGCGTCCGACGCGCCCGCGTCGGGGTTGCCTGTCGGCGAGGCCGCATCCGGCCTCGCGCCCGCGTCCGGCACAGCCGGTCCTGCATCGGGGCCAGAGCACGCACCGACGCCGTCGCAGAAGCCGAACGGGCCGCACTCGCCGTCCGGATCCGTCATCGCGGGCACGATGGTGCAGGTGCCCACGGTCCCGGGGACGCGGCACGACTCGCATGTTCCCTCGCACGCATCGGAGCAGCAGAGGCGATCGACACAGAAGCGCGAGTCACACTCTTCGTCGGCCGCGCAGCTCGACCCGTTGGCGCGGCGGAGCTCGCAGACCCCCGACGGTGCACAGTACGAATCTCCGGGGCACTCGCCCGCTTCGCACGAGGACGCGCAGCGCGTGTCATCCGCGCAATAGCCAGCCTCGCAGCGGACGGGCACGCCCGTCGTGCAGACGCCGGTCGAGGAGCAGGTGGCCTCCGTCACGAGCCGCCCGGCCGTGCACGCAGCGTCCCCGCAGCTCGTGCCTTCCGGCCGCGGGGACCAGTCGCGGTTGTCGCGCGCCGGATCGCAGTAGAGACACGGGTAGGCGGGGTGTGTCGCCCGCCCCGCGACGCACTCGCCGCCGATGATGCAGCTGTCGTCGGTCAGCGTGTTCGTGCAGGTGTCGCTCGCCTCGGCGCATGCGTCGATGGTGCAGGCGCTCGCGTCGTCACAGCGGTCGCCGGCGCCCGTGCAGCGGCGCCTTCCGTCGCAGGTGTCGTCCCGTGTGCAGAAGAGCCCGTCGTCACAGCGCGTACCGCGCGGAGCGTCGGGGTTCGAGCACACACCGTCGGTGCAGACGTCGCTCGAGCAGGCGTCGGAGTCCACGCAGCTCCGGCACGCGCCGCCGCCGCGGCCGCAGCCGGTCGCGCTTCGCCCGCCGACGCACCGCGTGCCGTCCCAGCATCCCGTACAGCACGCGCCCAGGCGGCAGATGCCGGCGACCCCCCGGGCAGTCATGCACCCCGCGAGCTCGGGCAGCGCATCGCAGGGGCCCGCCACCGCGCCCCCGCCCGTGTCGAAGCGCTCCTCGACCTCCTCGGCGGTGCGTCCCCACACGTAGAACATCTCGAAGGTCGTCGACGTCCCCGCGGCGAGGAGAGGCTCGAAGAACGCGAGGTCGATGCTGACGTCGGCGCTCTCGCCGTCGGGGTCCGTGGGCGCGCCGTAGATGAAGCTCGGGGAGGTGTTCGCGAAGCCGCTCGCGTTGGCCCGCGCGCGCTCATCGAAGCTGCCCAGGCCGAGCACGTAATATGCGCCCCCCAAAGCCCCGGCCGTCACGAGCGCGCTCGTGTCGGCGGGGAAGGCGCGGCGGACGTCGTTGTCGGTCGCCGTGCCGGAGCCTCCGGGGCAGCCCGAGCCGTGGTCGGGATCGGCGTCGCGCATGTAGTACAGGTCACGAAGGTCGACCGAACCGGTGTTCTCGATCGTGACCGACAAGCGCACGAAGCGCGCGTCGAGCTCCATCTCCATGATCTGATCGACGGTGAACGATGTGCTCCCCGCGCTGTATGTCCCGCGCCACAGGAGCTGCCGACCCGCGGCCATCGGATAGCCCGGCGAGGTCGTGATGTCCCCGAACGACTCTGTGTTCGTCAGCGAGAAGGGGGTCGAGCCCGTGCCCTCGATCGAGAACTGCTCCACCGGCGCGCCCGGGTAGAACGCGTCGCAGCTCGCGCCCGACGTCTCGTCCTCCCGGTACTGCATGCTCTGGGTCCCCGAGACCATGGAGCCCGTGCTCCCGGTGTGGACATACAGGATGTAGTCGCCCGTCAAGCTGACCTGCGCGCGCGCCTCGATCGGCAAGAGTAGGGAGGGGAGCCCGAGCGCGAAGACGAGGAAAGACGGTCGAAGCATAGGGGCGAAAGACTAACCCGAACGGGCGAGCTGGAACACCCCGCGACCGATTCGGGCACGGCCGTCGCGACCCGTGGCCCGCCGTTGACATCGCGGATCGGGTCTCCCTATTCTGACCGCGCTTTCGGGGGGTGCTCGCTCTTGTCCACACCCGCCCCGATCCACCGGATGCTCGCTGGTCTGCGCCGTCGCGACCCTGGAGAGGCCCCATGAAGCGCCCCGTCACCCACGAGAACACGCTGCACGTCCGCATCCTCGCGATGCTCGCGATCCTGATGGTCGCGCTGACCTTCGGCTGCCACGCCGAGCCCGACGACGTCGCGGGCCAGGCGGGGGAGCTGACCGATCCGCTGCGCCGCGCGAACGCGATCGCCAATCTCACGCGCCTCTACACCAGCGCGCTCGAGCAGGCGGGCGGCGATCGGGCGGCGGGTGGCCCACGCGGGGTCGCGGATCTGTCGGTGCAGCCCCTCAGCGACTGCTACGTCCAGAACAACAACGTCGACGTCTCGAACGCCGGTCAGATCATCAATCTCTTCTTCGAGATGCGCGACCCGCGCGCGCTGCCCGCGCTCGTGGCGGCGCTCGATTGGCGTCCAGAGATCTCCGAGGAGCACGCGATCATGGCCGCGCGCACGATCCGAGAGATCACGCTCGACGAGGCGCAGAAAGGCCAGGTCATCGAGGCGCTCGGGCGGGCGCTCGGCCGCGTCAACGGCGCGCGCGGCGCCGACAACCGCATGCGCATCGAGTTCATCCGCACGCTCGGCGCGCTGCGCGATGCGCGCACGACTACCGCGCTCACCGAGGTGATGCTGCGCCAGTCGGAGAACCAGAACTTCCTGATCAACCGCCTCGCCGCCGAGCAGCTCGGGCTCACCGCGGACCCCGCCGCGG
>JBKDQC010000016.1:0-10278 GCA_046342295.1 Deltaproteobacteria bacterium | reverse complement strand
GGCCCGGGCCCCCGTCCGTGCCCCGGCCCCGGCCCCGGTCCTTGCCCCTGCCCCTGCCCCGGGCCGTGCCCCTGCCCCTGCCCCTGTCCTTGCCCCTGACCCTGCCCCTGTCCTTGCCCTTGCCCCGGTGCCTGCCCCGGGACCGGCATCCCTTGTGCGGCGATCTGGACCTGCAGCTCGTCGAGGTGCTCGAGCGCCTCCCGAAGCTGTCGCTCGAGCTCCTCGGCGGTCATCGGCCGCGATTCCCCAGCCTGGTCTGCCGCGTCGCCGCTCGACGGGCTCCGCGGCGCATCGCGAAGGGCCCGCGCCAGACGGTCGCGCTCTTGCTGGCTGAGCCGTCCCCACGCCTCGCGCATCGCATCGACCAGCGCTCGGTCGAGCCCCTCGCCCTGGCCGTCCCGCTCGAGCGAGTCGAGGCCTGCACCGAGCCCCGCGGCGAGCTCCGGCATCGACTCTGCGAGCTCGCGGGCGAGCGCGGCCTGCTCCGCGCGGTGCCGAAGCAGAGACTCGCTCTCGAGGAGGGACGCCTCGAGCTGCGGGTCCCCCGCCTCGCGGGCGGCGCGCGCGGCGTCCTCCAGGGCCTGCCGCGCCCGCTCGCGATCGCCCGCCTCGCGTCGTGAGGCGGCACGCTCGGCCTCGCGGGCCAGCGCCGCGAGATTTCTCTGACGGACCGCCTCGGCCATCGAGGACTCCTCGGCGAGCGCGTCGGCGGCGTCCTCCTCCGCGCGCGCCTGCCGCGCTGCCTGGGCCTCCTGTGCGTTCTCGAGGGTCTGCCGGAGCCCCTCGAGCCGATCGAGCGCCTCGCGTCGCTCGATGCCCTCTTCGAGCGCCTCGCGCAGAGACCGCGCCTGCTCCGCCGCTTCCTCGAGACGCCGCCGCTCCACCTCGTCTTCGGTCCGCTCGGGCAGCCGCTCGATTCGCTCGAGCGTCTCCGTGCGGTCGCTCCGGACGGTGTCGGCGCCGGCGTCCGAGCGAGGGACCGGCACGGGCACCTCGAACGCCGCGAGGTAGGTCGCCGCCGCCATCGCCAACGCCCACGCGTCTCCGCGGATCACGCGCGGACGCACCGCGCGCGCGGAGGCGCTCTCGAGCAGCGCGCACGCGGTCTGCATCGTCGGCGCGAAGATGGGCAGGCTCCTCTGCGCTGGCGCGAGCTCGTACGCGGTGAGGAGCGCCTCGCCCGCGGCGAGCTTCCGGTCGATGAAGAGCACGAGGTCGCTCTCGGCGGGCAGTCTCCGGTGCGCACGCCACGCGCCAGCGAAGGGGGCCAGCGGCAGCGCGAGCAGCCATGGCCAGCGTGGAATCGCAGGAGCCGCCAGCGCGCACACCAGCGCGCCCGCGCCGAGCACGGTCGCGGCCAGCACCATGGCCTCGAGCGCGCCCCGCGCGAGGAGGGCGCGCTCGACGGTCCCGATCAGCGCCGGCAGGGGAGCCAGCCCTCTGGCTCGGTCGACGCGTGCGTTCGAAGCCACGAGGCTTGGAGAGTCGGTGGGCTCGAGGGTTCCCGTCGTCATGGCGCTTGGACCCAGAACACCTCAACGGGCATGGTTTGGTCCCTCGTGGGGCGGAGGGAACGCGGCTCGCTCGCATCGACCGGAGCAGAAGTCATCCAGATCGGCGGAGTTGCCGACCGAGCCCGCGTCGACCGACGAGGGGCTCCCTCCTGCCGAGTCGAGCGCATGGCACCCGTGTCGATCGATGCCCGCACTGCGAGCGCTCAGAGCGTCATGTCGCGCACGCGCCAGAAGAACTGACCCTGGTCGGCCGCGACGCGAACGACCGTGCAGCCGGCAGCGTCGAGCCCCTCGAGCCCGGTGACCGCGGTCCGCTGGCCGACGTACGGCTGCATCTCGGGGCTCCAGTTGAGCTCGGACTCGGAGCCAGGGGCCACGAAGCCGCCCTGGCCATCCGGGCCGGTGTACGACGTGTGTGCGCCGAGGAGGACGCTCGCGCCCACGGTGATCGGGCCGAAATCTGCCGTGCTGGCCCCGCACTGACGCGGCAGCGCGCCCGGGAGCACGCCCGGGATCGGCGGAGCTGCGCCGAGGCTCGCGGCAGTCACGGTGGGGTTCGCCGTCAGCCCCAGCGTGAAGGCGGCGCCCGTCGCATCCGGGCTGTAGGTGCCCACGTAGATCTGGTGGGAGCCGGCCGGAAAGCTGCCCAAGACCATCGGGTTCGGATAGCCGCCGCCATCGTCGTCGCAGAGAACACGGCCGTCAGAGAGGCGCACGACGAGCGTCGTGTCCGCCGGCGAGCTGACGACGACGCGGAGGTTCGGCATCGCCGCCGCGGTCTGAAGGACGAAATTCGGAGCCGCTCCGACCGTACCCCGACACTCGGCACCCATGGTGCTGGCCTCGACCGGGCCGCCCGCGTTGCCGACGAGCAGCGTGGGGTCGGGAGCGAAGCCCGGCGCGAGCGCGACCGTGGTTCCGTGGACGGTCGCGGTGCTCGGTGCGGCGCCCGCCAGAGGAGGCACCGGCGGCGGAGGCACCGGCGGCGGAGGGAGGCTCGGAGCCCCGCCGAAGCAGCATCCCGCGAGGGCCGCCGCGAGGGCGCCCGATGCCGCTGCCATTCCTGCGCCCCTGGCGCGCGCCCAGACTCCGAAGCGTTCGATCACCACCGTCTCCTTGTTCACCGCGGGCGCGCCGGGCGTGGTGCCCGCTGCTCGTGGGAAGGCCGTGCCGCCATCGTACGCGAGGCGGCGGCCATTCGTCCCCTCGCTTGGCTCGCGCGACGACGGTCGGCCGAGGTCCCTTTCAGCGGGCGCAGCGGAAACCGAGGTTGTTGTTGGTGTTGCGCCGCCGGAAGCTGTTGCGGATCGCAGCCCGGAGTCGGTCGCCGGCCCCGTTGGTCCATGCGCCGCCCCGGAAGCCGCTCCGCTCCTCGGTGTCCGCGGAATTCGCGCAGTCGACGCAGCGCGCGCCTCCGACCGAGTACCAAGTCGGGGCGTACGCGTCGTAGACCCACTCCCACATGTTGCCGGCGAGGTCGTCGTGTCCCCAACGACCTCGACCGGCCACGCTCGCGCCGACGTCGACCGCCAGGTTGGCGTCGAGCCCACCGAAGTTTGCGCGCGTCGCATCGGCCGCCTCGCTGCCCCACGGGTAGAGCCGGTTCTCCGCGCCGCCCGCGGCCGCGTACTCCCACTCCGCCTCGGTCGGCAGCCGACCGCCGTCCCAGAGGCAGAACGAGTACGCCACGTACCAGGACACGCAATTGACCGCGCGCGCTTCGTTGGCGCCGGCGACGTCAGTCCAGTTGCAGTACGGCGCGAGCTCGTTGAGCTGCGCGAGGAGCGCGTCGCGCGAGCCGGGGAGCTCGGCGCTCCAGGATTCCTTCCAGCCCGTGCCCGCGATGCGCGGGTGCGCGCCTTCGCCCGCGGCGGGCGGCATCCCGGTGTAGGCATCGACGAAACGTCGCATCCTGCCCACGGTCACCTCGAACCGGTCGAGCTCGAACTCCGAGACCATCACCTCGTGCTCGGGCAGCTCGTCCTCGAAGCCGTCGGAGAACGCATCGGTCCCTGCCGAGGAGCGACCCATGGGAAAGCTCCCCCCCGGCACGACCGCCCGCGCGCAGCAGTCCGCGCCTGCGCAGATCGGCCCGAGCCCGGCGCACGACGGACTGCCCGCGCTCCACGCGTCGGCCGCGGGGCCTCCGCTGTCGACGCGCGCGCCCGCGTCGAGCGCTGTCGAGGCAGCGTCGAGGGCGGCGTCGTCGGGTGACACGGTCGCGCCGTCCACGCCGGGAGCGGCGGCGTCGCGGGCTTCGGCATCGGGGAGCGGCGGTGGCTCTTCGCCGCATGCGGCGAAGGAAGTCAGAGAGGAGACGAACAGGAGGCGCCGGAGCGCGAGTGGCATCGACATGCCGCGTCGCCTGGTCCGTGCAAGTCGAGGCGTCAACCCGAAGGGTGCGGCGCGCCGCGCTCGCTCAGCGCCCGGTGCAGGCGTCCGCACGGGGCTGAAAACCCTGCGCGACGTCTGTGTCGGTGCCGTCGATGAGAAAGGGGATGAACTGGAGGCTCCCCGAGAGACCACGCGCGACATCCGCCGCGGACGACGTGCCGAACCAGTTGCACGGCGCGCGCAGCATCGCCCCCTCGCTCCGGAGCGTGAGGCTGCCGCCGGCGGGCCTCGAGACATCGTTGTCTCGGACCACGATGTCCGCGAGGACACCTGGGCCCACGACGACCGAGATCGCTGCAGAGAAAGCATTCTCGAGACCGCTGGCGTGAACGATGTTTCCAGTGACCACGCCCTCGAGGAGGGGGCCTGCGATGGAGACCGTGATCCCATTCCGAGGGCTGTTCTCGATGCGGTTGTCGGCCACGAAGAGCCTGTCGACCGACAGCGGTCCGAGCGCGATTCCTCCCGCCGTGCTCGAGACGGTGTTGAGGATCTCGTTCCTGCTGACACGCAGCGTCCTGAGGTGACCCCAGACGTACACGCTCCCGCCGTCGCTCGAATCCGAGAAACAGTTGTCCGACACGACCGCTTCGCCCGCCCCGAGCACCTCCGGCACGAAGACTGCTGAGACCCCAGAGTCGTTGGGCAGCGAGCCGAACGCGTTGCCCTCGACTCTCAGCGCGACGAGCGCAGAGCCGTCCCGGTCCCGCGCGACGATGCCGGGGCGCTCGTAGCCGCCGTCCGCACGGCTCGGCACGACGTGGGTGTGGAGAAGCTCGAAGCTCCCCGAGGCGAACACCACGTTGACGCCAGCCCAGCCTTCGGGGGGCGCGGACCGCTCGAGGCGCAGGCCATCCAGGGTGACGACAGCGGCCGAGGATTGAACGGTGACCCGGCCTCGCAAGAGGGTCTCCGCTCCCCTCCGGCCGCAGGCCGGGACGCCACGCCGAACGCCGACGATCTTCACCGACCGCGTGATCTCCAAGGACTCTGGGTAGACACCCGTGTCGACACACACGACGCCCGAGTCCTCGACGCGCGACAGCGCGTGGGAGAGCGAACGGAACGGTGCGTCCCTTTCGCCTGTGTTCGCATCGGAGCCGACGGCCCCCGAGAGGACATCGCCGGACGCGGAGTCGTCGTTGACGAAGACCGCGCACGCG
This sequence comes from Deltaproteobacteria bacterium, assembly GCA_046342295.1. Lineage (GTDB taxonomy): Bacteria > Myxococcota_A > Polyangia > Polyangiales > Sandaracinaceae > JAFLCL01. Next base: position 5,207 of record JBKDQC010000016.1, on the reverse strand, counting down.
AACGGCTCTTCCAGGAGCGCATCTCGCGACGCCGCGTCGATCGAAGTGGCGTCGACCGAGGTGGCGTCGACCGAGGTGGCGTCGACCGTGCTCGCCTCCGTCGCAATGCGGTACCCGAAGCGCCCGCAGCCTGCGAGGAAGCACGCCAGGAGGGCGCACCGACGAAACACGGACCGTCGTCTCCCGGAACGCACCGACACGGATCCTACCACGCTGCGTCCGGAGTCGGAGCCCAGGCAGCGTCTCCGCGGGTGCGAATCAGAGCGCGCAGGCTCCGCTCGGCTCGCCTTCGACGAAGCTGAGGGCGACCTCGCCATCGAGGAGGACGCGGTAGAGGTGCCCAGGCACGAGTGGCGGCAGCTCGCAGTCCCGCCTGTGGCTCAAGCAGATGTCGGGGCAGTCCACGTCGCAGTTCGTTCCGTAGGAACGGGCGGTCAGCGTGATGTCGGCGCCCGGAGGCAAGTCACCGGTCGAACGTGGAGCGACGATCGCCTCGCAGCTGGAATCCAGATCGCCGCAGGACCAGCACGAATCCACGGCCGTGAGGCGCAGCTGTGTGCGCTCGTTGGGGCCACGGGTGTGGCACACGGACCCGCGTACCGTGGGGGCCGTGAAGTACGGTTGTGCTCCTCCGCACTCGTCGAGCTCCGCATATGTCACGCAGCCGGGAGGCGGTGGCACGTGGACGGGGTCGCTCCCATCGAGGACGTCGATCGTGAACGCCCTCGTCCCGAGGACCTCGACCGTCCAAGGGCCGAGCTCGGAGAGCGCGGGCACCGAGCAACTGCCCTGCGGCGTGTTGCACGTGTCGCAGTCGCAGGTGTCGGGGCAGAGGTGGGTCGAGAGTGAGATCGTCCGCGTCGCCTCATCGACGCGCGCGAAGCACTCGACCTCTCCATAGCATGCACAGCTGTCGAACTGGATCGGCAGCTCGAAGGGCTGGAACGCCGGGATGGCGAAGCTCTCGAGGCAGGTCGCGTCCGCGCGGACCGGGGGACAGCGCGGCGCGATCGTCAGCGTGTCGACTCCCGCGTCGCGCGGAGCCGCGAGGGGTACATCGGGCGTCGCGGCCAGCAGGCCGGAGTCTCCCGCGGCGGCGCTGCCATTCGCTTCGTGGATCGCGTAACAACCGCTGACGAGGAGCAGTCCGACGGCGAGCACACCCTGGCACAGTTGGGTCATGGCTCGGGTGCCGCGCAAGCTTCGCGCCAGTCGCATCAGACCGACTCGATTCGCCGGCGGGCGACCCGCGACGCGATGCCGATCGCGACGAGACAGAGCACGGTGTTCGCGACCGCGATCCCGCGGGTGTCGAGCGCCAGCAGGCTCGCTGCGACGAAGACGAGCAGCGCGGACAGCACGTCGCCGAGGCGCATGAAGTACGCGTCGACGACCTGCTTGGCCTTGTACTTTTCGTCTCGGCTCGTCGGTAGCCAAAGGAGGGCCTTGCCGGTGTTCTGGATCGAGTAGTCGGTCGCGTTCTCGGCGGCCCGCAGCGCGCGGAAGAGCGCGAAGGGCAGGCCGACCGCCGCGAGGCCGTAGGTGCCGAGCGCGACGAGCGGCAGCGCCAGCAGGACGCCGCGCATCCCCAGTTGCCGCGCGAGGCGCGAGGCGACGAAGGCCTGCAAGAGCACGGACGCCGCGTTCACGGCGAAGTAGAAGTCGCCGTAGGCGCCGCGGAGGAACGTCTCTCGGAACGCGCGTTCGTCCGTGATCACCTCGCCTGCCGCGCGGGAGCTCGCGAGCGCCTGCGCGGCCTCCTCGAGCACCGCGCGAGACAGCAGAAACTCCCCCGTCGTGTTCACGAGGTTGAGCACCAGGACGAGCGCGGCGACCCAGCGCAGGTATCGGCTGCGCCATACGAGCCCGAAGCCTCCGACGCCCTGGAGAACCGGCGCCGGAGCCGCCGCCTCGGGGCGGCGGAACACGAGCGTGAGCAGCACGAGCTGCGCGAGCAGCAGCCCAGCCGAGATGTGGATGAGCGTCGTGATCGCTCCTGCGCCGCTCGCCCCCGTGAGGTCGAAGAGGCGCGAGGCGAAGAGCGCGCCCGCGGCCGAGCCGAGCGGCGCGCCGAGGGCGATGACCGGGAACAGGCGGAGGCCCTGCCCCTCGGGGTAGACGTCGTTGGCGAGCGACCACAACTGCGCGACGGAGGTCAGCACGTAGACACCGAGCCATACGTAGAAGACGACGCCGAGGTACGGCACGCGGAGCGCGCTCAGCGCGGCGAACAGCTCCACGCTCGCGAGGAACAGCACCTGCGTCCCGAGCACGAGCGTGCGCCGGTCGAGCTTGCGCGAGAGCGCGCCGTACGCCGGCACGACGAGCATCAGCAGGAGGGCCTGGAACCCGGTTGCGTACGTCTTGACCTCGGCGCCGCCGGTCGCGAGGATCAGAGGCTCACGAATGGTCTTGAGCACGTAGTAGGCAAAGAGGCCCACGAAGAGCGTGGTCGCGCAGAGGATGGCGGTCAGCGCCTCTCCGGAGCGCACGTCGCTCACGAGGCGCGAGGCGCGGTCGAGCGGCGTGGGCATGGCGAGCTCGGTTGTGGAAGGGGCGCGCATCGGAGTCCGCAGACGACGATCGTAGGGGCAGCGGGTGTTCCGACGCTCCTATTCCGCAGGAGTTCTCCGCGCGGGCGCGACGAGCTGACGCGCGAGCGCGCGGCGGTCGCTGTCCTCGGCTTCGGCAGAGGGCTGCACCGCGCCGAGCTCGCGCGCCCCGAACCGGGCGCGGTGCAGGGCGGCGAGGCCGGGGCAGAGCGCGCGTGATGGGCAGGTCTCGCACGGAGAGCCGGAGGCCGGCGGTCCCGGCCGCGGGGCCTGCCAGCGCGCGAACGGACCGAGGAGGCAGCGCGGGAAGTCTTCGAGGAAGACCTCGACGCCCCCGCGCGCGGCGCGCTCCGCCCCTCGAAGCACGTGCGGCATGCAGACCCCGAGCGACGGCGAGCGGGCGATCGCGTCTCGCTCGTCTCGAGGCGCGAGCAGCCCGAGGCGCCACCCGAGCACGCGGGTCTCGAGGAGCAGGTCCGCGAGCGCCCCGGTGCTGCGGGCGTTCGAGCGGGTGAGGGTCGTCTCGACGGCCGCCTCGAGGCCGGCCGCGCGCGCAGCGCGGAGCGCGGAGGTCGCGCGCGCGTGGCTCCCGGCGCCGCGGACGAAGTCGTGCCCGGGCGCTGTGGCGTCCTCGATCGTGACAAGGACCCCGAGGGCTCCGCGAGCGGCGGCGAGCCCGAAGTCTCCCTGCGACCAGGGCGCCGCGGGCGCGGGCCCCGCCACGAGGATCGCTCCCGCGAGATCGAGCGCGAGGGTCTCGCGCGGTGACGCGCACGCGACGACGCGTGCCGGAAGGCGCTCCCGCACGCCGTGCTCAGAGCACGTGGCACTCGGATGGATCGAAGCGGGTGCCACGGGCTCGATTCACTTGGCGAGAGGGAGGGTCTGCGGCCAGACCCTCCGGCCAGACCCTCCGGCCAGACCCTCCGGCAAGAAACGTCCGAGCATGAGTCAATCCAAGTGACTCATTCTCTCAGACGCCGGGCTCGGCCGGCACGTGAAGCGTCGCGAAGGGCGCTCGAGCACGACGCTCGCGTGCGGTCGTCAGCGCGAGGCCCTCGAGCTCGCCGGTGCGCGAAGCGAGCGCCGACGCGAGGCGCAGCGCGAGGCGCGCGTCCTCTTCCTGCGTCGGAGTGCGGCCATCGCCGCGGTTCTCGAGCACGAGCGCGAGCGCGCCGAGGGTTGCGAGGGGAGGATCGCCGGCCGGGTCGCTCCGCAGCAGCTCGAACGAGCGGCGCGCGCCGACGTCGGGGTGCCCGCGACGGATCTCGACCACGAAGGGCAACCCGCCGTGTCGCGGGGCGTACGCTCGCACGAGGCGTACGCCCGCCACCTCGCACGCGCGCAGCGCCTCGAGGGCAGGGCCCTCGAGCGGCCGGAGCGCGTGCTCGCGCCGCGCCCGGCTCGGCGGGTCCACCGAGCGGGTGCGGCTCTCGTCGCGGCGCGCTTCGGCGCGGGCGAAGGAAGGCCACGCGCCGTGCAGGGCCCCCAGGATCGCTCCGACGAGACCGACCGCGCCCGCCCCCGCGAGCGCCGCGCGCCGACCGACGCGCTGAGCCCCGCCGAGGGCGGGGCCGTCCGGCGGTGCATCGTGCGGTGAGGTCGTTCGGTCGGTCATCGAGGCACGCGCTCACAGGGCGGCCGACAGAGTACCACGGGCGCCTGAGGAGCACGCAACCTCGTACGCGTCCGCGGATCTCGAGGATCCCGAGATCGCGGGCCGAGTGGACCCGCAAGCCCACGTCCCCCACGCTCGCGCCCGCGCGGCGCTCGAGGCGCATGCCGAGGAAGAGGTCGACCTGTCCACCCACGGGGACGCCGATCCGCGGTCACGCGATCCAGCTGACGTCGAGCAAGGTCTCCGCGTCGTCGAGCGCCCGCGCGGAGAGCAGGTTGACCTCCCCCTCGCCCGCGCCGAAGCGGCCGAGGCTTCGCTCGACGAAGCCGAGCACGAGCACGGCGAGCGTGAGGCTCGGTCCCGCGCGCTCGAGGAGCTCGATCCGGGCGTAGCCGCGGCCGATGCGCCGCACGGCGGTCTGCGCGCCCTGGATGAGACCCCGCGTGATTCGCGGGAGCTCCGCGAGAAGGAGCTCGATCGGCGGCGCGGGGGGCCGCAGCTTGCGCATCTCCTCGAAGGCGCTCTCGGCGATCGCGCGACCGAGCTCGACGATGACGTGCAGGTCGTCCCGCCCGTGCACCGCGTCGATGCGCTCGGCGAGCGCCGTGAAGTGCTCTCCTGTGTACCAGCGGTCGGCGTCGATGCCCTCGTCGAACGGGCGCCGCGCGGCGGGCTCGAGACCGTCGATGACCTCCTTGACCGAGCGTTCGCCGAAGCGCCGCCCGACGAAGCGAAGCACCGCAAGCACGACCGAGCCGCGCACGAGGAGCGTGACCTGCGTGGCCTCCTCGATGTCGTCGGCGTCGCTCTCGCCGATGCGCGGATGGTGCCGCGCCGCAGCCGGGCTCGCCAGGGCGGGCTGGATCGCGGCGTGCTCGAGACGGGTTGGCGGCTGAGGTCGCTGGCTGAGGCCGCGGTGCTCCGGCATCTGGATCGACGGCACCGTCGGGGTCGGCCGCTTGCGCGGTGAGGCGTCCGCAGCGCCCGCGAGATCCGGGGCCCGGCGCGGGCGAGAGAGCCACTGCGTCGGGTCGTCC
>JBKDQC010000015.1:0-2138 GCA_046342295.1 Deltaproteobacteria bacterium | reverse complement strand
CGCGCGGAACCGCTTGAAAAGCACGGGGCAGAGCCGGAGCCTTTTGTTGTCGAGACAGAAGGAGGATGCCCCGTGGAAGAGATCGTCATCCGAGTCCCCGTCGAGTTCAAGAGGCTCGCGACTGCTTTCGAGGAGATCGTGTTGGCGGTGAGTGCGTTCGAGGATCGCGCGCCGCGTGGCCGCTCGGTGGACTACGGACTGCACGAGCAGTTGGTCGCGGAGCTTGTCGGCCGCGTCGAGCGCGAGACGCACCGAGCCTCGCTGCTCGCGCTTGACGTGGATGCCGACCGAGTGCGCATCGACGACCGGCTGTACCAGCGCGTGCTGTTCGAAGGGACGCACTTTCACTGTCGGGCGGGGAGCGTCGACGTGACGCGAGGGCTCTTCCGCGAAGTTGGTGTGCGCAACGGGCCGACGGTCGACCTCGTGGCACTTCGTGCAGGCTGCGTTCTGGGAGAGTGGCTGCCATGGACCGCTGCCGCGATGGCGCATCGCGTGGCTCAGGGGCCGTCCCGCGACGCGGCCGCGACGTCTGAGGTGGAGGGCACGCTCCCGTACTCTCGCTCGAGCTTCGAGCGTGTGGCGCACGAGGTCGGCAGTCGAATGCACGACCATCGCGTCGACATCGAGGAGCGCCTGATCCGCGAGCTCACGATCCCTGCCGAGGCGGCCACCATCAGCTTGTCGATCGATCGCCCGTCGGTTCCGATCGTCCACGACAAGAAGCGCCCCGTCGGGCGTCCGCGCAAAGGCGCGCCGAAGAGACCGCTCGACGTCGTATACGAGATGGGGTGGACGGCGACGCTGACGCTGCATGACGCGGGCGGCACGGCGATCGACACCATCCGCTACGGTCGGATGCCGAATGCAGATCCAGCGATGCTCGCGGACGCGATCGCGAGCGATGCGCTGGCGCTGCTGAAGCGCCGCCCTGGCCTTCGTGTCGTCGCTCTCGCTGACGGCGGGACGGACGTACAAGGCCTTCTCGACCGGCATGTCGATGACGAGTCGTTCGGGCCCGTCCTGCGGCTTCTCGACTTCTGGCATGTCGTCGAGAAGCTCGGCGCTGCCGCGAGCGTGATGCGCACGGACGAACCGGCCACCGCCGCGCTGCTAGGCGACTGGCGCCGCCGCCTCTGCACCCGAACGAGTGCTGTCGCGACGATCCTCTCGGAACTGCGTGACTCCGGGCTCGAGTACGTCCGTGTGGGCGACGGGCATCCGGTGCACGAGGCCATCACCTACTTGGAGAACAATGGCTCCAAGATGCTCTACGTGTCCGCGCGTGAGCAGGGGCTCCCGATCGGCAGCGGCAACGTGGAGGCGACTTGCAAGAGCCTGTTCGGAATGCGCATGAAGCGCCCTGGCGCTCATTGGCGCTACGACACCGGAGCGGAGGTCATCACGATGCGAGCCCATGCGTTGAGCCACCGCTGGACCCGAGCGGCCGAACTCGCGATGCCCAAGTCCAAGGTTCAAGTTCGTGCCGCGTGATCAGGATGAGAACCGCACCCATTCGCGCCCTGACTCGGGCTAATGCCGTTGGAAGCCGGATCTCCGTGGATATCCACGCGAAGCACATTTCCGATGTTCGCGTGGTCGAGGAGCGCTCGCTGGAGGTCGCTGCCGTCGTGGATGGGTGAACCGACTAGCACCAGATTGTCCACACGCTGCCCCTGCCGTGCCAACTCGAGTGCCGCGTGAGCACCGACTACGGATCCGTAGGAATAGCCAACTACATTGCGCTGTCCACCGTTAGAATCCGAGCCCGCGACAGCTCGCCGCACGACTCCAAGCATGACCGGGTCACGCGGCACCGCTTCTCGTGGGCCAAGTCTCCCCAGCTCCGGCTGCCCCGGTGCTCGACGTAAGAATGGGGCGCGGTAGGTCGGTTCTGGCGAGTCACGATAGCTGAGGACGCGACGGATGTTGCCTGCATGCGCGAGCCCGGGGATGTCACGGGTGCGGATCTCATCCTGAGCAAGATGTGACATCGACGCGCGGAACCGCTTGAAAAGCACGGGGCAGAGCCGGAGCCTTTTGTTGTCGAGACAGAAGGAGGATGCCCCGTGGAAGAGATCGTCATCCGAGTCCCCGTCGAGTTCAAGAGGCTCGCGACTGCTTTCGAGGAGATCGTG
>JBKDQC010000014.1:0-18889 GCA_046342295.1 Deltaproteobacteria bacterium | reverse complement strand
CGCGCGCCAGCACGCCGCGCAGCAGCGAGACGAAGCGACCCCTCACGCGGTTGGCGGTCTCCTGGACCTCGCTGTGATCGAGCGTTCCGTGCGAGAGGCCCGCGCCCTTGTTCGTGATGCACGAGACCCCGAGCACGCGCGCGCCCATGTGACGCGCGGCGATCGCCTCGAGCACGGTGCTCATCCCCACCGCGTCGGCGCCGAGCTTGGAGACCATGCGCACCTCGGCCGGCGTCTCGTACGAGGGCCCGAGCAGGCCCGCGTACACGCCGCGCGCGAGCTGGAAGCCTGCGTCCGTGGCCGAGGCGAGCGCGAGCTCGCGCAGGCGAAGGTCGTACGCGACGGTCATGTCCGGAAAGCGCGGGCCGAGCGCGTCGTCGTTCGGACCGAGCAGCGAATTCGTGCCCGTGAGGTTGAGGTGATCCTCGATGAGCATGAGCTCACCGGGCTCGAGGCGCGGGCTCGCGCCACCGGCCGCGTTGGTGACGATCACCACCTTGGCGCCGAGTCGGATCATGAGGCGCAGGCCGAACACCACGTCGGCGGGCGAGTGGCCTTCGTAGAGATGCACGCGGCCCTGCATCGCCACGCACTCGACGCCCTCGGCGCGACCGAACACGAGCTTGCCCGCGTGCCCCTGCACGCCACTCTGCGGCATGGTCGGGATCTCGCCGTACGGGATCGCGACACGATCCTCGAGCGTGTCGGCGAAGTCACCGAGCCCCGAGCCAAGCACGAGCGCGACGCGCGGCACGTTCGCGACGCGCGCCCGCACGGCCGCCGCCGCGGCTTCGAGCCGGGACACCTGGGAAGGAAACGCCGGGTTCATCGGCTGCCATCGAACGGTGCCCGCGCGATGGTGTCAAGCCTTCGATGGGAAGCAGGAGTCCGAACCCCACGCCGGGCGACACGCCCCTCCGTGGGCAACCCCACCCTCAGCGCGGAACACACCTCGTCCCCGTGGTTCGGTCCGACGAGCCCCGTTCGCGTAGGATGCGCGAGTGCGCGACAAGCTCACGCGGTGGCTCTCCGATCCGCTCGTTCACTTCGTGATGCTCGGGGGCGTGGTGTTCGCGATGCACCGCGTGCTCGCGCCGGCGAGCGAGGAGGACACGCCGCGCGTGATCCGGCTCGAGGCGCGCTACCTCGACGCGCTGGTCGAGGAGCGCGCGCGCAGGACCGGGCGTGCGATGCGCGAAGGTGACCGCTCGGCAGCGCGCGCGGACTACGTACGCGAAGAGGCGCTCGTGCGCGAAGCGCGGGCGCTCGGCCTCGAGGCTGGAGATGCCCTCGTGCGGCGGCGTCTCGTGCAGAAGCTCGAGCTCTTCGTGCGGGCGAGCCTCGCCGTGCCGGAGCCCACGGAGGAAGATCTCACGCGCCATCTCGGTCAGCACCGCGACGACTACATCGCTCCGGCCGACGTGAGCTTCGAGCATCGCTACTTCTCGCGGGAACGGCGCGGGGACGCCGCGCGGGGCGACGCGCTCGAGGCGGCTGCATCGCCGGAGGCCGAAGGCGCACGCGGCGACCCGTTCCCCCTCGGCGCTCGCTTCACGCACCGCACCCGCGCGAGCGTCGCCGAGACCTTCGGCCCCGAGCTCGCGGCCGCGCTCGACGACGCACCGCTCGGGGCGTGGTCCACACCGATCGAGACGCGCTTCGGCGTGCACCTCGTGCGTGTCTCGGAGCGACGGGACGCGCGCGCGCTCACGCTCGACGAGGTCCGCGAGCGTCTCGCCGCGCGCTGGGTCGAGGAGCGCGAGGATGCCGAGCTCGAGCAGGCGCTCGCGGAGCTCGTGGCGAGCTACGAGATCGAGGAAGCGCCTTGAGCCCGAGGGCCTCGTGCGTGGCGACCGGCTCGCAAGATCCGGTCGCGGTGGCGCGGGCGGCGCGGGCCTCGGCGGCGCGGGCCTCGGCGGCACTGGGCGCGGTGGCCGCAGTGATGTCGGTGTGGCTCGGGCCAGGCGCGCCGATCGCGCGCGCTCATCCCGCCGAGTTCGGATCCATCCACGTGCGCGCGCTCGGCAGAGGTCGCCATGCAGTGCGCTTCGAGTACTCGGGCAACGAGACCGCGCCGCGCGGCGCCGAGATCGCGTGGCCCGAGGGCTGCGAGCTCGAAGGCTCCATCGCCCGCACCGAGAGACCTTACGGCGAGGCACAGCGCATGATCGTGGTGTGCGACGAGCGCGGACTCCTGCGCGAGGCGGAGGTCACCTCGCTCCCGATGGACGTCGAGGTCGCGGTCCACGTCGAGGCCGGCGGCGGTTCTCTTCGAGACCGGAGGCGTCATCTCCTGCTCGATGCGTCCGCGCCGCGCTTCTCGCTGGCCTTGCCGAACGACGACACCGGCACGCTCGCTGCGCGCTTCGTCGAGCTCGGCCTCCTGCACATCGCGACGGGCCCCGACCATCTCGCGTTCGTCGCGCTCCTCGTCCTCGTTCTCCGCGCTCGACGCGCCCGCCATGCCCGGGGCGAAGCCGATGGCGCACGCTCGATGCGCCGCCTGCTCGAGTCGACCGCGCTCACGCTGACGGCCTTCACCCTCGGCCACGCCGTCACGCTCGCGCTCTCGGTGCTCGGCGAGCTCATGCTCGCTGCGCCTCCCGTGGAAGTCTGCATCGCGCTCAGCGTGCTCTTGCTCTCCGCCGAGGTCGCGCGCGTCGAGCGTGGCCGCGCGCCCGACACGCTCATCTTCCTCAGACCGGCGCTCGTGGCCAGCAGCTTCGGCCTCGTGCACGGCCTCGGCTTCGCCGGCGCGCTGCGTGAGGCAGGCCTCGAGGAGGGCGCGCTCGCGGTGCCATTGATCTCCTTCCATGTCGGGGTCGAGCTCGGCCAGCTCGCGTTCGTCGCGCTCGTGCTCGCGACGCTCTGCGCGCTCGAAGGCCGCGCGTGGTCGGGGCGCGCGCGCCTCGCGGTCACCTACGTCACTGGCGCCGCGGCGGCCGCGTGGACCCTCGCGCGCCTCGGAGCGATCGGGGCCTGAACAGAATCGCCGAGACAGCGAATCCTCCGCGTCGAGGCGATTCCGTTTCGCGGAGCGGAGTTGGGTGGGGGGCCCCGAGCCGGCTTTGCCGGCCGGGGGGCGGTCTGCATCAGACCCGCCGGCAAGGAACGCTGTGCATGGGTCGGCGTCTCGCCGACCCATGTGTAGCGAGCTTCGCGACGCACGGCGCGCGTCGTAGAAGACGACCGCAGCGTCAGCCCTTGGCGGCCGGGGGTGGCGTCGGACCTCCGGGCCCGCCGGGGAAGATCGGGCCGGCGAGGAAGTACTGCGGGGGCCAGGGCATCGCGTAGCCCTGGGCCGCCGCCGCGTGCAGGGTGAAGTGCGGATCCGAGAGATGCGGGCGCGCGAGCGCGACGAGATCGGCGCGGCCGCCGAGGAGGATCGAGTTCACCTGGTCGAAGTCGCCCACGTTGCCCACCGCGATCGTGGGAATGCCCACGTCGTTGCGGATCCGCTCCGAGAAAGGCGTCTGGAAGCTCCGACCGAAGACGGGCTTGGCGTCCGGCGAGGTCTGGCCCGTGGAGACGTCGATCACGTCGGCGCCGTGATCGCGCAGCGCGCGAGACAGCACGACCGCGTCCTCGAGGTCCATGCCGCCGGGCACCCAGTCCACCGCCGAGATGCGCACCGAGAGCGGCTTGTCGCTCGGCCACGCGGCCCGCACCGCGTCGAGCACCTCGAGCGGGTAGCGCATGCGCTTCTCGAGCGAGCCACCGTACGCGTCGGTGCGCTGGTTCGAGAGCGGCGTGAGGAACGAGCTCAGGAGGTAGCCGTGCGCCATGTGGAGCTCGAGCAGATCGAAGCCGGCCTCGAGCGTCAGCTTCGCGCTCTTCACGAACTGCGCGAGCACCGCGTCCATGTCGGCGCGCGTCATCTCGCGCGGCACCTGGCTGCCCTTCCTCGGGTCGTAGGGGATCGGCGACGGCGCGAGCAGCGGCCAGTTGCCCTGGTCGAGTGGCGCGTCGGCGCCCTCCCAGAGCGCCTTGGTCGAGCCCTTGCGGCCCGCGTGGCCGAGCTGAAGGCCGATCTTCGCGCGCGAGCAGCCGTGCACGAGGTCGACGATGCGCTTCCAGGCGTCACGCTGCGCCTCGCTCCAGATGCCCGTGCAGCCCGGGGTGATGCGGCCCTCGGCGCTCACGTTCGTCATCTCCGTGATGATGAGGCCCGCGCCTCCGAGCGCGCGGCTCCCGAGGTGCGCAACGTGGAAGTCGTTGGGCACGCCGTCGACCGCGGAGTACATGCACATCGGCGAGACCACCACGCGGTTGGGCACCGTGAGCCCGCGCAGCGCGAACGGCGCGAACATCGGCGGCGTGACCTTCTGCGCCGCGGGCAGCCCGGCCTTCGCCTCGAACCAGCGGTCGGCGCGCTCGACGAGCCCCCGGTCGCGCAGCGCGAGGTTGGCGTGCGTGATGCGCCGGCTGCGGGTCATGAGGCTGACCGTCATCTGGAGCGGCTCGAGTCGGTGGTGACGCTTGGCCTGCTCGAACCACTCGAGACTCTGCTGCGCGGCCGTCTGGATGCGACCGGCGATCGGCTTCCGCTCGGCTTCGTAGCGCGCGAGCGCCGCGGCGAGGTCGCTCGGGTGCTGCTCGACGGCCGCCGCGAGGCCGATCGCGTCTTCCATCGCGAGCTTGGTCCCGGAGCCGATCGAGAAGTGCGCGGTGTGGGCTGAGTCGCCGAGGAGCACGACGTTCTCGTGGGACCACCGCTCGTTCTTCAGCGTGGTGAACTGCACCCAGGAAGACCTGTTCGAGAGCAGCCTGTGACCTTCGAGCTCGGGGGCGAAGAGCTGCTCGCAGTACGCGAGGCTCGCGGCCTCGTCGGCGCGGTCGAGGCCCGCGTTCTTCCACGACACCTCGTCGCACTCGACGATCATCGTGGAAGTCCCCGTGCCATCGGGGCGGATCTCGAAGGGGTACGCGTGGATCTGGAAGAGTCCGTGCTCGTTCTCGCGGAAGCTGAACGTGAACGCGGGAAACACGCGGGTCGTGCCGAGCCAGATGTAGCGGCTGCTGCGGAGGTCGAAGCTGGGCCCGAAGGCGCCCTCCCAGCGGGCGCGAGCGGCGCTGCGTACGCCGTCGCAGGCCAGGAGCAGATCGCAGTCGGCCTTCAGCGCCACGAGGTCGAGGCGCTCGGCCGCGAAGTGCAGCGGGACCCCGAGCTCGAGCGCACGGGCCTGGAGGATCTGGAGGAGCTTCTTGCGGGCGATTCCCGCGAAGCCGTGGCCGAGGCTGCGGACGAGCTCTCCCTTCACGAAGACATCGATGGCGTCCCAGCGGGCGAAGTGCCGCGTGATCGCGTCGTAGGAGGGTCGGTCCGCCTCTCCGAAGCCCGACATGGTCTCGTCGCTGAACACGACGCCCCAGCCCCAGGTCACGTCGGCGGGGTTGCGCTCGAAGACCTCGATCCGCGCCTCGGGGAAGCGCTTCTTGAGGAGGATGGCCGAGTAGAGACCGGCGGGGCCCCCGCCGAGGACGTTCACGCGCATGACGCGCGATGCTGACGAACGCCTCCGCCGCGCGCCTGGAGTTTTGTCACGGTCACCGTCTTGGCCCGCGCCACGCCGCGCCGACCAGGGTGCTCAGCTCAGAAGTGGTACTGCGCGCCGAGCGAGACGATGTGGTGCATCTGCTCGTAGCGGCCGGCGTTCACGACCGAGCCGAAGCCACTGGGGTAGCAGTTGCGCGACACGACCGGACGGGCCGCATCGTAGACCGCGCTCTCGGGGCACACGCCCGCCATCTGGAGGGCGTTGATCTGCCGGAAGCGCGCGTCGGCCGCGCTCACGTCGACGGTCTCGCCGAGGAAGAAGCCGTAGGCGAGCGAGACATCGAAGCGGTCGATGCGGACGGTCCCGCCGGCGTGCAGACCGAGCCGCCAGCCCCCGACGAAGTCGTTCTGCAAGTAGTTGCGGAAACGACCGTCGACGGGCGCCTCGAAGCTCACGCCGGCGCGCACGGCGAGCACCTCGGGAATCACGTTCACGTCGCCGCCGAGGCGGAGCGTGACCACGTCGCTCCAGCCATGCGGGATGGGCAGGGGCGCGGGGATCGGCGCCATGGAGGTGGATCCCGCGGGACCACCGGTGCGGAGCGCGACCTGCGAGCCCATCGGCATGTTCACGACGAAGTCCGTGACCTGCGAGAGTTGCTCGTAGACGACGTCGAGCTCGAGATCGAAGTTCTCGTTCCGCATCGCGTCGTCGATGTGGCCCGCGAGCGCTTCGTCCGCCGTGCGGCGGTAGGTGCGGGGCCGGATGCGGTCGGCGTAGCGCATCGCGAGCTTGAACTGAAGCGGCTGGCCCGCATGGAGCGCCGCGTTCGAGATGGTCGTGGGGGTCGGCACGTAGCTGCCGTCCGCATCGGTGCCGTACGCGCCCGTCGTGAGCTGCAACGACCCGGACGCGGGCAGCACGCCCCCGACGGCGTCGGAGATCCGACCCGAGATCATGATCTCGAAGTTGTCGTGCGGGATGACGTGGACCGAGAGGATGCCGGCCGGGACGAAGGGATCGACGACGCTGAGGCGCGTGCGGATGTCGGACGACGGATCCACGTTGAGCGTGCCCGCCGACCCCGAGGCGGCCGTCCCGCTGTTCGTGTAATTCACGAAATCGATGATGCCGACGCCCCACTGGAGCGTCAGGCCCACCCGGAGCCAGTCGAAGGGCCGGTAGCCGACGCCCAGGCTCGGAAAGAAGAGCAAGAGGTCCTGCTCGCTGACCATGTAGCGGACAGGCGTGGGCAGGCGCTGGCCATTGACGGTCACGGTGCCATCGGAGTTGCCCCAGCGCGCCGTGCCCGTGCCGTTCGGTGCGACGATGCCGAAGCCGAGGCCCAGCTCGTCCGTGAGGCGCACGTTCGCCATGATCTGCGGGACGATCTGGGGCATGCCGCCATTGCAGACGCGCGGGAAGGGCTGGTCCGCCCACGTCGATGGGTTGGAGGGGCCGTCGCCCGACGCGAAGATCGTCCCGCCACCGAGGTAGGTCTCCCCGGGCGGGGCGCCGCCCGCGTAGTTGCCGCTCCGGGTCACGCACGCATCCCAGACCGTGAGGCTCGCGTTGAGCAGGATCTGCGCGTCGGCGTCGGCGAGCATCGCGGGGTTGAGCGCGAGGGCCAGCGAGTCGTCGACCCGCGCGGAGAACGCGCCGCCGCGACCCAGACCCCGCGTGCCGACGCCGCTCACCTCGAAGCCGCCCGCGCGGGCGGTGGAGAACTCTCCGAAGGCGTGGGCGGCCAGGGCCGAGCAGAGAGCGAGCGTGGCGAGAGCGATCTTGCGCATGGGCGGATCCTCTCCTTTCAGGGGACGCGAGTCATCAGCGAAAAGGGCAGGGCCCAACGCCGGCGCCCTGCCAGGGTTCCCGAGGAGACCGCGGCGCGTGGGTTCGACCCGATGGCAAAGACGCCGTCGCCGCTCCGCGCAGCGAGAGAGGGAGCGAGGCGCCGCCGCGCGCCGAGACAGCGCGGCGGCGCCCGGGGTGTCATCAGCGACAGACCTGCGAGACCCTGTTCGTCGTGAAGCCACCGCGACCGTCACAGGTCTGCCAGTTCGCGCTCTGGTTGCACTGCGGCGCCGTCGGCGACTCCCACCCCGACACCGTGACCACGCCGCCGCGACACAAGGCGGATTGCAGGAGGAGCCGCTCGTTCGCGCCGCTGCAGTCGTAGTCGAAGTTCCGCATCGCTCCGAGCGGCGCGCCGGGGATCGGGGTCGTAGAGCCCATCGCCCGACCGGGAAACACCGAGGCGTTGTTGTCGAGGCAGTCGGGGATGGGGGGCGTGCCGGCGCGCCATGCCCCCGCCGAGCACGTCGTGGGCGCGATGGTCGGCGCGCGGCATGCGATGAGCGACTCGGCGATCGCGGGGACGCCGTCGCCGTCGCAGTCCGCGTGGTACGTGACGCGCGCGAGGCCATCGTCGACGGCCCCGTCGCAGTCGTCGTCCACGTCGTTGCACGTCTCGGTCGCGCCCGGGCGAATGGACGCCACCGCATCGTTGCAGTCGTTGTTGGCGCCGGCGTAGCCGGGCGGCGCGGAGCAGGCCTGCGTCGTCATGTCCGAGCGGCCGAAGGAGTCGCCGTCCGAGTCGCGGTAGTACGTCGCGAGGACGCCCTCGTCGCTGCCGCCGTCACAGTCGTTGTCGCGGCCGTCGCAGATCTCGACGGCGCCGGGGCTCGTGGTGCTCGACGCGTCGTCGCAATCACCCCCGCGTGCGGCATGTCCGGTTGGCTGTGTACACGCCTGCGTGGTGCGGTCGCTGCGACCGTAGCTGTCGCCGTCGGCGTCGAGGTAGAAGGTCGTCGTCACGCCATCGTCGGCGACGCCGTCGCAGTCGTCGTCGGCGCCGTTGCAGGTCTCGGCAGCGCCCGGTCGACACGACGCGCAGCCGTCGTTGCAGTCACCCGCCGTGGCGCTGTGACCGGCCGGCGCGCTGCACGCGCTCACCGCGACGCCCACACCGAAGCCGTCCCCATCCGCGTCCACGAAGAAGCTCGACGTCACGCCTTCGTCCACGCTTGCGTCACAGTCATCGTCGGCGCCGTTGCATGTCTCGGTGCCGCCGGGGCGGCACGTGGCGCAGGCGTCGTTGCAGTCACCAGCGTTCGCGCTGTGACCGGCCGGCGCGCTGCACGCGCTCACGACCTCACCCGTGCCGAAGCCGTCGCCGTCCGCGTCGAGGTAGAAGCGCGAAAGGACGCCGTCGTCCACCGTCGCGTCGCAGTCGTCGTCGACACCGTTGCAGGTCTCGGTGCCACCGGGGTGGCAGCCCGCGCAGGAGTCGTCGCAGTCCGTCGCGTCGGGTACGTAGCCTGTGCGTGCGGCGTCACATCCGGCCCAGGGCCTGCTCGGGTCGCCGAAACCATCGCCGTCTGCGTCCGCGAAGAGCGCCGGCGAGAGGCAGCCTCCGTCGGGCGCGTCGGGCGCGGCCGCTGCGTCGGGCAGCTCGCGCGCTCCACCGCCCGCGTCGTCGGGGGGTGCCCATGCATCGGCCTCGGTCCGCATGCCCGCGTCGCCGGCCGTCCCGGCATCGGGCTCGGTGGCGGCGGCGGGCACGCAGATGCCCATCCCGCGCTCGTAACCGTTCGGACAACCGTTGCTGCCGGCGCAGCCGACGGTCGAGCCGAGCCCTGCGAGAGAGAGTGCAACCGAAAGAACACGCGAACCCTTCATGACGACCTCCACGTCCGTGATGGACGCGGGGGTTGTCGGACGTGCCTCGTGTGTGTTGCGTCGCCGACGCGCCCTCGAGCCCGAGCCTGGAGCGGTCCGTCCTTCGACGCGGCGCCGCGTGGACCCGCTGGCCCACCGAGCTGTGCACGGATCAGAAGGTCTCGTCAGCCGCGGCGCTCGCGGTTGCGTCGGCACGCGCGCGGCCCGGCAGGGGGCGCAGACCCTCGGGAGCCTCCTGCACGACGCCGAGCACGCGGCCCCGGAGCACGTTCACTTCGAGCGGGGGCGTGAGCTCGTAGCGATACCCTCGCGAGCGGATCCAGACCGTCACCACACCCGTCGGAGAGCGGGCCTGTCGACCGTAGCGGACCTGCATGGCTCCGTGGCGCACGTGCGTCCGATGCGCGAGGAGAAAACCCATCATCCGCACCGCGAGGTGGTTGTAGAGACGATGGCAGCCGTGGCTCGTGCCGCGGAGGATCGACCCGTAGCTGACCGAGCCGTGCGCGCGCACACCTTCGTCGTAGAGCGTGGGCGCCTCGCCCTCTGCGCGCGGCGGGAGCACGCGGTGGTTCATCACCATCGCCAGGCCGTACGCGGAGCGGTAGCCCGGTCCGAAGAGCGCCGTGTTGGCGACGTAGCGCCCGCGCGGGCCACGCCGCACCAGCTCGTCATCCGGCGTGCTCGGAGGCGGCAGCCACGCAGGCGCTGCGACGATGTCCCTCCAGAGCCTCGGGCCCGCGGGTGATTCCTTGTAGCGGAGGCCGAGCCCGCCCGCGCGGGTGCGTTCGGGCTTCCAGCCGCCGATCGTCGTGGGCCAGCGCACGAGCGCAACCTCCTCCGCGCCATCGCGCCCGAGCAGCGTCAACGTCGGGCGCAGGCGGACGGGCTGGCCGCGTCGACGCCCCTCAGACGTGTACGGGTAGTCGAACCAGACGTCTCCACGGTCGATCTCGGCCCGAAGCTCCATGTGCAGACCGTGGTAGCGCGGGCGCGGAGGAAGCTGCACTGCGGCCCGCGGTGGGATCCCCTCGCCGCCTTCCTGCCCGCGCGCGAAGCGGAGGAAACCGTCAGGGCTCGTCCAACCGAGCGCACGCGCCGCGTCCTCGGTCGCCGGAGAGATCCAGTCGGCGGCGCCGTTCGGGAGCGGGTCGTGACCAACCGGGTCGCGCATCTCGGCAGGGTCGAGCTGCCGGCCGAGCACCGTGCCCCACGCGTTCCGCGCAGAGCCGTCCTCGATCACGCCGGTCGCATCGACGACGCGTTCGCGCAACGCGCGTAGCACTGCGCGAAAGTCCGCCTCCCGGCTGTCTTCGGCGAGCGCCTGCCGGCTCGCGACATCGAGGGTCCCGGCAGCCACGACCACGTGCATGCGCTGGCTCGTCGCGAGCGCGATCGCCGTGCGGGTGTCGAAGATCCCCCGGCTGTAACGGCGCGCATCGAGCAAGCGATCGCAGAGGAGGTGATCCTGGAGCGCCTCGATCGCGCGGATCCTCTCACGGTTCCGGAGAAACGTACGTAGCGCAGCCGTGTGCGCGGTGCGCCCCTCGAGCTCCTCGATCGACGCGAGACCGAAGCGCGCCCGTTCCCGCTCGAAGTGCGCCTCGTGGAAGCGCACCTGACGCTGCCGCGTGCGCTGCTCGGCGACGGGCGTGGTCCACGTCCGCAGGGTACCCGCCGAAGCGAGGAGCGACGTGTCGTCGATCGCCGCGTGGCACGCGTGGCGGTCGGAGTCACCGAGACGTGAAGCGAGAACACGGAACGTAGGCGAGATACCGAAGAGCTCGAGGTAGCGCTCGGGATCGATGTCCTCCGGGAGCGCCTGCCAGTCTTCGTCGGCGAGGGCCACGTACGCCGCGCGGTATGGCAGGACCCCTGCTTCGCCAAGCCCGGGCGCCTCGTCGAAGACGTGCGGCGCATAGGCATTCGACAGCTCGATCACCGTGAGTCCGCGGGCCTCGGCGTCGCTCGCGCAGACGCGCTCGGAGACGCGACCCTCGACGTAGAGCGAGAGGAGCTCGCAGGGAGCGGGGGGCTCCGTCGCGGGCACCGGGGGGCTGCCCGGTGTCGGGAGCGCCGCGGACGTCGGCGTCGTCTCGAGACGCGCGCGTGGCGCGACCGAATCACCCGGCCCGCACGAAGAACCGAGCAGAGCGAGGAGCGGGATCGCGAGGGCGAGCGGCCGCGAGAACGACGACGCACGCGAGGAGCGGACGCGCCGAGCTGGTGGGTCGTCGGCCTTGCGCGAGGAGCTCCGTGACTTGCCCATGCCCGAGATCGTGAGGGCCGAGCTCCGCGGGCGCAAGAACGCAGCGCGTCATGGGGACCGTCGCGGCTCGCTGGCCCGGGCGCTCGCGGCGTCGCAGTGAAGCCGCCACTCGTCGAGGGTAGGATCGGCCGAGCCGACGGCTTCGCTGGCGCACGCGCCGAAGGCTTGCACCGCACGCTCTCGCATCGGCCGAGAGGCGCCCTCGAGCGCGCCGCGGATGCCCGAGGCGAGCGCCGCGTCCGACTGGATCGCGACGGGCAGCGGCATCGCGTCGAGGCGCTCGGCGAGCGTGAGGAGCGTGGCGCCGGTGACCGCGCGCGCGACGACGTGAGCACCGAGGAGACGGGTGTCGAGCCCCTGCATGGCCTGCCACAGCGCGCGGATTCCTTGGGCGGTGGCGTCCATCCAGCCCGCGAGCCGGCCCTCGACGAAGGCCGCGAGATCGACGGCCGTGGTCGCGTCGTCGGGCGCAGGCAGTGGCGGCGCGAGCAACGCGCGGGCGTGCCGCAACACCGGCTCGAGGGCCGGCTCGTCGACCTCGACCGAGGCGGGCGGCTCCGGAAGTTCGAGCCCCTCGACGGAGAAGCGGGGGCGCGGCTCGTCCTCGAGCGCCGCTTCGCCCGTGAGCCGCCGCGAGGGCAATTCCGGGCGCGGCGCGCTCGCACCGCACGCCGCGAGCCAGGCAGAGAGCGCCACGACCGGGACGGTGGCGGCCCAGCGGCGAACGGGCTCGGTCACATCGCGCCGCTGCCCTCGGGGCCCCGCTCCATCTCGGCACGAAGCTCGCGGAAGGACTTCTTGGTGTCGGCGTCGAGACCCGGCAGCTGCAGCAGGCAGTGCGCGAGCGGCTGCGCGACGCAGGCGAGCTCGATCGCGGAGGCCGCCGGGCGGATGAGGCCGTAGAGCAGCGCCTCGGCGTGCGGTCGGGCGACGGGGTCGATGTTGGCGAGGGCCGTGAGCGCGACCATGCCCGCAGTCGTGATCCAGTCGGGCGGACCGAAGATCATCGACTCGAGGGCGCGCTTCCGAACGGACTCCTCCCAACCATCGTCGACGAACGCGATGGTCAGCGCGCTCGCGACCTGCACGCGGAACCACCAGTCCGCGAGCTTGAAAGGCGAAGGAGCGGGCTTGCCATCCGGAAGCACGGCGCGCGGCAGCGGCGGGAAGATGATCATGAGGGACAAGAGCTCGGGGACCTTCTCGAAGGTGAGCTCCTTGGCCGAGCGACGCGCGAGCTCCGCCCACGTCGGGCCGTGGAAACGCGTGGCGGCCAAGCGCGCGATGGCGATGGCCGTCTTCTCGCTGGCAGGCGGCAGCACGGGCTTGGTGGAGGCGCCGTCGTAGCGGAAGATCTCGTAGACGGTCGGCTGCGTCGGCTGGCGCGGGTCCGGCTGCGGGATCCCGCCGATCTCGACGTCGACCGCGAGCCCCATCTCCATGAACTGCGCGGCCGCAGCGCGGATGGCGCTCGGCGCCTCGAGTGTGGAGAGCTGCAGCTTGACCGGCTGCTTCTTGACCTCGTCGAGACCCTTCTGACGCACCTGCTCGCGGATCGCGTCGACCGCGCCGAGCACCGACTCCGGACGGCGCGGGAGGAAGCCGAGGTAGGGCGTGATCGCGAGCGCGAGCGCGCGTGCGCGCCCCTTGGTGTCGCCCTCGGCGAGCAGCTCGAGCTCGTCGCGCAGGGCCTTGTCGTTCGACTTCGCGAACTTCGCATAGAGGGCGGACGGCTTGGCCCACGGGTTCTCGGGCTCCTTGCCGAGGACCCACTCGTACTGGGCGATGGCGTCGTCGGGCCGGCCGAGGTCGAGCGAGAGGTCGCCCATGTCGAGACGTACCGCGACGTCGTCGGGCTGCTTCGCGAGGGCTTCCTCGAAGCGCGCGTGCGCCTCTCTCAGCTCGCCGCGGTCGCGGTGGACACCGGCGAGGAACACCGACGAGAGGTATGACGGGCGCCTCTCGTGCTCCTCCTTCGCGACCGCGAGCGCCTCGTCGAGCTTGCGCGACATGCGAAGCGCCCGGGAGAGCGAGAACGAGAGCGGCGCGCTCTCCGGGTACCTCGCGCGCGCACGGCGCGCGGCCGCCGCGATCCGCTCCGCGACCCCGCGGCCGTTGGCGACCCCGAGCTCGGTGGACACGAGCCGCTGGAGGCCGAGATCGAAGAGGCGTGCGAGCACCTGGGGCTCGACCTTCTCGAGGGTCGCGTCGTCGAGCCAGGTGTCGAGCCACTCGCCGAACGGCAGGTCCGGGCGCACGGCCACGACCTGCACGAGCAGCTCGAGGGCCTCGACGATGCGACCGGCCTTCTTCAGGAAGATGGCGCGCATGGCGACGACGCCGAAGAAGGTCGTGCTCTCGAGCGGCACGAGCGACAAGGGATCGGGGCTTGCGGCGTAGATCTCGTCGACGAGCGCGAGTTGCTCGGGCTTGGTCGGCTCGAGCGCGAGCCCGAACGCGCAGTGCAGGGCCGCGTGCTTGGCGTCCCCCGCCGCGAGCACCTTCCTCGCGATCGCACGGTCGTCCGCAGGCGTCGGCGTGCCGGGGCCCATCTCGGCGCAGCGGTGCGGCTCGGCCGGCCTCGCCGCTCCTGGAGGCGCAGCCGCGGGCGTCGAGGGGCGGGGGCGCGGTTCGTCGGTGCTGGACATGGCGGCGCAGGATGCAGAAAGCGCTCCCCGATGTCACGCCGACCGGGCGGCGGTACCCTCGAGCCATGCCCGACCCCAACCGCCCCGTGAGCTGTTCAGGTCTCCACGAAGGGCGGCCGCCTGCCCCTCCTGGCTCGGCCGCGGGATTCGCCTTGGTCCTCTTGGCCTCGACGGTGCTGGCCGGCTGCGACGCGCCGAACGTGATCGTCCGGCCCGACGGCGGACCGCGGGACGCGTACAGCGGACCGGCGGACCGCGACGGGGACACCAGCGGCGACGACGACGAAGGCGGTGCCTCGGGTCGCGACACCGACGGCGACGGAACCCCGGATGTTCTGGATGCGGACAGCGACGGCGATGGCAGGCCGGACGCCGAGGAAGCCGGCGACGCCGACGTACGTTCGGCGCCGCGCGACTCCGATGGAGACAGCACGCCGGACGCGTTCGACACGGACTCCGACAACAATGGCATCCCCGATGCGCGCGAGGAGGCCGCGGATACCGACGGTGACGGCCGGCAGGACGCGTATGATCTCGACGACGACGACGACGGCCTTCTCGACGCGCGCGAGCTGCGTGGCGCGACCAGCCCCCCGGCCGACACGGACGGCGACGGGCTCGAGGACCACCACGACGCCGACAGCGACGCCGACACCATCGCGGACGGCGACGACCTCGACGTCGACACGGACGCGGACACGATCCTCGATTTCCTCGACGCAGACAGCGATGCCGATGGAATCCCCGACGCAACGGAGGCGGGTGACACCGACCTCGCCACACCGCCCGTCGACACCGACATGGACATGGTCGCCGACTTCCGCGACCCCGACAGCGACGGCGACGGCCTCTCCGACCGCGACGAAGTCACGGTGTCCATGACGTCGCCCCTCTCGAGCGACACCGACGCAGACGGTGTGAGCGACCTGATCGAGACCGCCGCGGGGACGAGCCCGACCGACGGCACCGAGAGCCCGCGCACCCGCGGGGACTTCGTCTTCGTCGTACCGTTCATGGAACCGCCGGCGCCGACGCGCGACACGCTCGCGTTCCGCACGAGCATCCAGTTCGCGGACGTGTACTTCCTCTTCGACCGATCGGGCTCGATGTCCGCCGAGATCTCGGCGCTGCGCACGGCGGTGGGCACCCTCGTGGGAGATCTCACGTGCCGCGACTTCGGCGTCGCGTGCACGCGCGACTCGGAGTGCGCGGCAGGCCAGGTCTGCGGCCTCACGGGGAGCTGCATCGAGGACCCGGGCCTCGACACGTGCATCACGAGCCCGTGGACCGGGGGAGGCTGGTACCTCGGCGAGTACACGAACACCCAGTCGCTTCAGGCAGACCCCGCTGTGACGGCGGCCGCGCTGGGCTTCGGCACCTCGGGCAGCACCGAGGCGCAGTACCGAGCGGTGTGGGGCGTGGCCGACCCGGCCGGCGCCCCAGGCAGCGAGTCGGGGTGCACCGGGCCAGGCGCCGGGACGATCGGCTGCCCCGCGTTCCGAGACGAAGCCGTGCGCATCCTCGTGGCGTTCACGGACGAAGACAGCGACGGAGGCGAGACCGCCGCGCAGGCCGCCGCCGCGCTCATGGCGAGCGACATCACGTTCATCGGGGTCTGGAGCGGAGCCGCAGGCGCAGGCGCACGGAGCGACCTCGTCGACCTGGCCAACGCGTCGGGCTCGGTGGACCGGACGGGCGCGCCTCTCGTATTCGATGGGGCGGACTCGTCCGTGGTGCCTGCGGTGACCGCCGCGATCAACGAGATCGTCGAAGGTGTCCCGCTGCGCGCGACCATCGAAGCGAGCGACGAGCCGGGCGATGCGGGTGATGCGCTGCAGTTCATCGACTACCTCGAGACGAACACCACCGCGCCCGATTGCGCGTCGATCGCCACCGAGGACACCGACGCCGACACGCACCCCGACGCATTCCCGGCCGTGACCCCGGGGACCCGCATCTGCTGGGACGTCGTGCCGGTGACGAACACCACGGTGATGCCCGACGTGAGGCCGCTGCTCTTCGAGGCCCGGCTGACCGTGCGAGGCGACGGCTCGCCGCTCGATGCGCGGCGCGTGTATTTCCTCGTGCCGCCGCGGCCGCCGGAGATCGAAGGCCCAGGCTGACGCTCCGGCGGGGTTGTCGTCGGGGCGTCCTCGGCGCAGCATCGAGGGTGATGTCGAGCCGAGCCGTACGACGTTCACGTCTCATCCCCTTCTCGCCCGACGCCTTGAGCGCAGCGCTCCTGGTGATCGGCGTGGCGACGAGCCTCGGGGCGGCCTCGCTGGGCTCGAGGGTGCGTGGCACGGCGGACGACGCGATGCTCAGCGCCTACGAGCGGGCGAGCTGGCAGATCAGCGCCGAGGGTGGCGGGCTCTCGAGCGTGCTCTACCTCGGGCACCTCCTCGGGCCGATGTTCGTGCTCGCGTCGCTCGTGCATGCGCGCACGCGTTACCGCGAGCAGCTCGAGGCGAGTGAGGGTCTCGAGGAGGGCGACGGCGTCGATGCGGCCGCGAGCGCGGATGCGCCACGCACCCTCCGGCGGATCTCGATCCTCGTGCCCCGCAGCGAAGCGCTCACGCTCGCGGAGACGCTCCGCACCGCGCCCTCGAGCGCGCACGACGCCGTCGGTCCGCTGGCGCGCGCCATCGAGCGCGCGGGGCTGCTCGAGCACGTGGACCTCGTGATCGATGCGGTGTCGGACGAAGTCGCGATCGAGCGCGAACGCGTCGCGCTCTCGCACCGCCTCGTCACCGCCGGGCTCGGAGGCGCGGTCGCGGGCTACCGCGACGCCGAAGCGGTCCCCCCCGCGCTCGCGGGCGAACATGCGATCGTGAGCTGGGTGCTCGTCACTCGGAGCGGGCTCGATCCGCTCCTCGACGTCCCCGCGCGCGGCGAGACCGCTCTCTGGCTCGCGAGCCTCGTGCCGCTGCGCCCCGAGGAGACCCTCGCCGTGGACGCCTTCGTCACCCCGCGGACGGCCGGCGTCCACGCCGACGCTCTCTCTCGCGCGCTCAGCCTCGAGCCTCTGCGAGGCAAGGCCGGCAACCTCGTGAAGGCGAGCTGACGCCGGGCGTGAATAGGACTCGGGGAGACCATGTCCGTGCGACATGCGGCAACCTCTTCGCTCTCTCGTCACCGTCCTCGCGGTTCTCCTCGGCCTCGGCGCCCCGGCGCAGGCCCAGAGCACTGCCCACCCCGCGGTCCTCGCAAT
The DNA here is from genome assembly GCA_046342295.1 of Deltaproteobacteria bacterium. Classification (GTDB taxonomy): domain Bacteria; phylum Myxococcota_A; class Polyangia; order Polyangiales; family Sandaracinaceae; genus JAFLCL01. The sequence goes on along the minus strand of JBKDQC010000014.1, from coordinate 1,582 downwards.
GTTCGACGATGGCCTGACGCGCCTCGGGGCCGACGGGACCACCGCGCGCCTCTACACGTTTCCGACGCGAACGAACGACGATGGACAGTCGATCCCGGCGCACGGCCATCGGGGCCTCTACGTCGACGAGTCCGCAGGGCTCTGGGCGCTCGAGCGCTATTCGTTCTCCCAGGAGCTCGAGACGTCGTCGACGCCGCCGGCGTGGGTGATGGGTGACCAGGCGGGTCGCGTGACCGTCCGCGCTCGCGATCGGCGGTGCATCCACGAGGACGGCTGCATCGAGATGTTCCGGTACTGGAGCCCCACCACGGGCGTGTTGGTGACCGAGACACAGCGCCCGGTGGGCGACAGGATGCAGGCCTCGGTGCTCCTCTACGGGTCGGCCACCACGCATCGCGCGAGGGTCCCGTTCACGATCGGGTTCAGCCGCGTCGGCCCGGGCGCGAGCGTCGCGTGGGCCACGCAGGATGGCATCGGAGTGCTCCAGTGGAGCTCGCTCTTGCGCGCCCGGCCGAGCGCCGGAGCCCTGCTACCAGGCCCGGTGCGAACCGAGTTGGTCGTCGCGGCTGGAGACACGGTCTTCTACGCCGAGGACGTCGCCCCGGAGCGAACGCTACGCTCGGACCAGCTCGTCGCAGCCTCCATCCGCTCCGGCCAGCGCGTCGTGCTCGACGGCCCCAGCACTTCCACCGCGTACCGGCTCGGCACCGCGGCCGCGACCCCGCACGGCACGCTGGTCTTCGCTCGCTGCACCACGCGCCCGTTCACGATCTCCATCTGCGAGATCGTCGAAGCGAGCGCGACGACACTGCGCGTGATCTCCACCGGCTGGGATGATTTGCACGACGTCTCCGAGGACGGTCGCTTCGCGCTCGTGGCTGGGACCGACCACACAGCCATTCACGGGTTCGTGGTGCTCGACCTCTCCTCGGGCCAGGCCGTGTGGCGTCTGCCTCGCCTGGTCCGCGACGGCAGGTTCGTTCGCGCGTGAGCGACCAGAGCGATGCGCACGCGAGGCGCCGCACGCTCGGAGGGGTCACCGGTGCCCTCATGGCGGAAGTGCGGAGATCGCGACCAGGTCGGTGCCCGGAGGCATCCGCCCCTCGGCACGCTCGGTTCTGCCTCCTCCCCGACCGCCGCATGCGGTCGCCATCGACTTGAGGAGCGCGGCGCAGTCGACGCTCGAGCCTGGGCCACGCGCCACGATCGTGTGCAGCCCATCGTCGAGGTGCGCGCCCACGATCACGGTCAGGGAACCCTCCCGAACCAGGTTTGCGACGACGGCCTTGGCGAGCTCGACCCCACCTTCGGGCAGTGACAGCACCACGCGCTCGCCGTGCGATCCGGGGCGCGCAGCGCGCGCGATCGACGGCGCGCGGAGCGCGCGCACCCGGCCGGTCTCCTCGCGCGCGGCGAGCGCATCGGCGCGGAGGCGCGCGACCGCGGTGCCTACCTCGGTCGGTGGGCACACGAGCTCGCGGGCGAGCTCGCGGATCATGTGATCCTCGTCGAAGAGCATCGCTCGGGCGCGAGGCCCCGCCGTGAAGGTGACGCGCGTGCCCCCCTTGTAGCGCTCGGAGCC
>JBKDQC010000013.1:0-1353 GCA_046342295.1 Deltaproteobacteria bacterium | reverse complement strand
CACTCGGTCGTGTCCCGATCGTCCACGATGCCCGTGAGGTTGCTCGCCGGATCCCAAGTCAGGAGCTCGTTCGCGACCTCGGTCACATACCCAATCTCGCCCGCGCTCGTGCCGCTTGTCGAGGACCGAAGCGCCATGTGCCTCGTCGGCCGCAAGCGGTTGTCGTACCCGAACGTCTCCGTCAGCACCGGCGCGCCGGACGGCCCGTACTCGCGCACCATCGCAAGCCCGTGCACCTCGTAGTCCACGAGCGAGAGCACGGGGATCTCCTCCGTGTCGAGGTACGCGCTCGCCCCGATGGCAAGCCCGCGGGCATCGAGCCGCAGCTCACCCCGCACCTCCGGCCCGGCGATGCCGGCCCCACCGAAGTCGGGATCGATCGGCAAGAGCAGGCGACGCCCGCGGTTCGCGTAGTCGTACTCGCTCGACTGCTCGTAGCGGTGCGCCGTATCGTACGTGACGTCGGCCCCGAACGGCGCGGTCTCCGTCACGTCCGGGTAGTTGCCGCTGCCAGGCGCCGTCGCGAGTCCGCTCGCCGTGGGGATGATCGCCATCTGCCGCGCCGTCCAGATCGCGTTGCCGCGCTCGTCGTACGCGACGATCGAGCGCTGCCCGCGATCCTCCACGCCCGTCGCGCGCCCGAGCGTGCCCGCGGCCTCCTCGGGAACGTAGCCGACGCCCGTGAACCACGCGGGGTAGCTGTCATAGCGGTATGCGACGTCGACATGGGCGAGGGTGATCGTGGAGACACCTTGTGAGATGCACTGATATCCCGGTGGGCACGTGATGCTCCCGCCCGCGGGCTCGAGCACCGCGTCCGTGATCGTCGCGATCGGATCCTCGTTGATCGTCGTCGGGGCCTCGCCGCAGGCCACGTACTGCTCGCCGAGGAGCCGGCCGCCGCGGTCGTAGAAGAAGTTCTGGCCGCAGCCGCGTGGGTCGCGGACCGCGATCAGATCGCCGAGCACGTTGAAGCGATAGCGCCACGTGCGCGTGCCGCCGTTCGTGTCGGCCGGGTTGTCGGTGTCGGGGTCGTTCGAGCCGAGGCGCCGCCCCACCGAGTCGTAGAAGAAGTCGCGCCGCACGTGCAGCGTGGGCAAGGACGCGAGCGAGGGTCGCGGGGCCTGATCGCCGGTCGCCGCACGAACGAGCGTCGTGACCACGCCGTCGGCGCGGTAGTAGCTCCAGAGGCGGTGGTACTCGTCGTCGCTGGTACCCAACGCGGTCGACGCGATCAGGATCTGATCGATCACGCGCCCGAAGCCGTCGGAGCGGCTCGTCGTGCACGTGTCGGCGTGAAGGCCCGACCCATGGTCGAGCGGGTCGCAGACCGTCGTCGAGGCGGCATGGTAC
>JBKDQC010000012.1:0-9470 GCA_046342295.1 Deltaproteobacteria bacterium | reverse complement strand
CGGCAGAGGAGCCCGCGCGCGCGGTCAGCGTCGGGTCGCTGCCGAGGCGGTCGAGATCGACACCGGTCACGCGGAGGAAGCTCCCCGGCAGAACGGGTGTCGGGACCTCGATGGCGACGATCCGCGGCGGGGGCAGCGCCGCGTCGCCGGCAGCGGGACCACCGTGGCATCCCGTGAGCGCGCCGATGGCGATGGCGAGCGCGAGCGCGAGCGCGGCCGAGGGCTCCTTGCGCGAGGTCATGGAGCACACGCGAAGCGAGAGGCTCCAGCGACGTCGGTCACGGCGCGGCAGCTGTAGCCGCTCCTGCACCGGGCCATGTCCGTCGAGCAGTCGAGCGCGCAGGCACGCACACCGTCCACCTCGGCGCAGAAGGTCCCCGTCTCGCACTCGGCGTTGCGAGCACAGCCGGCGCGCGTGCAGAAGCCCCCGGGCAGGTCCACGCACGTTCGCTGCGCGCTGCAGTCCCGGAAGCTCGCGCAGGCCGCTCCGAGCGCGCCGCTGCCGGTGCGCGCGCAGCCGCGCCCCTCCGCGAACCACTTGCACGCCTCTCCCGACCTGCAGTCCGCATTGACGAGGCAGCTCGTCGCGCAGTCGCTCGGGCCGCTCGCAGACCCGAGGTCGGGGCAGACGTGCATCGCCGGGCAGCTCGCGCCGGCGCCCGGGGTGCAATCGTCGGAGATGCACGAGCCCGAGGAGCACACCTGCCCTGCGGCGCAGTCGCGCGTCGCGGAGCAGGCTGGGCCTGCGGGCGAGAGCTCGACGGTGCCGAGGTACGCGTCGCCCGCGTTCATGTACCCGAAGACGCGCACGGCGTAGCGCCCAGGCGACAGCGTGCGATCGATCGTCAGCGTGCCGCCCACGTCGGTTGCCCGCGCCAGCAGGGCGCCGCTCGGATCGTAGAGCTCGAAGTCCACGACGGCACTGTCATCGGCCACGACCTGGATCACGACGCGGCTCGTCGAGCGCACCTCGAACGCCCGGAAGTCGTCGTCGTCGAAGCAGAGCGTGCCCTCGAAGTCGGTGCCCACCACGGCGCGCGCGGCGCCGACCGAGTCGTCGGGCTCGAGCGCGTCGTTCACGCAGCAGCCGCCGGGGTTGACCGTCAAAGCGAGGTCGTAGGCGTTCTGGGCTCCCGCGTAGCCAAACACCTCTGCATAGAGCGCGCCGCTGGCGCCCACGCAGTAGCGGAGGGTCTCGGAGTCGGTGACCCCTGCGCTCGAGCCCAGGATGCGCCCTCCGGCATCGAGGATGCGAAGGTCGAGATCGCCCTCGCCGGACGTGAAGCCGTCGAGCACGAGGACGACCTCGGACATCGTGGGCCCGCACCGTGCCAGGCACGCCACGCCGCCGCCGGAGGCGACGCAGGTGCGGCACGGGCCCGCCTCGCAGAGGTCGGCGCAAGCCACGCCACCGCCGCCCTCGACGCACCTCGTGCATGGGCTGTCGACCGCGATCCGGAAGAGGTCGCGATCGCCGCTGCAGATCTGTCCCGAGGCCGTGTCCGAGAGCGCCGTGGCCGCGGCGACCGTGTCGTTGGGCTCTGCGTCGTCGTTGACGCACATCGCCGTGCATGCGCCCGTGACGCTGCCGCCCGTGCCCGCGCACGCATCGGTCGAGCCCCCTTCGATCGTCGTCACTTCCGCGCACCGCAGCGCGCCCCCGCATGCGTCGCCGCTGCAGGCGTCGAGGCATCGGGCGCCGCCCGCGGAGGGCGCGCAGATCCCGGACGCACACTCCACCGACGCCGTGCACCGCTCGCACGCCCGGAGCGCGCCTCCTTCGCCGCCGACGGCGAAGAACGACGAGAGCAGCGTGTCGGTGCGCTGATCGCACGCGGTGCCGCCGGGATCGTCGTTGTCCGTCGCCGACACGACGAAGAAGATCTCGCGGGACTCTCCCGCCGAGAGCCCGAGCGAGGGCACGCGCGCCCGGAAGCCGTCGCCGGCCTCGCTCTCGAACAGTGCCTGCTCGAAGAGCGTCACGTCGAGCCGCGTCGGGTCGCTCGGGGCCTCGGTCGACCAGTAGAGAATGGGCGGCTCGCGCAACCCGACGTCGTCGCTCGCGGTCACGACCACGTCGTAGCCCGTCCCGCTCGTCACGCTGGCGCCGCCTTCGGGCGAGACGATGGTCACCACCGGGGCAGCGCCCTCGCAGCCGGTGCCGCCGCCGCTCCGCAGCACGACCACGTAGTCGTGCGGGACGGCGGGATGGTCGCCGTCGTCGGCCTCGAGCCCGATCGTCCAGCGCTCCGCGGCGGCGATCTGGTCGGGCTCGGGGCACCATGCGAAGTCCGAGCTCTTGCCCCCATCGGGCGTCAGGCTGGCGCCGGTGGGCAGCTCGCCACGCGCTCGGATCTCCACGCCGGGGCTGTCATCGTCGCGGATCTCCACGCGGAAGCGCACGCAAGGCTCGCGCGCCAGGTCGTACGTCCCTCCCGCGCCCGGCTCGAGGAAGACGGGGGCTGCGTTGCTCGCGGGCAGGATCTCGACCAGCGCGGTCGCGCGGTCGTACTCGTCGCCCGAAGGCGAGGCGATCACGATCGCGATCTCGTGCGTGCCGACGTGGCTCGCGAGCGGAGTCCACCGAAGCTCCCCTCCCGAGGGCGAGCCGCTGATCGATGCGACGCTCTCGATCGCGGGGATCGGGCGCGACGGCTCGAAGCGGTAGCGCAGCGCGACCCCGCTCGGGTTGTCGACGGGGATGGCGATCCGAAGTGTCTCGGAGACGGTTCCCGTCGTTCGCTCGATGGATTCGAGCGCCGGTCGCTCGGCTCCGGGGCACGCGAGCAGGGGCGTGGCGAGCAGCGCGAGCACCAAGACGGCGGCGCGCGGCACGGTCGGGCCGAAGGAACCGGGGGGCGCGTGGGTCCGCGCGCGAAGCGAGGCAGTCATGGCGCCGCAGTGTCGCACGATCTGCCGCCTCGCGGCTCGGCAAGGCCCGCGTCAGCGCCAGCGCAGCGTCGCGCCGCTCGATTCGTCGCCCCGCCCTCGCGCGGTCACGGCCGCGACCTTGACGTCTCGTGCGCCGGCGAGCTCGAGGGTGCGCTGCCAGAACCCCGACAGCCACGCGACGAGCGCCGCGGACTCTGCGGTGGGACCCTCGACCTCGACGCGTATGCCCGGGCTCCCCGCGGGGCCCGTTGCCGGGCCGACGCGCGCCTCTCCCCGCGAGAAGTAGACGCGATGGAGGTGAGGCAGGCGCTCGAGCACGCTCGTGGGGTTGGCCGTCTGGAGGAACATGCGGTGCGTCGTCGACAGCTCGCGCTCTGCGGTCGCGCGGCCCGCCGAGACCGCGCGCGTCGTGGTCTCGGCGTCCCGGTCCGCTGCGGCCAGGACCGCGTCGAAGAGGGCGAGCGGCAGCCACGCCATCGGCAGGATCACGCCCTCGAGCTTGCGTCGCATCGCAGGCTCGAGCGTGCCGAGCGCGAGCTCGAGGCTCACGGCGCCGAGCTCGTCCGTGAGGTGGTCGAGGAGCGCCGCGACGAGAGAGCCCTTCACGCACGGGGCGCTGGCCGCGTCCATGCGCCCAGGCTCGCGGGTGAGCTCGGGCGGATGTCGCTCGAGGGCCACCGAAGCTCGGGCGTGGCCCGGCGGGTCGCCCGCGAGAGGTTGGGACGAGTCGACGGTCCCGCCGCGGGCCAGGGGTGGCGCCGCCGAGACCGTGCGCTCGTCGCTCGCAGCGGGGACCGACGTCGCGCCGCCTCGAGGTCTCGGGACGGCGGGGAGCGGGCGGTCGCTCTGCCAGTCCTCCGAAGCGGCGAAGAAGTAGCGAGCGCCCGTGGGCGGTGCGGCGCGGACCTCGGGAGAGCTCGTGCGCGAGCCCACACGGCTCAGCCCGGTCGAGGGCGTCGGCCCGCGGAAGAAACCGGCCGGAGAGACGAACGTCGGCGTGCCAGGCCGCGAAGGGGTCGGGTCGGGGCGCATCCCGTCCTGCTCTCGCCACTCCCCGCTCGCGGTTTGAGGGCGCGCGCTCTGCGAGACCGGAGGCAGGCTCTGCCGAGAGCCTGCGCTCGGACTTGGGAGTGCGGTCGCGCGTGACGTGGAGAGCTGGGATCCGACCGGCACGCTCGGCCCCCCGCTGGGCACGCCGGGCCGGGTGCTCCCCGCGAGACTCTGCGTCACGACCGGTCGAACGGTCCCCGAGCGCCGATCCGGATCTCCGGCGGACCCCTCGGGCCCCTTCGCCTCCGTCGCTGCCCGCGGGTCCACAGCGGGGTCCCGCGGCGGAGCGAGCGTGGGCTGGGTCGCCCTCGTTCCGAGCGCCGTCGCGGGTGCCCCGAACCGCGCGAGCGCCGCCGACATCTCCGCGGCGCTCTGGAAGCGCTGCGCAGGGTCTTTCGCGAGCCCCTTGAGCAGCACCGCATCGAGCTCGGGGGGCAACGTCGGCGTCATCGCGGAGGGAGGGAGAGGGTCCACGCGGAGGATCTGCTGCAGGAGGGCGTGGTAGTTGTCGCCCATCAGTGGCAGTCGACCGGTGAGGCACTCGTACGTGATGACCGCGACCGCGTAGAGGTCGACGCGGTGGTCGAGCTTTCGGACCCCGCGGGCCTGTTCCGGGCTCATGTAGAAGGGCGTCCCCATCGTCACGCCCGTGCGCGTGAGGTCGATCGGCTCACCGTCTTCCTGCTTCATCTTGGAGATGCCGAAGTCGAGCACTTTGACGTAGTCGAGGACACCGCCGCGCCGCGTGAGGAAGACGTTGTCGGGCTTCAGGTCGCGGTGCACGATCTCACGGTCGTGCACCGCGGCGAGCGCGGCGAGCACCTGGCCGACGATGTTCACCGTGCGCATCAGCGGCAGCCGGCCCTCCTGCTTGAGCGCTTGCGCGAGCGCCATCCCCCGCAGGTACTCCATCACGAGGTAGGGAGCGCCGTCCTCGGCGTAGCCGAGGTCGAGCACCTCGACGATGTGCTCGTGACCGGTGGCCGCGGCGGCGCGCGCCTCGCGCTGGAAGCGCGCGACGGCCTTCTCGTCCCCCGCGAGCTCGGGGTGCAGGCGCTTGAGCGCGACCTTGCGCCCGAGCAGCAGGTGCTCCGCGATGTACACCGCGCCCATGCCCCCTTCTCCGAGGATTCCCGAGACCTGGTAGCGCCCGGCGATGACGCGCCCGACCAGCGCCGGCCCAGTCTGGAGGGGCTTGCCCGTGAGCGGGCAGTGCGAGTAGCTCGTGGGGTGCGGCGCGGCGCAGTGGGGACAGCGGGTCGGGTCTTGCCTCGAGACGTCGCTCGAGCTCCGGAGCTCGGCCGCGCCCGGACGGGTCCCCTGGAGGGGCTGGGCTCCCTCGGCGTGGCGGAACGCTCCGTCGCGCGGTGTCGTGGCCATGGGCGGGCTCCCATGCTCGCCTCTCCGAGCGCGCGAGCGCAATAGCCCGGGCGGTCGAAATCATCAGGCACGGCCCCCGATGCGGGCGGATGCGTGCCGCGTTCTCCCTGTTCGAACGGGGCGCGGACGTGCTCTACTCGCCCGCCGCCGCGACGCGCTCGCGGCCCAGGACGCGCCGCACGATGTCGCACCACTGCTGTCGCCACCTCTCCCTCTCTCAGCGCCTCGGGCTCGACGCCGACCACGACCGCGAGACCCTGGAGGGCGCCCTCGAGGCCCGCTCCGCGGACGGTGCGCGCGGCTTCCACCTCCCGGGGGATGCGCCGCGCTGGTCGCGCGCGCGGCCCTTCGCGATCGAGCATCTGCACGCGGAGATCACGCTCGACCTCGCCGCCCGCGCGGTCGACGGCGAGGCCATGATCCTCGCGCGGCGCATCGACCCCGAGGCGCGGGAGCTCCTGCTCGACGCCGTGGACTTCGAGCTCCACGAGGTGACGCTCTGCCCGCCGCAGTCGGATGCGCGCCCGGCGCGGTACCGCTACGACGGTCGCGTGCTCGCGGTCGACGTCGGGGAGCACGGCCTCGGCCGCGAGGGCGACCTGGCCCTGCGCGTGCGCTACCGCGCGATTCCGCGGCGAGGTCTGTACTTCGTGGCCGCGACCTCTCCGCTGCAGCGCCCTGACCCGAACGCGCCGCCGACCGAGGTCTGGTCCCAAGGCCAGGACGAGGACAACCGCTGCTGGCTCCCGCTCGCGGACCACCCCGGCGAGCGCATGACGACCGAGATCGTCGCGAACGTCCCGAGAGGCTGGTTCGCGCTCTCGAACGGCATCCTCGTCGAACGTACGGCCGATGCGGCGTTCGAGACCTTCCGGTGGCGTCAGTCCGATCCTCACGCGCCGTACCTCATCACGCTGGCGTGCGGCCGCTTCGAAGAGGCCCACGCCAAGCACGGCGAGCTCCCGGTCGATTACTACGTCCCCGTGGGCCGCGCCGGCGACATCGCCCGCTCCCTCGGCCGTACACCTCAGATGATCGCCCTCTTCGAGGCGCGACTCGGCACCAAGTATCCCTGGGCGAAGTATGCGCAGGTCGTCGTGCACGACTTCATCTTCGGAGGCATGGAGAACACGAGCGCGACGACGCTCTACGATCGCGTGCTCCTCGACGAACGCGCCGCGATCGACGTCGACATGGACTCCCTCGTGGCGCACGAGCTCGCGCACCAGTGGTTCGGCGACCTCGTGACTTGCCGCGACTGGAGCCACGCGTGGCTCAACGAGGGCTTCGCGACGTACTGCGAGCACCTCTGGCGCGAGCACCTCGGCGGCGAGGACGAGTACCTCTTCGGCCTCGAGCACGACCAGGACGTCTACCTCGACGAGGATCGCGACCGCTACCGGCGCCCGATTGTGACGAACGTCTGGAGCAAGCCGATCGACATCTTCGATCGGCACCTCTACCAGAAGGGTGGCTTGGTCCTGCACGCGCTGCGCCGCCATCTGGGCGACGACGCGTTCTTCCGAGGCCTCGCGCACTATCTCTCGGTCATGCGCGGCAAGAGCGCCGAGACGCGCGATCTGCACCGCGCGCTCGAGGACGCCACCGGGCGCTCGCTCGAGGCGTTCTTCGACCAGTGGATCGCGCGCGCTGGTCACCCGAGCCTCGAGGTCAGCTCCGAGCACGACGCGGCCGCGGGTCTCTTGAAGCTCACCGTCGTGCAGACGCAGGCGCGCGGCGACACGCCCTCGAGCCTCTTCGCGGTCTCGCTGCCGCTCGTGCTCGTCACCGAGGACACCTCGGAGCGGGTCGTGCTCGAGCTCACGCGCGCGCGGGAGACCTTCGCGGTGCAGTGCGCCTCGCCACCGAAGCAGGTGTTGATCGACCCGGGCTCCTCGGTGCTCGGCACCGTCGACAACCGCCTCTCGACCGCACTGCTCGTCGAGCAGCTCGCGAACGCTCCCGCTGCGCAACCGCGCTGGCGCGCAGCGAGGGCGCTCGGCCGGCGCAACGAGCCGCGTGCGCTCAAGGCCCTCACCGCCGCCCTCGGGCGCGACCCGTTCTGGGGTGTGCGCGCGGAGGCAGCGGTCGCGCTCGGGGAACAGCGCACCACGGAGGCTTGGGCCGCCCTGCGGCTCGCCGCCGCACCGGAGGGGGTCGACGCCACCCCGGAGCCCGACGCCCGCGTGCGCCGCGCCATCGCGCAGGCGCTCGGCCGCTTCGAGGGCGAGGCCCGGGCCGCCGACGCGCTCCTCGCGTGGATCGCGCGGGGCGACCGCTCCTACCTCGTCGAGGGGGAGCTCCGGAGGAGCCTGGGAAAGCTGCGCGACCCGCGGGCGCTCGACGTCCTCGCGCGCTGCTTCGCCGAGGACCCGATCTCTTGGAGCGAGAGCGTACGGCAGGGGGCGGTCGATGGCCTCGCGGCGCTCCGCGACGTCCGCGCCCTCGACCTCCTCGAGCGGGCGCTCGGGGCGGAGCACGCCCCGACGGTCCGCCGGTCCGCGGTGGTCGGGCTCGGCAAGGCGCGCACCGTGACGGTGGAAGAGCCGCGCCTTCTCGCTGCCCGTGAAGCGATCGTGCGCGCCCTCGACGCCTTCGACCCGGGGATCCGGAGCGCGGCTGCGCGCGCGCTCGCTGCGCTGCGCGATCCTGGCGGCGCCGCGCCCCTGTCCCGGCTCGCGGAGCGGGACCTCGACGGGCGCGTGCGCCGCGTCGCGAGGGAGGCCCAGCGCGACCTCCGAGACCGGCTCGCGAAGGGTCGGGAGTCGACGGCCGTCCGGGAAGATCTCGACAAGCTCCAGAAGGAGCTTCGTGAGCTGCGCGAGCGGCTCGCCGCGCTCGAGGCGCGAAAGGTCTGACGCGTCTCGTGCTCTTCGGAGGCTGGCGAAGCGCCCAGGATCCAGGACAGCCAGCCCGCGCGTCGTTGACACCCCCAGGTCACCCGACTAGAAACGGTCGGCCCGCGTCCCGGTCGCGTCCCCCGCGGCCTCCCTCTCTCCGCGCCGCACCCTGAAGATGCGGCCCCGAACGGCGCGCCCGACGCCTCCGAGCGCGGGCGCCCATGGACACGAACCACGATGTTCGAGGCGTACTTTCCCGTGTTCCTGATGGTCTTCGTCGCGGTCACGCTCGCGGTCGTGATCTTCACCCTGGCGAGCCTCGGCGGTACGCACACGCCGACCCCCGAGAAGATGTTGCCGTTCGAGTCCGGCTCTCCAACGACCGGCGCCGCGCACCTGCGCCTGTCGATCAAGTTTTACCTGACCGCGATCCTCTTCGTGGTCTTCGACATCGAGGCCGTCTTCCTCTACCCGTGGGCGGCGCAATTCCGCACGCTCGGGTGGTTCGGGCTCGTCGAGATGGTGCTCTTTCTCTCCGTGCTCAGCGCCACCCTGGTGTACGCGTGGAAGAAGGGCGCCCTCGAGTGGGAGCGCTGAGCTTGCCCGGCGGCCCGGGCCAGGGTTTGCGCGTTCCCTGGCTCCGCGTCGACCCCTCGCTCCGCGTCGACCCCTCGCTCCGCGTCGATCCCTCGCTCCGCGTCGACCCCTCGCTCCGCGTCGATCTCTCGCTCCGCGGGGTGCCACACCGCTTGCCGGTCCGCACCAGCGTCCCGAACCTGACTGCCAACACGCACTCGCATCCCACGGCACCGTCCCGGAGGACACATTCCCATGGCTGACATCCGCGGCTCCGGAAACGCAATCCCCAGCAAGGCCACGATGGGCGGAGGAGACGCCGGGTTCGTCACGACCCGACTCGAGGAGCTGCTCGGTTGGGCGCGGAAGTACTCGCTCTTTCAATACCCGTTCGTGACTGCGTGCTGCGGGATGGAGTTCATGGCCGTCGCCGGCCCGCGCTACGACGTCGCCCGCTTCGGCGCGGAGGCGCCCCGCTTCTCGCCGCGCCAGTCCGACCTCCTCTGGGTGGTGGGCACCGTGAGCCAGCGCCAGGCGCCCGCGCTCCGGCGCGTCTACGAGCAGATGGGCGACCCGAAGTACGTGCTCGCGTTCGGCACGTGCGCGTCGTGCGGCGGCTTCTACGACAACTACGCGACCGTCCCCGGCATCGACAAGATCATCCCGGTCGACGTCTACGTCCCGGGCTGCCCGCCCCGCCCGGAGGCCGTCCTCGATGGCCTGATGCTCCTC
>JBKDQC010000011.1:0-6580 GCA_046342295.1 Deltaproteobacteria bacterium | reverse complement strand
TTCACGGACAAGGTCCACGCCGACGCCCGTCTGCGGTCGTCCACGGGTGCAGAGCGCGTCCGGCTTCAGCAGCGCACCGCGGCCGAGTTGCCCCAGATGAACAAGGCGGCGTGACGCGGTGCGATCTGCACCCGAGTGAATCGGCCAGAGCCTCCCTCCCGCCGATTCGAGCCCGTGGCACCCGCTACGATCCATCCGAGTGCCACGTGCTCTCAGGGCGTCGTCGCCCCGGCGTCGATGGCCGGGGCGGCGGCGGCGCGCCGCGTACGCGCCGCGTCGAACGCTGCCAGCACCGTCGGCGAGGTGCGGCGTGAGTCGAGCTCGAGGTCAGGTTGGCGCGCGAGCGCCTCGACGAACGCGTCCACGGCCAGGTCGGCGCGGCCGACAGCGACGTAGGCGATCGCGAGCGTTCGCTGGATGGTCACGACCTGGTTGCCCGTGAGCTCGCCCGCCCCGAGGAGCCGGTTGCCCATCGCGAGCGCCTCCGTGTACTGCCCTCGGCGCACGGCCTCCTGGAGCACGGGCAGCTCCGCCGAGATCTGTTCCTGCAGCTCACGCACGTCCCCGGCCGTGTTCTGGGGCGCGGCGACCGGCATCGCCTCCGCGACGATGCGCCGTCCTTCCTCGCTCATCACGAGATCCGCGAGCGGCACCAGGATCACTTGGCCGCGCGTGAGCCGTGTGCCGCGCAGTCCGTTGAAGCGGCGCAGCATGTTGGCGGCGCGCGCGTCCTCGAAGTACTGCCGGGCGACGCGTTGGACGGTCGCCCGCTGATCGGCGACGTGGCGCAGCGGGTAGGGCACGAGCAACTCCGCGCCCTCGGCGGGCTGGCTTCCCTCGACGGTCGGGTTCGCCTCCTGGATCACGAAGGCGCGTGTGGGCGCGCCGTAGTAGCGCTCGGCGATCGAGGTCCACGTCTCACCTGCATGCACGCGGTGGTAGGCGACCGCAGGGATGACGAGGCGCAAACCGACGACGATCGGCACCCCCCCCTGGGTCTCGAGGCCGTTCTCGGCCACGAGCACGTTCTCCCGCCTCGGATCGCCGTAATAGCGCTGCGCGATCGACGCGAGCGTCTCGCCCTCCCGCACGACGTGCACGAAGGTCGGGAACTCCGCGCGAACGCTCGATGGCACCGCGACGCTCAGCGCGACGAGCGGGCCGAGGACCCACAGCCGGGCCAGGAGTCCGGCGAGACCCCGCGCCGCTTCGCGCCCCATCCCAGCGCTCAAGGCGCCTCGCCTTCAGGCGTCGGAGCCAGCTCCACGAGCGTCTCCAGGACGACCTGGGTCTCGCCTTCCCGCACCCAGACCTGCCGGTCGACGGCGTGGAAGAACGGGTTCTCGAGGCGCAGGAAGTGGCGGCCGGCCGGCAGCGCGACCTCCGCGGCCGATGGCGTCGTGAGCACTTCCTGGCCGTCGATCTCCACGCGAGCCCAGGGGTCGACGACGAAGCGGAGCGCGCCTGCGCGCTGCGGCACGACGGGTGCTCCCGACTCGGCGGCAAATTGATCGGGGTCGCCTGCGAGCCGCCCCGAGGTGCCCTGGAGCACGAGTCCCGCGAGCATGGCGAAGGCGCCGAGCCCCGCCTGCACCGCCCACATCTGCTTGAGCATGCGGCGGTCGCCGTTGCCGCGGCGCATGCGGTTCGGGGCGCTCGCGCTGAGGATCTCCTCGGCCTTGGCATCGGTGATGACGCCGACCTCGCGCAGGTACATCACGAGGCGCGCGTTGTGGTTGATCGGCACACGCGAAGCGAGGAAGTCCTGCAGGTCGTCGATCAGTGCCTGCGTCGTGGGGTACCGGTTCGCGGGCAGCTTCTCCATGCATCGACCCATGATGTGCTCGAGCGTGCGCGGCACCGATGGGTTGATCTTGCGAGGGCTCGTGTAGCGATCGAGACGGATCTTCTGCATCACGGTGCGCGCGTCGTCCTCGACGAACGGCTTGCGACCCGTGACCATCTGGTAGAGGACGATCCCCACCGAGAAGATGTCGGAGCGGAAATCGAGCTTGTCGCCGAGGATCTGCTCGGGGCTCATGTAGCTCGGGGTCCCGAGGCCCGTTCCCGTCTCGGTGAGGTCGGTGAGCCGATCGTCGCGGGCGATGCCGAAGTCCATCAGCTTCACCTCGCCCTGCTGCGAGATCATGATGTTCGCTGGCTTGATGTCGCGGTGGATGATCCCCCGGAAGTGCGCGTAATCGAGCGCGCGCGCGACCTGAAGCGCGATGATGGTGGCGATGTCGATCGGCAGGCGCGGCGTCGTGTCGAGGAGGTCGTAGAGATCGGTGCCTTGCACGTACTCCATGACGATGAACATCGTGCCCCGGTCCTTCACGAAGTCGTGGACGTGAAGGATGTTCTCGTGCTGGAGCGACGCCATGAAGTGCGCCTCGCGCTCGAAGCGCTTGGCGAAGCCGGAGTCCACCGCAATCGAGGGCTTGAGCGCCTTGACCGCGACCGTTCGCCCGAGCGGCTCCTGCACGGCCTTGTAGACGACGGCCATGCCCCCGGAGCCGATCTCCTGGAGGACCCGGCAATTACCAATCTGATCGACCATGTCCGTGGGGGCGAGGCGGCGCGCGGCCGCTGATGGTTGCAGCGCGGGGAGGGGCTGTCAACGAATCCCCTTGCAATCGTGGCAATTTCTGAGCGGCGAGCGACATCCGCCCTGGGTCAGCGTCGCCGGCGCCGGCGTGCGATCGCGGCGAGCCCGATCGCCAGGGCCGCGAGGGCGCCTCGGTCCGAGGCCCCCGCGGCGCGGCACGCGCAGCCGGTCGCGCTGCCCTCGGGCGCGCCCGCAGCGGCGCGGCCGACCTGCGCGTCGAACGGCACCCCGCCCTCGCCACACGCTGGGGCGCCGACGTCGCTCGGCGCCGGCGGCGGGCCGCCGTCGACGCCTCCGATCGTCGCGATGTCGAACAGCACGTCCGGCCAGTAGGCTGGGCAGACCGCGCCGACCACGGTGCATGCGCTGCACCCCGTGTCGTTCACGACATCCGCGAAGCCCCACACCGGCTCGATCGTGGCGCCACCATCCCGCGAGCGGCCGACCGCGTAGTCGTTCGTGAGCTCGTCGACGCACACGAAGAGCTCGCTCCCCCCTCCTGCGGCTTCACGCTCGGCGAGGCACCGGACGCGCAGGTCCGGCACGATCGGACGGAACGTCTCTCCGCCGTCGTCCGAGCGGTGCAGGCCCCCGTACCAGCTCCCGGCCCAGACGCGGCTCCCATCGTGTGCAAACGCGAGCGCGATGATCTCGCGGATCTCGAGCACGGTGCGGAAGGTCCCGCCTCCGTCCTCGGTGAGGAGGAGACGCTCGGGCGTCTCGTCGGTCACCGCGCGCGTCATGCGCACGAGCGCGCGCTCCGCGTTCATCGGATCCACAGCGAGGACGTGGGCATTGCGCTCGCCCTCGAGCAGCGGGATCTCGGTCGCGGAGAACGTCTCGCCGCCATCGCTCGAGCGGTGGAAGAGCACCCGCCTCGGCGCCTCCCCCATGCGCGGGACCGCGCCCGTCACGTAGATCCGACCAGGGTCGCTCGGCGCGATGCGCAGCCGCTCGAGCAGGACGCCCGCTTCGAAGCTGTGCACCACCTCGAAGGTCGCGCCCTCGTCGCGGGAGCGGAGCAGCGTGTTGGGCCGATCGCCCGGAGACATCGCCACGAAGAACGTGCGAGCGTCGCTCGGGTCGGACTGCACATCGATCGCATACGTGCCCCACGCCGGTCCGCTCGCGTCGCGATAGTCGCACCCTTGCGCGTCCGAGAGCCTCAGGCCGTCGAAGGTGCCGAGCGCGACGCGGCCGCTCTCGGTGAGGAGGACCGGGGGGTCCTCGGTGAGCCGGTCGTAGTCCGCGGCGACCGCGCAGGTCCACGTGAACGACTCGCCCCCGTCGCGGGTCGTCATGAGCGCCCAGGTCGCCCGCATCAGGAAGTGGTCGGGATCGTTTGCGTCGAACGTGATCTGGCCGACCGCCGGCTCGCGCCCGTGCGCGCGCGCGGGCGCCGCGAGCCCGAGGGGCAGGAGCCCCAGCGTGAGCGCGCCGAACGTCGCGGCGGCGACGGTGCGGAGAGACTGCGGTGCGCGTGGGCTCGTGGACATCGACACACCTCACTCGAGCGCTGTGCCATCGACCACGACGAGATCGATGTACCAGTAGCCTTCTCTCTCGCTGAGCTCGCACGCGAAGAGCGCCTCCCCGAACGAGGTCCCGTAGAGCGACCCCTCGACCGTCGCGCGCCCGTCGTCGCCATCGACCGAGCTGACCACCGGGTAGTCGTGGTCGCGCAGCGAGCCCAGCGCCCCGACCGAGGCGCGCAGGTGCGCGGCGTCGAAGTCGGCCTGGTAGTCCGCCCCCATGCGCTGGAACGCGGAGCCGAAATCGTCTCGGCGGAGATCTCCGAGGAAGCCCGTGCACGCCGAGGTCGCGTCGTCCGCCTGCGCCAGCAGCATCCGGGTCGAGAGGCCGAGCACGCAGAGACCACCGAAGGCCACGAAGCCGCAGCCCAAGCCCAGGGCGCGCACCCAGCCCGAGCTTCCGCGGCCTGCGCGCGGCTGCGAGACCTGGCCATTCATCGCGTCACGAGGACCACGGGTCGAGCAGCTCGGGCATCGCTTCGCGGACGGCCCGGAATGGATCGAGGATCTCCGAGGTCGCCCGGACGATCACCCGCGGGGCGCTCACGAAGGGGTCGATGATCTCGACGGCCGCGGGCGTCGCAGGCCGGCTCTCGAACGGATCGACGATCTCCGCGAGGTAGGTCCCCGCCCGCGAACGCACCGCCGCGTCCTGCGCACGCGCGCCGGCCGGGAGCAGCGTCGAGGAGAGCAGCACTCCCGTGAGCGCAGCGAGGCCGCGCGGTGCGTCGGGACGAGCGAATCCGTGCATGCCCACAGCATACACCCGTCGTGCGTTCGTTCCCACGTGCCGTGACCTCCTCGTGCGTCGCCTCGCCGCCGCGCCCCTCACGCCGACCCGAGCCCTCACGCCGACCCTGGGAGGGTCAGCGGTGGCGGTGGGCGCGGTCCATCGCGGCGAAGAGCTCGCGAGAGACCGGGCCGGTGCCGGGCTCGAAGTCCACCTGCGTGAACGCGAAGCTCGTGGCGTGCTTGCGATCGCGCGGGACATCCGCGCGGCGTCGTGCGCCGGACCTCGCGCGCCCGATGGCGTCCTTGACCGAAGCGAGGCCGGGGACCGAGGCGTTCTCGAGGTTGTCCGCCAAGCCCACGCCGGGCAGATGCTTGCCCGCGTCGAGCACGGGGGGGGACTCGAGGGCGTCCCACAGCTCCTCGATGGCGCGGCGGATGAGGTGTTCGCCGAAGTTCGTGATCTCGGTGTCCTCGTTCACGAAGACCGCGCGGCCCGTCTTGCGGATCGAGGCCGCGATCGCGGCCCAGTCGTAGGGATGGATCGTACGCAGGTCGACGAGCTCCACGTCGAGACCCTCGGCCGCGAGCTCGTCGGCGGCGCGCTTGCACACGTGCACCATGCGCCCGTAGGTGAATACCGAGACATCCCTACCCGCGCGCACGATCTTCGCGACGCCGAGCGGCACTTTCTCGACCGGCGTGTCGGGCCACTCCGGCTCCCAGCCCTCGCGCGACCCGATCGGCGCGTCGATCATCTTTCCGAGCGTGCGCGCATCCTCGGGCTCGCCGGGGATCAGCTCGTCGGGGCCCGCAGCCTTGGCGCGCATGAGCGCCTTGGGGATCAGGACCATCACGGGGTTCGGGTCGTCGATCGCCGCGAGCATCAGCCCGTAGGCGTCGCGCGGATTGCTCGGCATCACGATCTTCCAGCCGGGGGTGCGGCTCGCCTGCGCATCGAACGAGTGCGAGTGGTAGAGCGATCCGTGAATGCCTGCGCCCACCGGGGTCATCATCACGAGCGGCAGGTTCCACTCGCCGCCCGAGGCCCAGTAGGTGTTCCCCGCGACCTTGAGCAAATCGATGGTGTTGAACGCGTAGTCACAGAACTGGATCTCGCAGACCGGCCGCTGCCCGGCCATCGCGAGGCCCATGGCCGCTCCGAGGATGCCGCGTTCGTCGAGCGGCGTGTTCCACGCGGTGCGCAAGCCCTGGCTCGCGGTGAAGACCCCGCCCAGCGGCGGGCCGACGTCCTCGCCGAAGATGTCGGTGACACCGAGCTTCGTCTCGCCCACGTGCAAGGCCATGCGCACGGCCTGGACCATCGTCGCCATGCGCGCGCTCTAGCACGAGCCCCGCGCCGCGCGCGAGGCAGCACCCTGGGCGAGGGGCCGATCGACGCGACGCGTCAGTCCCGCCTACCGCACGCTCGCGAACTACTGCACGCTTGTGAAGAAGCGATCCCAGCGGATGTCGCCGTCGCTCGACCAGTAGATCGAGACGGCGCGGCCCTTGATGCGGCCTACCGGGATCATCCCCACCGCGGGGTTGCGCGAGTCGTTCGAGCGGTCGCGGTGGTCGCCGAGGACGAAGACGTGGCCGGGCGGCACCTCGCGCTCCGAGAGTGACTCCGTCGGCTCGATCACGCTCGTGCTCGTGCGGTGGATGCGGCCGTCGATCCGCTCCTCGTACCAGACGCAGAGCCCCGGGT
>JBKDQC010000010.1:0-9485 GCA_046342295.1 Deltaproteobacteria bacterium | reverse complement strand
TGGGTCGTCCCCGTCGCGCGGATCGCGTAGACGCGCTGCCGGCCCGTGAGCGCACCCGCGAGCTGCGGGGCGAGCGAGCCGACCGGCCCGAGCCCCTCGGCCTCGCGCGTCTCGATGGCGAGCGCATCGAGCTCGACCCCGCGCGCGAGCGCGATGGCCTCGACCTGGGCGCGCACCTCGGCCACCGAGGGCAAGCGGCCGCCGCGTGAGAAGCCAATCGACCGCGCGTCGTTGCGGACGTCCGCGAGGCGGCCTTCCATCGTCGCGCTCGCGTGGCCCCAAGCCCCGAGACCGCCGAGCGCCGCGAGCACCGCGAGCACCATCACGAGCTTGGGGACCTCGAGCTCCACCGCGACATCGTAGCCGAGCAGGGCCTCCTGCGCGTGGTACCTTCGCGCCGTGGCATCGTTCCTCGAGCGCGCGGCCCTTCACCAGACGCGGTTCCGGACGCCCGGTGTGCACCCCGACGCGCGGGGCGTCGTCCTCGGGCAGAAAGGCCTCGCGCTCTTTCCCTCGCTCGATCGCGTGGTCGCGTTCTTCCGCGCCTACGGCGACGAGGGCTCGCTCGACGAGCTCCTCCCTTCACTCACGATCCAGCGCGTCGTCTCCGCCCTCAAGACGCGCGAGCTCGTCGTCACCCTCGCGGCCGAGTCCTCCTACCGCATGGACCGCGTCGCAGCGGTCGCACGGCTCGCAGGCGGCGACGTCTTCACCGGCACGCAGCGCCACTTCGTGAAGTACCGCGACGCGACCTCCCCGCTCGGCTACGACGTCGCGGAGGTCCCCGAGGCCAGGGCTGACCTCGTGGTTCACCACGACGCCTACCGCCAGGCCTACGACGTGGAGCGCGAGCTCCCATTCCGCGAGCTGCTGCTCAAGCTCACCCCGTATCGTCTGCCGCCGACCGAGCGCTCGTCGGCCACGCGTTTCTACGCCACGGCCGAGACGGGCATCGGACACGCGCTCGTCGGCTATCTCTTTCGCTGGCGCGTCAAGGCGCGGGTCGCCCTCGCGGAGTGGCCCTCGACGAGCGCCTTCGACGAGCGCCCCGTGCGCTTGCACGTCTTCGAGCTCGAGGACGCACCGCCGCGCGTGGTCGCGCTGCTCCGCTCGTTGCCGGGCGTCACCGTGTTCGAGCCGCTCGGGCGCGCGCTCGGGATGGAGGTGGGCTTCAGCCATCCGATCTCGCTCGAGTCGTGCCAGAGCCTCTTCTCTGAGAGCACGCTCACGCTCTTCCGCGGCGATGGTCGGGTCGTGGTGGTCGACCCGCTGCCGCCCTTCGCGCCGGTCCGGACGCTCGTGCGCACGCCGATGAGCCTCGACGGGCACACCGAGGCGCAGGCCGCCCGCGGCCTCGGCTCGACCGAGGGGGTCGTCGTGCCGCTGCGCCTGGCGCCCTCGATCCTGCCGGCACGCAACGTCGTCGCGACTGTCCTGCCGGCCTCGCAGCGCGGGTGGCTCGCGAAGCTGCTCTACGTGATGCCGCCGCGCGCGCTCGAGTCCGTCCGCCTCGCGGTCGGGGCCGAGTCTCTGTATCTGATCGATCGCAACGGCGTCGACGGCATCCCGCTCGGGCGCTTCTTCAGCGAGGTGGCCGGCCGCATCTACGTGCCGACGGGCATGGCCCTCGTGCCGGCGGTGCAGCCCGCCGTGCTCGAAGACATGCTCGCGAGCGAGCGAGGCAACCACATCTTCTTCGAGGAGGACGGCGCACCCCCGCGCGTGGTTCCGGAGGGGGCGTTCGCACCGCTGTCCCGCTCCGTCCTGCGCGCCCTCTCGGGCGTCGTGGTTCATGCGGAGATGCCGGGCCGCGACGACCCCGCGCTGCCGCTGCTCTCCTACGGCCCCGAGGTCCGCTTCCCGCTCTGGGGCGCGCCCGGCCGCGACGAGCCGGCCGCCTCGGGCCCCGTGCTCGGCAGCGGAGGGGGCGAGCGTTGACCGACCCGCGCGCGCTGCAAGCCGCCTACGACGCGCTCGTCGTCGACTTCCTCCTGCCGCTGCTCGAGGGCGGCGAGGTGAAGCTCGCGCGTCCGATCGCGCCCGGCTGCGCGAGCTACTTCGCGGCCGCGCGATCGGGCAGCTCCGACGCGGACGGGCGCATCTTCGAGGCGCTCCACCGGGGGGCCTCGGAGATCGCCTCGGTCCCGACCCTTCGCTGGCCCTCGATGGCCCTGCTCGCCATGGGCGCGGCCATGTATGACGTCGTGCACGTCACCGATCCCTCCCTCGATCGTCCCTTCGCCCGAGATGCACGGCGGACCGTCCGAGACTGGGCGCGCGGCTGGCTCGGGCTCGTGGGCTTGCCGGCGAGCCGCGGCGAGGCGCTCGCGCGGCATGTGCTCGTCGAACGCTTCGGGCTTCTTCAGCGCCGCGACGTCGTGGTGAAGAACTGGGCGTACACCTACCGCTTCTTCGGCCGGCCGGTGCCTGCCAACGTCGTCGCGCTGCCCAAGCTCCGGTTCGTGAAGCAGGCCGCCGACGTGAAGCCGCTCGAGGCGCTCTTCGAGCGCGAGGGCGACGGGGGGCTCGAGGAACTGGGCCTTCGCCGCCTCGCGGCGGACATCGCGTCGCGATCCCCGGTGACCATGCTGCTGCGCGCGCCCTCGTCCGCGTTCCGTTTCACCGCCTCGACGCTCGCGGTGCTCTCGGACCGCGCGATCCGAGGCGCCATCGCCGGTCTGCTCGTCAAAGACGAGTGGCGGGCAGCCTCGACGCTGGGCGCGGCCGTCGCGGACCCGACCCTCGTCGCCGCGCCCGCGCTGCTCGCCATCGCGGTCCAGTTGCTGCTCGAGATGCACCTCGTGTGTGCGCTCGACGGCCATGCGCACGCCCCGACGGCGCGCGACCTCGTCGAGGAAGGAGCGCTCCGCTACGCCGCGTTGCTCGTCGCGATCCTCGACGACGACCGGGGGCGCCGCGAGCTCTCGGCGTTCGACGACGAGCACCGCGCGCTGCTCCAACGCCGCGCCGAGGCGTTTCGCTCCCGCGTGCCCCGGCCGATGCTCGCGGCGACCGCGCAGCTCCTCTCCCGCGCGCTCGCGCACGAGCCGGCGTTCCTTCCCTCGTAATGCTCCTCGCGCAGTTCCTCGGCTCGACCGTGCCCGCTGCGACCCCGCGATCCCGACCACGAGAGACGACATGGCCCTTCCCGTCCCGCCCATCCTTCAACGCCTCCAGATGGTCTCGCAGAAGCTCGAGGCGAGCTTCCTCGGCAAATCCGAGACCGTGCGCCTCATGCTCATCGCCTCCGTCGCCGGCGAGCACATGCTGCTCATCGGCCCGCCGGGCACCGCCAAGAGCGCGGTCATCCGCATGTTCGCCAAGCTCGTGGACGCGAAGTACTTCGAGTACCTCCTCACGCGCTTCACCGAGCCCAACGAGATCTTCGGGCCCATCGACATCACC
The DNA here is from genome assembly GCA_046342295.1 of Deltaproteobacteria bacterium. Taxonomy (GTDB): domain Bacteria; phylum Myxococcota_A; class Polyangia; order Polyangiales; family Sandaracinaceae; genus JAFLCL01. The sequence goes on along the minus strand of JBKDQC010000010.1, from coordinate 6,080 downwards.
GCGTTCCGCCAGGGCCAGTACCAGCGGCGGATGGACGGCATGCTGCCCGCCTCGGACATCGTCTTTCTCGACGAGGTGTTCAAGGCCAACAGCGCCATCCTGAACTCGCTCTTGTCGGTGCTGAACGAGCGCCTCTACACGGTGGGATCGAACGTCGTGAAGGTGCCGCTCGTCTCGTGCTTCGGCGCCTCCAACGAAGTGCCGAACGACGACGACCTCATGGCGGTCTTCGATCGCTTCCTCATCCGCTACAAGAGCGACAACCTCGACAGCTACCACTTCCAAGAGCTGCTCGTGCGAGGTCTCGAGCACGAGGTCTCGAAGATCACCGGCGAGTTCGATCGGTTGCAGCCCTACCTCGCGGCGCACGATCTGCGGGGCCTGCACATCTTCCTGGCCGAGCGCATGCGGGAGGTCCCCGAGGCCTTCCTCTCGCAGTACAAGGGTCTCGTCTTCCAGATCCGCGCCGAGGGCGTGTCCATCTCCGACCGCCGCGCGGTCAAGATGCTCAAGCTGTTCGTCGCGAGCGCCTTCCTCGACAACCGCCCCGCCCCCGATCCGAGCGACTTCTTCCTCCTCAAGCACACATGGAACAACCTCGATCAGGCCGAGATCCTCGATGGGATCATCGGACCGGTGCTCGAGGCGTGGTACCGCGAGCACCCCGAGGCGCGCCGCGTCGGCGCCACGGACGTGGGGATTGGCGCCTTGCTCGAGGAGGTCAACCGCATCCGCGATCTGCTCACGGGGGACCGGCCGCTCTCGGACATCCAGCTCTTCAGCCAGCTCAAGGCCCTCAACGAGATCCGGGCCGCCCTGCAGGCGAACAACACGCGCCCCGCGCTGGAGGCGATCGGCCGCGTCGACCAGCTCCTCGGGCACGTCTTCCAGAGCGGCAAATTCAGCCAGTGACCCGATGATCCCGCTGACGAGAGAGCAGGAGCGCGACGTCGGTGGCCTCGGCTTCTCGCTGGTCGAGGCCGCCAACCCGATGCTCGCGGTGCGCGCGGCGCAGTGGCGCAATTCCCTCGGGCGTGTCGGGCTCGCGGTGCCCTTCTGGGTGGTGCACGACCTCGGCCTGCTCCTCGTGCACGCGCCGAGCGAGATCCGGCTGCGGCGGCCGATGGAGAAGGCCCCGTGGCCGCCCGAGATCGCGCAAGGCGTCGCGCAGTGGAAGAAGCTCCTCGGCGAGATCGCGCAGACCGAGATGGTCGAGAAGTCGCGCGCGTGGAAGCTCTCGGACGCGCTCGTGATCGTCGTGCTCCTGCGGGTGCTCGGGCCCGTCTACGAGCGGCACCTCGGTCCTGGCCGGCGCCCCGTGGCCGTGCCTCTGCCGGTGGACCCGGAGGTGTACTCGAGCCTCGACACGCGCCTGCTCCAGCTCTTCAGCGCGTCCGAGCGCCGCGCCGACGCGTCCTTCCTCTTCCACCTCGTGGGCGAAGGCGTCCGACTGCTCACCGCGATCGAACAGATCGACCTCGACACGCTGCGCTTGCTCGGAATGTTCGGAGCGGAGGCCTCGGCCGCGAGCGCCTTCGGTACGGTCGATCTCCTCAACGTCCTCGAGAGCCCAGACGCGAACGACGTCGTGAACTTCTCGCTCGATCTCCTGCCCTCGGTGCTCGAGACGCGGCGGGCGACCGGCGCGCAGACCTTCGCCGCGGACGGCTACGCGGGCCTCGCGCGCCGCGGCTCGCTCGACTCGCTGATGCTCTCGGAGCTGGCCTACGACGAGGATCTGTTCGACCAGCGCTACTCGGAGAACGAGGTCTTCTACTACTCGCGCGACAAGACCCGCGAGGACGAGCGTCGCTGTCACTACCTCTGCGTCGACACGACCGCCTCCATGCGCGGGCAGCGCAGCGTATTCGCCCGCGGGCTCGCGCTCACCCTGATCAAGAAGCTCCAGCTCCGCGGCGAGGATGTCTTCTTCCGCTTCTTCGATTCGCGCCTCTACGAGCTGCACCAGGCGCGCGCGAAGAAGAAGTCGCACGGGATCGACGTGCCCTACGTGCTCTCGTTCAAGGGCGAGCACGGCCGGAACTACGCCAAGGTCTTCGGTCTCCTCGCGAACGAAGTCGCGCGCCTCGCTCGCCGAGAGAAGAAGAGCGTGATCCTCTACCTCGTGACCCACGCGGAGTGCCACGTCCCGCTCGACGCGATCGAGCGCTTGCGCTCGATCGCTCAGCTCTACGGCATCTTCATGCTCCCGAGCTCCGGGGAGCTCGACCTCGAGTACCTGCCGCGGCTCCACAAGGTGCAGATCGTCACGCAAGCTGCGCTCGAGCAGCGCGAGGAGCGCGCCAAGCGCGCGATGGACATCGTCGATGACGCAGCCGGAGACGCGCAGCAGCGCGCGGCGCGAGAGTCGCTCCCCCCTGGCCGTCGATCGGTCCCGCCGACCCAGAGAGAGCAGCGCCTCGCGGACCTCGAGGCCGCGGAGAAGGAGATCGGCCAGCTCCTCGGCGGAGCGCCCGCGGGAGGGCGCCCTTGAGCACGGCGACCGTCGACAAGCGCGCGGTCGAGGCCGCCGCTCGCCGCTCGATGGAGGCCCGGCAGTACGAGGAAGCGCTCGCCTACCTGTGGCGCCTCGCAGACCGCTCGAACATCACCGAGGACGAGCTCAAGGCGGCAGTGAGAGACATGGGGAGCTGCTACGCGGCCCTCGGTCGCGGCCGTGCCGCGGCCTCGGCGCGCCTGTACCTGGGCGACCGCAACGGCGCGTACGCCGCAAGCCCACTGCCCCTCGACCGCGCGCGCGTCGAGGCCGACGCGAAGGAGCACGGCGCCGCCGCGCAGTCCTTCGAACAAGCGGGTTGGCTGGGGCACGCGGCGATCCAGTGCGAGCTCTCGAAGAACGACCGCGGCGCCCGGGTGCTGTGGGAACGCCTCGCAGGCGCGCCTCGCCTCTCGGGAGATCTCTACGCGTCGGGCCTCGTGCACTTCAACCTCGGCCGCGCGTGCCTCCGCCTCGGCGATCGAAGCGCGGGGCGCAAGGCCATCGTGCACGCGATGCATCTCCTCACCGCCGCGGCCGACGGCTTCGAGGCCAAGGGCCAGCGCGAGCGCGCGTTCGACTGCTACGGCGTGCTGCTGACGATCGGCAAGGAGGGCAGCTTCGAGAACCTCGCCGAGGGCTACCTCAACTGCATCCGCATCCTCCGCGAGGACGGGCTCAAGTACTACGTCGTCCAGTACTACGAGGACTTCCAGGCGCTCGCGATGCAGCGCAACGAGCTGCACGCGGCCGCGACGCTGTTTCGCGAGGCCGCGGACTACTCGCGGCGTCAGGCCCTGCCCTACGCGCGCCACTACCGCTTCAAGGGCGCGGAGGCGAGCGTGCTCCAGGCCGAGCGCCTCCTCGCCGGCGGGGCGAGCCCCGAGATGGCCGAGAACGCCTACGCGGCCGCGATCGACGCGTACAACGAGCTCGGCCTCTACGCGAAGGTGCGTGCGCTGTACGGAAGGCTCGCGTCGCTCGAGCTCGGCGACAAGCGCAAGGCCCGCTACGAGCGGCTCTCCAAGCGGCTCGAGCTCCTGCCGGACGACACGACGCCGATGCAGGGCTTCCCCGAGTACCTGCGCATGGCGACGGCGTACCCGGAGATCTGGCTCCTCGACGTCGTCGAATGGGAACAAGCCGGCGACCCGGCCGAGACGATGATCGAGGTGGCGCTCGACCGCCGCTGGGCGGACTTCCAGCGCCGCCGCGCGATCCTCGTGCGGCTCAAGCAGCTCGGGGCCGCCGGGGCTTCGCCGTCGGCGCAGACGAGCGTCGAGCTCGCGCAGCTGCTTGGCTCGGTCGAGCTCTACGTCTGCCTCGCGCCGATCGAGGCGATGATCCGCCACGAGGACGTGCGCGTGCGGGCGGCCGCGATGCGCGCGACGCGCAAGCTGTTCTACAAGCGCTCGTTCGTCTCGATCATGCAGGGGCTGGCCGACCCGGCGCCCGAGGTGCGACGCGAGGCGCTCGGATGCGTTCAGACGCTGCATTTCGTCCACGCCCTCGATCCGCTCTCGCGCATCTACCGCGAGTCCCCCGAGCCCGAGGTGCGCCGGGCGGCCCTCGCATCGATCGGCAGGGTCAACCGAGTCGAGGCCGTCGAGCTCCTCATCGAGGCCCTGCGCAACGGCGATCGGCAGGACAAGGACGTCGCGAAGGAGAACCTCCTCCGGAGCGATCAATCCGAGACGCGCGAGATGCTGCGACGCGAGGCCGCCGCCGAGACGGGCCCGCTGCGCGCCGAGCTCGAGGGCATCCTCCGGGCGCTCGGCGGCTGAGCGTCGGGTTCGCCTCGCGTTCGACCGCGCCTCTGCGCGATCCGTGTGTACAGTCCGGCCCATGCCGCTCGAGCCCCACGTCCCGCCCGGACTGAGCGCCGTCGAGGCAGCCCGTCGTCTCGCGGAGGGTGGCCCGAACGTGCTCGCGCAGCACGCGCAACGCTCTCTCGCGCGGCACGTGTTCGACACCGTGCGCGAGCCGATGACCGCGCTCATGGCCGTCGCCGCCGGCCTCTACTTGGCGCTCGGCGACCTCCGCGAGGCCATCTTCCTCACGGGAAGCGTCGCGCTCGTCGTGGTCATCACGCTCGTGCAGGAGCGACGCACCGAGCGGGCCGTCACCGCGCTGCGCGACCTCACCGCGCCTCGCGCGCTCGTGGTGCGAGACGGCGCGCCCTTGCGCATCGCCGCGCGCGACGTCGTCGTCGGAGACGTCGTCGTGGTCGCCGAAGGGGACCGGGTGCCCGCGGACGCGACCCTCCTCGAGGCGCACAACGTCCGCGTCGACGAGTCCCTTCTCACCGGCGAGGCCGTGCCTGTCACCAAGCTCGCGGAGGGCGAAGAGCACACGCGCGTGCTGCGCGCCGGCACGCTCGTGGTGGCCGGCCGCGGCGTGGCGGAGGTCGTCGCCACCGGAGCGGCGAGCGAGATCGGCCGCATCGGCAAGGCCCTCGCGACGCTCGAGCCCGAGGACACCCCGCTTCAAGCAGAGATCGCGCGCCTCGTGCGCTGGCTCGGCACCGTCGCCGTGCTCGTCTGCATCGCGGTGGCGGTCTTCGTCGGGCTGCGGACCGGCGCGTGGCTCGAAGGCGCCCTCGCCGGCATCGCGCTCGCCATCGGGATGCTGCCCGAGGAGCTGCCGCTGGTGCTGACCGTATTTCTCGCGCTCGGCTCCTTCCGGCTCTCGCGCGAGCGGGTGCTCGCGCGGCGCCTGCCGGCGGTCGAGGCGCTGGGCGCGACGACCATCCTCTGCGTCGACAAGACCGGCACGCTCACGCAGAACCACATGCGCATCGCTCACCTCTTCGTCGATCGGGACGACGGCGGCGAGGTCGCGTACGACGTGACCGTCGGCGACGCAGCCGCGCTCCCAGAGGACGTGCACGCGCTCGTCGAGCACGGAGTCCTCGCCAGCCAGCGCGATCCCTTCGACCCGATGGAGATCGCCTTCCACGAGCTGGCCCGGCGCACGCTGGAGGGTACCGAGCACCTGCACGCGGACTGGGCGCTCGAGCGCGCCTATCCGCTCACACCCCAGCTCCTCAGCATCGCGCACGTGTGGCGGCCGACCGGCGAGGAGGCGGCGCCGGAGCGTGTCTGGATCGTCGCGGCGAAGGGCGCGCCCGAGTCGATCATCGATCTCTGCCACCTCGAGCCTGCGCGCGCGGCCCGGGTGCTCGCGCGCGCCGAAGAGATCGCGTCGCGAGGCCTTCGCGTGCTCGGCGTCGAGTGCGCGCGCTTCACACCGTCGAGCCCACTGCCCCCCGAGCAACACGACTTCGCGTTCGAGCTCGTCGGCCTCGTGGGCCTCGAGGATCCCGTTCGGCCCGAGGTCCCCGACGCCGTGCGTCGATGCCGCCAGGCCGGCATGCGCGTGCTCATGATCACGGGGGACCACGTGCGGACGGCCCTCGCGATCGCCCGCGAGGTGGGCGACCTCGACCCCGAAGTGCTGACCGGCGCGGACGTCGAGGCAGCCTCCGACCAAGAGCTCCGCGAGCGACTCGCGCGCGCGAGCATCGTCGCGAGGGCACGGCCAGAGCACAAGCTCCGCATCGTGCAGGCGCTGACCGCCGCGG
>JBKDQC010000009.1:0-1026 GCA_046342295.1 Deltaproteobacteria bacterium | reverse complement strand
GGCCTCAAGGTGCTCTTGCCCGGCTTGCCCTCCGCGCACGACGGCTACGTCGAGCTCTACCGGAACTACGAGTGCGCGGTGTTCCAGTATTCGCCCGACAAGAGCGGAGAGGGCGTGCTGGCCAAGCTCGCGCGCTTCCGCGGCACGTTGACCGCCGACGCGGAGCATCGCTTCAACGGCCTCTACGCCACGCGTCGCGTGACAGAGTCAGGATGCAACGCTCACGGTCGACGCAAGTTCCGCGACGCCGAGCAGACTCACCCCGTACTCGCCAAGGAAGGCGGCGCGTTCATCGCCGCGATGTACGTCGCCCAAGAGCAAGCACAGACCGATGGGCTCGAGGGTGCCGCGTTGCTCGCGCATCGCCGCACACACATCCGGCCGATCGCCGACGACTTCGCGAAGTGGCTCGTGGTCGTCGAGCCGACACTGCTGCCTTCGGATCTGCTGACGAGCGCGGTCGGCTACTACCGCAACCACTGGGCGGCTCTGATGTGACACGATTCATCGACGACCCTGCGGTGCCGATCGACAACTCGCCCACGGAGCGCGAGTTCCAGAACTTCGCGAAGCTGCGGCTCAACATGCTCTTCGCGGGCAGCACCGAAGGGGCGCATCGTGCGTACGTGCTGCTCGGGATCGTCGCGACGTGTCGCGCGCTCGGCGTACCGGTGCAGGCCTACCTCGCGTGGGCCTTCGATCGTCTCGGCACTCATCGCGAGCGGTTCGGGCTCGAGCTCGAACAGATCACGCCCGACTGCAGTGTCCCCCTTCCGTCAAGACACTTGCGTGCACGGGATTCGGGTGTGTCGTGCACGGACGGCATGAGTCACGCGGCGTGAGCGAGTGGGGTTGCGAGGCGGGAGGCGCGGTACTCGGCGGGGCTCAGCCAGCCGAGGGCTTGATGCGGTCGTCGATGGTTGTAGCCGTCGAGCCACCTCGAGATGGCCACGCGCAGCTCGTCGGCGGACTCCCAGTCCTGGAGCCACACGAGCTCCTCCTTCATCGTGCGGATGAAGCGCTCCG
>JBKDQC010000008.1:0-1726 GCA_046342295.1 Deltaproteobacteria bacterium | reverse complement strand
CGACCGCGACCTCGTCGCGCAGATCCACGCCATCAAGCGCCGCGTGCTGCCCTCGGGGAAGGTCAGCTTCGACGCCGAGCGCAACGCCCGCGGCCACGCCGACAAGTTCTGGGCGGTCGCCCTCGCGTGTCAGCGGGAGCGGCAGGTCGAGCGACCGAGAGGCGGCGAAATCGGCGTGCGGGTTCTCGGCTGAAGCCGTCGAGGGTGCCGCCGAGTAGAATGGTCCGGATGCCACCCGCGACACCACGGTTCGGAGTCATCGCACGGCGAGATCAGGCACGCTTTCGCGGCAGCCTGAGCGAGGCCGCGCAGCAGCCCACGGACGACAAGGCGAAGCGGAACCCACACCTCCTGGCCCATGGCCACGAGCTGGAGAACCTGTTCCCCGGGCTCCGGGGCGACGGTGCCGCCCTCACGTTCTTCGCCGCCCGCGGCATCCAGTGGTGGACGAACGCGCGGAGCGGTGACCGCGTTCCGGACGCGACCTATGTCGGCCCGACGAGGAACCTCGCCAGTTCGCAGGTGAGCTGCGTGAACTTCCTGCTTCCGCTCGCCTCTGTGCCCGGTGCGCTGCTGGCAGTCCTCCGCGAACTCGACGCCGACGTGATTGACGTAGAGCTGATCGTCGATGGTCACGGTCACGCTGCTCCCGTCGAGTTCGAGTGGGTCGGCTGGCGCGAGCCGCTCGAAGGAGGCCGCATCACGCGGGGAGCGAACCAGACGAGCCTCGACGCCCTCGTCGTGGCGCGCACGACGTCGGGCCGACGCGCCTACCTCATCGAGTGGAAGTACTGCGAGGAGTACCTGCATCCGGAGGACAAGGGCGAGGGTCGTTCGGGCGACACGCGCAAGGCTCGGTATCGGCATCTCTACGCGGCGCCGACATCGTCTTTCAACGGAACGCTGCCGTTCGAAGAGCTGCTGTACGAGCCTTTCTACCAGCTCATGCGGATGCTGCTCCTCGGCGACCGCAGGGTGGTGGAGGGCGTCACCGAAGCGCTGCGCGTCGACGACATGAAGGTCGTCGTCGTGTGCCCGACGGCCAATGACGACTACCGCCGCGTCGTGCCGACTACGCCGCTCGGTCGCCGGTGGCCGAACGGCAGCGCGGTCCGCGAGGCGATGCGCGCTGGGCTCAAGGATCCGCGACGGCTCGACGTCATTGCCCAGGACCAGGTGGTGGCGCGGTTGCGCGAAGGCCCGCTGGCCGCCGACCTGAAGCTGTGGCTCGACTACCACGCGCTCCGCTACGGCTGGTAGGCGACCGCGGCCTGTCCCCGCTTTCAAGACCGCGGCGCTTTGCTTCCCCCGGAGGCGAGGCGCGCGGTCCAGCTGCTCGGGGCCCAGGTGGACTGCCTCCTCGCAGGCTGGCCAAGCGCCTCGCCTCCGCTGTTTTGCGGAGTCCACCATGCGGCGCACCCTCAAGATCTTCGTCATCCCAGCAGGCAAGCCCCCGGGCACGCCGCCCGAGCCCGGCCCCGAGGTCGAACTCGAGGCGCGCACCGAGGACGGGCTGCTCGCCGCCGCGCATGACCACCTCGCGAAGCGTGGCCAGCGGGCGCGCGCCGTGTCGTTCACGCCGACGGGGCTCGTCGCCTACGCGGAGGCGGGCCGGTGACGAGCCCCGACGCGATCCACGAGGCCGACCGCAACCTCCAGACCATCCTAAAGGCCGTGGTGGTCGGCGCCCGGGTGCAGGACCCGGCGAGCCGTCCAGGCGGCGAAG
>JBKDQC010000007.1:0-17170 GCA_046342295.1 Deltaproteobacteria bacterium | reverse complement strand
GTGCCGATCACTGCACCAACTCAAAAAAGTCGTACGTCAGCGTGACCGACTCGATGACGTTCTCGTCGCTCTCGTTGTCCCAGTCGCCGGCCACGAACTTCACGGGCCAGGCGCGCGAGAGCGTCCAGCGACGCAGCGTGGTCCCGTCGCGGTCTTGCTGCACGATGTCGAGGTTGCGCTTGTAGTTGACGTCGGCGAGCCCGAGTCCGCTCGAGGTGATCGCGACGTCCTGGAACCAGTCGAAGAGGTCGCGGTCCTGCGTGGCGCCGCGCTCGAGCGTGACGTCGGCGAAGGTCAGGCGGCCCGGGCTCTTGTTTGGGATGAGCGAGCCACCCTCGAAGTACTGCACGTTGGCGACCTCGACCGAGAGCTCGGAGCACTTCTGGAAGCCGGCGTGGCCGATGTCGTCGATCTCGACGACGAACTTGAACTTCTTGTGGAAGCTGCGTGGTGTTCCGCTGACGGGCATGGGGGTCCTCCTCAGGCGCCCGCGGCAGCCAACTCGGCCTCGAGGGCCCGCGTGTCCTGGCTGATGCGAAGGATGATGAACTCGGCCGGCTTGTTCGTGGCGAGGCCCACCCGAGCGATGAGCTGGCCGGCGAAGATGACGGTGGGGGTGTTGAGCTGGTCGGAGACGTCGACGAAGAAGGCCTTCGCCGGCTCTCGCGAGCGGAAGGCCCCGTTGTTCATCTGCGCGAGGAGGAACGCCGTGATGGTGCGCCGCACCTGCGCGCGGAGCCCCTCGGTGTTGTTCTTGTGCCGCGCGAACTCGAGCCCCTGCTTGAGACTTCGCTCGATGAAGATCACGCCTCGACGCTCGGCGATGTACGGGAAGTTGCCGTCGCCCTTGAGCGTGCGCGAGCCGTCGATGTAGCGCGGCAGTCCCGGCCCCGTGGTGAGCGGGTTGATGCGGTGCGGGTACACGAGGTCGCGCTTGCGCTCCTCGAGCACCTCGTCAGTCTCGAAGCCGAGCACGCCGAACATGCGCCCGGCATCGATGCCCGCGGGCGGGTCGTAGACGCCGCCAGGGCGCGCGGAGTCGGTGCGCGAGTAGACGCCGGCGACGATGCCCGAGGGCGGGACGACGAGCTGCTCGGACGAGCCGAAGACGCTCTTCGCCGGGTTCAGCACCTTCACGCGGGGCCAGTAGACGGCCGCGAACTCCGAGAGGTTCTCGAGCGACGCCGTCGTCGCGACGTACGTCACGATGTCCGTCGCGCTCTGGTTCGCGGGAGGGTCCAGCACCGCGAAGACGGCGCCGTCGCGGTCCACCTCTGCGTAGCGGACCATCGCGTTGTGGACGGCCGGCGTGGCCCGACCCGGCACGAGCAGCAGCGTCAGCTCCTGCAGCTGGTCGAGCGCGTGGAGCCCGGTCTTGCCCGCGTCGGAGCCGATGAAGTCGTTGTCATCGAGCCCGACGAGACCGTCACCGCCGCCCGCCAGCGAGACGGTCTGCGGTGGCGGCACCGGCATGCCGACGAGCAGCTGGTCGATCGCGCGCACGTAGAGCGAGCCCGTGCGCGGGTCGTTCACGACGCGGTCCACGTAGCGGGCGTCGTCGGGGTTCATCGAGACGTTCGGGAACGCCTCGCGGTAGACGCCGTCCTCGACGACGAGGAGGTCGAACGCGGTGGGCGAGCCGTTGGTCGCGGCTCGGACCTCGGCGTCGATCCGGTTCGCGTACGCGCCGGGGTCCTTGCCCTCGACGCGCACCGCGTTGGCGGTGCCGGAGGCGGCGCCCGTGTGAAGCGTCGTGTCGAGCCCGAAGGCGGCAGCCGTCGCGGCGCGCGCCTGCACGCTCGCACCCGGGCCGGTGGCGACGGTACGGACGTCGAGCACGCCGCCGATGCCGGGCGCGACCACGACGGTCGGCATCGCAGCCTCGACGACGGTCTTCACCTCGAAGACGTCCACAGCGCGGAGGTTCGCGACGTTGCCGCCGCCCACCGACGCGGCGCCGGGGAACGCCAGCACGGCGTTCGCGGTGCCGCCCGTGACCTGCACTCGGCTCGAGGTGCCCTCGGTGTCGCTCGCGAGGCGGACGATGCCGCCCGGCGTCGTGGCGCGCCCTCCGACGATGACGGCGTTGATCGCCGCCGCGACCTCGGTCGCCGTGGCGTTGGTGATGTCGGCGAAGTCGGCGGACGAGAAGACGACCGCCTGCTCGAGGCCGTTGTCGACCCGGAGGAGCAGCGTCATGCCGTCGGCGAGCGCGTACGGGCCTGCGCCGCCTGCGGCCATGGCGGCGGCCGAGCCGTTGAAGACGGCGTCGACGTCGGCGCCGCCATCCACGGCGAGACGAATCAGGTCACCGGCGACGAGCACGAAGGGACCTGCGGCGGCGCCGAGCAGCACGCCCGGCGTGGGGCCACCACCAGCCACGAGGAAGCCGGCAGCGCGCACGGCGGTGACCGAGGCGGGCGTGGCGACGTCGGTGTAGTGCGCCGTGCGGACCACCCAGAGTTGGCTGCCGCCGTTCTCGAAGAAGCCCATCGCGGCCAGCGCGAGGTCCGAGTCGGGGGTGAAGCCGCCGAACTTCGTCTGGAACTCGTCGAACGACGAGCAAAGCACGGCCTGCCCGATGGGCCCGCGCTCGGTGAGCCCGACCGCACCCGCGACGGACGAGGGAGCCGAGGGGATGCCGCGAACCTTCGGCTCCTCCTCGACGATGACGACCTTGGACGACAGGAGCTGTCCGCTCACGGTGCACCTCGCTTCTTCTTGGCCCTGCTGACGTCAGGGGGACGGCTGGCCTCGGGAGCCGAGGTCGGCGTGGGAGTCGTGGAGGGCGCGGGCCGCGTGGACTCCGCAACATGGCGCTTCACGGCGAGCTCGCCGCGCCGGACGGCGCGCACCACGTCGGGAACGGCGAGCACGGCGTCGTCGAGCGCGGGGCTCGTCACACCCGTGGCGAGCGTGAGCGAGCGCGGGGTGCGACGGGGAGCGCGCCCCTGCTCGACGTCGCAGGCGCACTCGCCGAGCGCCTTGCAGTACGTCTCGTGGGCCAGGACGAAGACCTGGCAGCGGTTGCTCGTGTTGGTGAGCGAGACGGTCACGGGGCACCTCCTGCGAACGGCTGCGTCTGCAGCTGCGGGTCGGTGACGGCCTTGCCGAGGTCGAGCGGTAGCCCCTCGTCGACGTCGAAGCCGCGCACGACGAAGCCGCAGGTGAAGGCGCGGACGTCGTCCTTGCCCCCGAGCTGCGTGCGGAACTCGCCGTCGGCGTCCAGCTCCCAGCGTGCGACGCCGCGGGCTGCATCGTTCGGATCCCGTGGAAGCTCGAGCCAGCGGTTCCGATTCAGGAACGTCGCCACCGCGGCCATGAGGTTGAACAGCTCGGCGGTACGCTCCGAAGCGGCCGTCAGCGTGAAGACCAGGTCCACCGTGTACGGCGGCTTGCGGCGCACCAGCTCGGGCCCCGAGGAGCCGGCGACCACGTCTTCGTGCGGAACGTTGGCCGAGTAGAAGCGATTCGGACGCAGCGTCGGGCCGGAGAGCACGAGCGAGGGCACCTTCGCCATCGCGATGACGTTGAGCCCGTCGATGACGGTGTCGTCGTAGTCGACCGAGACGGTGGCGCTCACGTTGGCGAGCACCTGCCGCTTCAGCTCGCGAAGCAGCTGGCGGATGATGCGCGGGTGGTCTGCTTCCCGGGCGACGGTGGCGCGCGCGAACCGGTAGGCCCCGGCGAGCAGCACGGACTCGCCCGCGATCGGCACCTCGCTCGCATCGAGGTTCTGCAGCTCGACGTCGACGACGCCCGCTTCGTGGGCGGGCGTTCGCACGTCCACGAGGCTGACGCCGGCCTCGTCACGAACGGCAACGATGGTCGCGGCTCGCCCGTCGAAGCGGACGGCCACGCGGGGCGCGAAGGCGGTGCCGACGAGCCGCACGAGGTCGCCGCCGCTGGCGGGACCGGCGCCGGGAGTCACCGAGGCGAGCGTCGGGATGGCCATCAGACGGGCCCTCCGAAGCCGAGCTGCTGCGCCACCCGCTCGAGGAAGCGACGGCTCGCGCCCTCGCGGAACTTCTCGAACGCGGGTCGCAGGAAGGGTCGCGCAGGCACCTGCACGACGACCACGCCGCGCCCGCTGCCTCCGGTCGGCTCCTTGCCGGCCTGCCGCAGCAGCGCGAACAGGAAGCGCCGCATCTTCGGCGTGATGGGGATGACGACGGGCGGGCCGCCGTACTCGTGGAGCTGTGCGAGATCGACGAGGCTCTCGCCGCCGCTCGAGCGGGCCGAGCGCGGGACGCCGATGAAGGCCTCGTCGCCCTCGACGATGACGGTGATGGAGTTGCGGAGGTCGCCGCGGACGAGCAGCGCCTTCGTGCCGCCGAAGCCCTCGAGCTGACGCGCCGCGAGCGTGAGCGGAGCCGGCGGCTTGATGGGCTCGCCACCCGGCGCTTGGCTCGTGAGCCCCTGGACGATCTCGTTCCGGAGCCCCTGCGCCTCCTGGCGAATGGCGACGCCGATGGCCGAGCGCAGGCGCTGCGGTCCAGCTGCAAGCAGCTGCCGCGCGCGAGCCCAGTCACCGGTGCGCATCACCGCCATGGCTCAGACGACTCCCTTCGCGCGCAGGCGCGGCACGTGCTCGTCGAGCCAGCCGAGCGCGACGTGCGTCGCCTCGTTGATGACCGCGCCCTTGCGGATGGACACCGCGGAGAGCGCGAGCGACTTCGCCGCGACGTCCACGTCCTCCGGTCGGCAGCCGTAGTCGCCGAGGACCTCAGCGATGCGGCGCGCGGACGGCGTCGTGCCGTAGCGCCAGAAGTGCAGCTCGAGGTTTGAGCGGTAGGCCTCGGCCTCCCAGCGCGCTCGCGCGGCGCGGTCCGCGAGGTACGAGACCTCGAACGAGAGCCCCTCGCGGTCGTGCTGCACGACGTGCTGGTGCTCGTGCACGCAGATGACGACCTGACTCCAGAGGTCCCAGCCGCCTCGCGGCGAGCCGACCTCGAAGGGCGTGTAGATGCGCCGCCCGAGGGTCGTCGTGAAGTTCCGAAGGAAGCGGTCGCGGCTCTGGATGCCGAGGGCGTCGAGCGCCTGCGCGACGAGCTGCATCTCGAGCGCGTCGCGCTTGTTCACGACCGTCGTCCGGTAGTGGTCCTGCACGAAGCGCCAGAACGCCCAGACCTCCTCCGGCTGGATGTCGATGAACACCTTGCCCACCACGGGCAGTGACTGGAGGAAGCCCTTCATCGGTCGCTCCCGCCGGCTGCGGCGGCGTCGGCCGCGGGCACGCAGGTGTGGCCGGTAACGCGCCCGTCCTCGGTCGTCTCATCGACGAACGCGCACACGAACGGCGCGCCGCTCTGCTCGCTCACGAGCTCGCAGTCGGCGAGCTCGTGGTACGAGCCGTCCGCGTCGCAGATCTCCGCGACGTTGCCCGAGCACCGCGTCGCGCCCAGCACGCAGTCGTCGATCGGACGACAGTGCGCGAAGAAGCACGCGGCGAAGACCGAGGCGATGGCACAGCTCTTCATGCGACGCTCCGTGCGGCAGGTCGGTCCTGGAAGGACACGAGGAGGAGGTTTCGGCTCGGGCGCCGCCGGTGGAGTCCGAACCCGATGGACCGCGCCTCGGTCACGTAGAGACCGGGCGGCGTGCGCACGGCCTGCACGAGCGCGCCGTCGAGCGCGTAGAGCGCGCCAAGGCGGTCGCTCGGGCGAATGAGGGCATCGCCCGAGGCGGCGTCGACGAGGCCGAGCCGCTCGAGGTCCCTGAAGTGAAAGACCAGATCGAAGCTCGACCTGGGCGTGTTTCCTGAGGTCGCCATACGCAGAGCTTCAAAAGCCTCCGGCTCCACCTGGCAGGGGACGCGGACCGGTGGGTGCTCGCGACGAAAGGGCTCGGCGACGCCATCGTCATCGGCGTCGACCAACACCGGCTCCTTGAAGTCGGGGTCGTAGCCGCCCGTGAGCGCGCCGGCGCCATCCGGATCGACCGTCGCCATCGCCGCGGTGTCGAGCCGGTGCCGCTCCGCGAGGAACGGGAAGATGAGACGCCCGCGCATCACGCCGCTCCGAGCGGCGACGGCCTCACGTAGGGCGCGAGCAGCGCGTCGACCTCCGGGTCGCCGGTGAGCTGGCGAGCGGCCTGCTTCGCGGCGTCGAGCCGGTAGCTCTGGTCGCGCGTTCGTTCCTCGATGATGCGCCAACGACTGCGGGCCTCGAACGAGGCGTCGTCCGCCAGCGGCGCGAGACCTCGGAGGACGAGCAGCAGACAGGCGCGGCGGATCGCGAGCGGCGTGCGGCCCTCGGGCGTGCCGTCGTCCTCGGTGAACCCCCAGAGCCCCTCGACGACGACGTTGCCACGGCCTCGGGGGAACACGCGGCAGTGGCGCAGCGTCAGGCGGGGCGCATCGAAGCCGGCCTGCACCGGGGCGCCAACGACCACGAGGTCCTCGAACGCCAGCGACAGCTCGCTGTCGCCGAGGGCGAGGCGATCCACGCGGATGGGCGGTACCGGCGGCTCCACGGACGGTGCCCCGCGACCGTCGAGCCGGTACGTGACGGTGCGTGGCTCGAAGAACCAGCCCGTCACGCGGTCGATGAGCCGCGTCGCCTCGTCGAGCAGCAGCTCGAGGCGTGCATCGCTCGCCGCGGCCGCCGCCACGCCCTCGGCGCGCAGGTCGGCGACCGAGGCGTACACGTCACTCCCGCTCGCGCTTGCCGCGGCGCGCGTCCTTCTCGTCGTCCTTGGCGGCCGGAGCCGCCGCGGTCTTCGGGAGGTCGTCTGTGGTGAGGGCGCCTGCCGGACGAGCGGCCACCACCTTGAGGTCGTCGGTCGCGCTGCGCTTAACCTTCGAGGCCTCGGTCTCGGTTGACTCGAGCACCTTGGCCTCAGCCTCGGTGCACACGTCGAAGGCGGGCGGCGAGTGGCGGTCGCTCGGCACCTCGCGCACAGCGCGCAGGTACTCGGCGACCGGCTTCTCCACGCGGTACCAGCCGCGCTCCTCCTGGAACTTGATGCCGGCGTAGGTGTAGCGCCGGAGCACGTGGCCCCGCCGCGGGTCGAAGGGCTTGAGGCGAACGAGTAGCGTATCCATAGGTTCTCCTCAGCTCAGAGCTGGACGTTGATGGCCTTGGCCACGCCCGGCTCCTCGGCGAACTTCACGTCGAAGCGCAGGGTCGCGACGATCTTCAGCGTGCCCTCCGAGATGTCTCGGTCGGACTCGACTCGGATCTGGCGCCAGATGCCGACGTGGATGTTCTTCGGGTTGCAGAGCAGGATGACGGTCTGGTCGCTGCCGACGCCGAGGTTCTCGGGGAACAGCGGGATCGGTTGCACCGGCACGCCGGAGTAGAGGACCGGCGCGTCGCCCTCCAGGAACTTGTCGCCCACCGCCGTCGCACGCTCGGCGAGCGTGTTGCGGTAGTCGAGGTCCGCGTCGACGCTGGTCAGGTACCTCATCGCGCTCTTGTCGCGCAGGTGCTCGCTCGGGAGCGTCTTCACGAGATCGCGCAGCAGGTCCTTCGAGATGGGGTTGCCGGCCGCGTCGACGACGTGGCTGGTGGCCTGCTTGAGCACGCCGTCCATCGTCGCGAGGAACGGGTCCGCAGACACGGTGTCGCCGCTGACGAGGACCTCCTCCATGTCGCGGGCGATGGCGTCCGCCATCATCTCCATGATCGTCTGGCGCAGCTCGCCGCGCTCGATGCTGTCCTCGAGCACCTCGTCGGAGAGGCGCACCTCGGCCTTGAACAGCTTGGCATCGAGCTCGACCTGCGAGAGGTCGGGTGCGGCGCGCTGACCGGCCGGGAGCGCGGTCGCCTCCTGCCCGGGCCGCAGGATGCGGGTGCCGAACTTGATCTTCGAGATCTGCTGCTTCGGCGAAGCCATCGGAACGACGGTCGCCTGCTGCATGAGGACGGACTGCTTGATGAGCAGGCGCATGAACTTCTGCGCCTGCGCGGGCTTGAGAATGCCGCCTCCCGCCGTCAGATCGGCGAGCGCGAGGTCGGCCTTCTCCAGGATGGTGCGGTTGTCGAGATAGCTCATGTCGCGGCTCCTTGAGACGGGGGAATCAGAGGTCGTGGAAGGAGACCGCCTTGTCGACGTTCTCCCGGTCCTTCGGCTTGTTGAGATCGAGCGGCCATCCCACGTCCTCGACGCTGGCCTTCGACACGTGCTCGGCGGGCGCGGCGCTGTTCGGCAGTCCGAACTGCTTCTCCACGCGGCCGAGGCGCTGCTGCTGTTCCCTGACGGTGTCCGAGAGCGCGCGGAACGAGTCGGCGAGCTTCGCGAGGCTCTCGGCGACAGGCGCGCCGGGCTCGGTGGGTACGGTGGCGGTGTGGGCCTCGCGCTTCTCCGTCTTCGCCGGGGCGGTCTTGCCGGCGAGCTCGGCGAGACGCGAGAGCGCCTGCTTGGCTGCGGCGACGTCGCTCGCGAACGTGCTCGTGCCCGCGGGCTTCGCGGGGTCTTCGGTCTTCGCGCGCGCCTGCACGTCGGCCGGCGCGTTCGGGTCGACGGCGTCGCTCGGAGCCGCGAAGCCGGTTCGCTCCAGGATCTGCTCGGCGGTGGCGCGCAGCTGCTCGGCGAGAGCCGCGAGGCGCAGGTCGTTGCTGTCGGCGCCCAGGGAGCCGAGCAGCTCGACGATGGCCGTGAGGCTCGCGAGCGCAGCCAGCGCGGCCCCGAGCGGCGAACCAACGGCCACCGTCCACGTTGCGACTGCGGACGGCGTCATCGAGGAATCGGCTCCGTCCGTGGTGGCCTTCTCGGCCGGGGTGTTGTCGTCCATGGCGTCATCCCTCTTCACGATGAGAAAGCGGTGCTTGTTGGCGGCGCGGTCGACGAGGGAGACCTCCTCGACGACCATGTCGATGAGCCGGTGCACGCCGTCGGCGCCCTCGGCCTTGTTGATCCGGTTCGTCATGCGGCCTCCGTCTGCGGTTGGGCGTCGGGCGTCGCGGGCGGCGGTGCCGGCGCCGGTGCGGGCTCGGGGACCCGGCGCGCCGAGCCGCCGATCGAGAAGCCGGAGAGGTCGCCGCTCTTCACGCGGTCCCACAGCTCGTCGGAGAGCACGCGCACCGCGAGCATCCAGGTGCCCTTGCGCACGGTGAGCTCGCCGATCGTGAAGTCGGTGGGCGCGAGGTAGCTCTCGAGCACCTTCACCTGGTCGTTCACCCGCAGGCGGTGCATCAGCCCGAGCCCGCCGAACTCCTCCATGAAGCGGTGGGCGGCGGCGCGGATCTCCTCGGTGGAGTAGATGTCGCCCTGCGCGTCGACGACCTCGGGCTCGAGCACGATGCCGAGCACGTAGCGCTCGTCGTTCGGATCGAGGCCCTTCACGAGCTGGGTGGTCTTGTCGAAGACCAGCGCGTCGAGGCTCGGGTCGAGGGGCAGGTGCTCGCACTTGGCGACGAGCTCGAAGTCCTCGGCCTTGCGCACCGGGTAGTTGGCGACGAAGAGGCGCATCGCCTGCTTCACGCCGCCGCGGCCCGAGGCCTCGCGGACCTTGAGACGGAAGACGTGGCCGACCCGCTTGAAGGCCGCGACGTTCTCGGGCGTCGGGTTCAGGACCGCGATGAACTTGCCGCGCACCTTCGAGAGCGCGTCGACGAACTGCTCGAGGTCGATGACGTTGTCCTTGTCGAACCACTCGCCCGGGTACGGCGGGTCGATGAAGAAGAACGTGTCGGGCGAGTCGTAGGCCTTGAGCGTCTTTCGGTAGTCCTGCCGAAGCACCGTGACGTCCTTCAGCCGCTCGGCTGCCTTCAGGTACTTCTCCGGGTTCGTTGTGGAGCCGAGGTGCTGCTGCGCCGGGTGCGTGCCGTCGGGGCGGCAGTCGCGGGCGTGCGTGCGGACGAAGACGAGCTTGTAGAAGCGCGCGACGTCGTCCTTCGGCGCCATGTCGCGCGCCTTGAGGAAGCTCTCCTCGGTGACGGTCCACTCGAAGCGGCGCCGCAGCTCCTCGATGCGCTCGGGCGTCATCGCCTTGATGCTCCGATGGAGGAACACGACGTCGTCGTCGAGGTCCGCGAGCACCTCCTTCTCGCTCGGCTCCTTGGCGTGCAGCACCGCCGCCGCGCCCGCGAAGGGCTCGACGTAGGTCTTGTGCGCCGGGATGAGCGGCACGATGCGCTTGGCGTAGTGGAACGTGCCGCCGAACGTGCCGAAGGGCTGGGCCTTCTCGAGCTCGCCCGCGTCGGTCTCGACGACGCCGTCCCAGTCCTCGATGACGACGCTCTCGTCGAGCCCCTTGAACGTGGGCTCGTAGTTCGCGACGAGCAGCTGCGTGAGTACCGTCGAGCCGCCAACGCCGCGCATGGCTGCGATGGTGCGCGGGGTCCGGATCCGCTTCGTCCAGAAGCCGGAGTCCTTCACCATCGCGGGGAACTTCCCGCGGATGCCGTAGGTGATGAGGAACTTGCCCTTGAGCGACTTGAGGAGCTTGAAGAAGCGCTCCTCGTCGAAGTCCGACTCGCCGACGTCGACGTTGTAGCCGGGGTACGGCGGATCGAGGAAGAAGACCGTGTCCTTCGAGTCGTACTTGCGGACGACCTTCTCGTAGTCGCCGCCGTACACCTTCACGCGCTTCAGGCGCGGTGCGAACTGCTCGATGCGCTTGATGGTCTTGGCTTCGACTCCGACGACCGACGGGCTGAAGCTGCGCCCGCGCATCTTCCCGTAGGAGAAGTGCGTCAGGTACAGGAAGCGGTGCAGGCGCTCGACGTCGCCCTCGGGCTCGACATCGAGCAGCCCCTTGAACGTCTTCTCGTCGCCGGTCCACGGCAGCTTCTTCAACCGCTCGAGGTCGGCGGTCGTGAGCTTCTTGAGGAGCCGGTAGGCGTCGGCGATCTCCGGGTCAGCGTCGTTGATGACCTCGACGTCGGAGGGCTCCTTCGCGAACAGCACCGCGGCGCTGCCGGCGAAGGGCTCGACGTAGGTCTTGTGGGCGGGGAGCATCGCCACGAGCCGCTGCGCGATGCGCTTCTTGCCCGCGGGCGAGCCCCAGATGGTCTTCTCGACCGCCGTCTCGCCCTGGCTCGCCGCGAGGACGCGACGGGCGTAGGCGATGGCCGCCTCGCGCCGGTCACGCATCGCGCAGCGCCTCCGGGTCGGAGCCCCAGAGCGGGTCCTTCGTGGTGGGCGCGTTCAGGTCCCGCGGCCAGACCACGGGCTCGTCGCGCTTCTGCTCCCGCGACGGCGCGGACGGAGCCTTGCCATTCCCCTGGTCCGGGGCGGGGCTCTCTGGCTCGCGCGGCTTCGCAGTCTCGGGCATGCGTCGACCTCCGCTGGGGGCAAAGCAGCCGCCCGGAGGAAGCGGGGACACGTGCTCACACGACCGCGAGCGTCGTGGTGCGACAGAGGCCGTGGTACGGCGGGAAGCCGATGCCGACCTCGCGAAGGGCGCCATCGGAAGCCAGCGCCCGGAAGTCGCCCCGATCATCGCGGGTGCCGAAGGCCGACCGGGTCACCTCGGCGAGCGGGGTCCGGCCGGCGCCGCCGTCGACGTAGAGCCGCGTCCGTCCCGTCTCGGGGTCGAGGCTCTCGCGCACCCACGGCAGCTCACGCTTGATGTCCTCAGGCTGCTCCAGCCGCTCGACCCGCTCGAAGCGCTGGAGGGCGTCGGCCACGGCGAAGCTCTTGCCGTGCAGGTAGCGGCAGATGTGCGTCGTGCGCTCGTCCAGCACCGCCTCGATGACGTAGCGCTGGATGCCGGCCTCGGCGTAGCTGCTCATCTGGGCGAACGAGCGCCCCTGGCCCATGAACGAGCTCGCGACCACCTCCCAGTAGAACGGCGCCCTTTCAACGAGCGCCGCCCGAGCCGCACGCTCGAGGTCGGCCGCGATGTCGTCCCGTCCGAGACCCTGCTCGAGCCCGGCCGCGACGATCCTGCGTGCCTCCTCGCCGAGTCCCTCGACGCGGCGACCGTACTCGTCGCGCACGAAGTTGCCCTGAGAACTGACGACGTGGGTGACGACGCGCCGGTCGAGGGCGTTGAAGTCGGCGGCGATGGCGAGCCCTTGCTGTCGCCGGGCCTGCGTTCGAGTCGCCGCCACCACCGACTCGGCCGCGTCGCCGAGCGGCACCTGGATGCGCGCGGGGATGATGGCCGTCGCCCGGCCCGCGGCTGCCATCGCCTCGGAGACCAGCCGGCGCCTCTCGGCTGCGGTCGTGCGCGGCCAGTCGATGTCGAGGACAGCCATCGCGTCGCGAACCGCGTCCACATCGGCGCGCCCGGTGGCCCGCCGCAGGCGGGCGGCGAGGAGCGCGACGGCGCGATCGAACCCGCCCGGTGTTCCGAGGTTGATCGCCTTCCCGAGCGGCAGCCGCAGGTAGTCGCCGAGCAGCTCGTCGGCGGCGATCCGGGCCTCATGCACGACCAGGAGGCGGTCAGCGGTAGCGGACGTTCCGCACATCGGCGTCCTCCTCGAGCCGCAGCTCGCCGTGGCTCAGGTGCAGGAGCACGCGGCAGAAGGTGCAGCGCACCGCCCGCGAGAACGTGAGGTCGCCCGGGTCCGGCTCCTCGTCGATGTCGAGCCCCGCGTCACCGTTGAGCGCCGGGGTGACGAAGCCGCAGCGGGGACAACACACGTGGTAGCCGACAACCAGACCGCCGCGGTCCTGCGGCACGCGCCGCACCTCGCCGCGCTCGAGCCGGCATGGGCGCTTGGTGGACGGCACGATCCTCACAGCCCGCCTCCGACCACCAGCGGGCCTCGTCGGCGAGCGCGCACCTCGACCCCAGCCTCGCTCGGCGAGAACACGACCTCGTGGCTCGACGCGCAGCGGTCGCAGAGCGCGAAGACGAGGAGGCCGTTCCGCCAGAGCGTGGTCGTCTCGTCGAGAGCGGCGTGCCTCCGGCACATGCGGCACTCGATGACGCCGCGCTCGGCGTCGAGCTGCGCTTGCTGCACCCACGCCCGCTGCAGCTCAGGTCGCATCGCGCGCCTCGCCGAACCAGGCGTCGAACTCCTCGCGGGGAACCTTCACGTGCTCGACGTCGAGGTAGCGCCGCGCGAGGTCGAGGCGGCCGTGGGCGAGGCGCTCCTCCTCTGCGCGGAGGTCTTCGCGGAGCGCGAGCAGCTGCTTCGCGCTCGGGAGCAGCGCGTCGGGCCCCGAGGCCTTCGGCTTGAGGTCCTCGACGCCCGTCTGGATGCCCGCGAGCGTTAGCGTGATCGGCCGCTTGGTCCAGTCGTCGCCGATCTTGCGGAACTCCCGGTTGAAGATGTCGCCGGCGAGCAGGCGCCCTTCCTCGGGCGTGAGCACACCAACGCGCACGAGCCGCTCGACCATCTCCGTCATGCGCTCGGGGTCGCGCGTGACCGGGGTCTGCGAGCGGAACCGCCAGAAGCGCAGGCCCATGTCGGCGAGCACCTTGCGGTTCATCAGGAAGTCGAACTCGTCGCGCTCGGGCTGAAAGACCTGGTCCTCGGCGAAGCGCAGCGCGCTCTCGGCCGTCGCTCGGTTGAAGTCCTTGCTCTCGCCGCGCAAGAGGCGCGGGAGGCGGAACGAGCTGCCGACCTTGTCGATGTTCCGCTCGTCGTAGAGCTGAAAGAGCGCGTCGTGCTGCTGGGCGTCCGTCAGCGGGCGCAGTTCGATCTTGGCGCGGCCCCCATCGCCGGTGCCGCCGCCGTCCGCCTCGAGGATCAGGATCTTGTGGAAGTTCGCCTTGCCCTTGAGGTTCTCGTCGATGAACCGCTCGATGCGTGGCACCGAGGCATCCGAGAGCCGGCCGCCGGAGACAAGCAGCGCGAGCGGCGGCACGCTCTTGTTCTCGAAGTAGAGGTAGTTGACCTCCTCCATCTGCCGCGAGCCCAGCACCGACAGGAGCGTGCCCACCCAGCGCGGCACTCCATAGGGCGAGCGCGGCGAGTGGATCGCGAAGTGGAGCAGCTCGGTCGCGGGCCCGTCGTCGGCCTGCGCCGCCTTGAGCGCGGCGATGTCCGGGAAGACGCGGCCCGTGGAGCGGGAGACGACGCGCGGGTCACCGAAGGACTTGAAGTACACTCGCTCGGCGCCCTGGATCTGCACGTAGCGACGGAGCCGGCGCCGGGCGCTGACCGTGTCGAAGCTGATCGTGGAGACGCGGACGCGCTCGCGGACCTCAACAGCCTCTCGATCGAGCGGCAGCAGGCGCACCGTGTACGACGGCACGTAGACGAAGCGCGCGAGGTCGCCCTTGCCGTCGCGCAGCACCTCCCAGAACGCGTTGCCCGTCACCTCGAGGTCCTGGCGCGTGCGACGCCGGAGATCGACGAAGGAGTGGTCGAAGCAGCAGAAGTCGAAGAACGAGTCGAGCCGCGCCCGCTCGACCCGGGCGGCCTGGCGCAGCTCTGTGAAGCGCGCGGCCACTTCCTCTGCCGGCGGCGTGAGCGGCGTCCCCTCGGGCAGCGTGCCGGCGTCGCGCGCGGCGATGCGTTCGAGCATCAGCGCGTCGGACACCTTCTGCCGCGCGTCCTCGGCGTCGAAGTCGATGGCCGGCTCGAAGCGGTAGCCGAAGCCGTCGATGTTGGTCGCGTACGAGTCGACGTTCTGACGGAGCGAGTTCGAGTGCTCGACGAGGAGGCACAGCGCCTCGGGGTCGTAGGGCGGCTGCAGCGCGCCGGCCGCGACGAAGGCGGTCGACACCTCTTCGCCGCCCGGACGGCTCGCCGGGTCCTGCACCCGGGCGCCGACCACCACGGCCTTTAGGATGGTCTGGAGGTTGCGATCGGCCTCGTGGATCGCGTCGGGGCTCGTCACCGGCCCGCCTCCGCGTAGGCGACGAGCCCAGTCGGCGTGAACGACACGGCGCGCGCCCGCTGGCCACGCTTCGCGAGGTGGTCATGCGCGGCGGCAAGCAGCCCGTCCTCGGTGCGCGCCTCGAGCTCGACCTCGGGGCCGGGCTCGGGCGGCGTGCCCGGGGGCTTGCCTGCTGGGATGACGAAGATCTTGAGGGTGCGTCGCATGGTGGACTCCGCAAAACAGCGGAGGCGAGGCGCTTGGCCAGCCTGCGAGGAGGCAGTCCACCTGGGCACCGAGCAGCTGGACCGCGCACCTCGCCTCCGGGAGAAGCAAAGCGCCGCGGCCTTGGGAGCGGGGACAAGTGCCTATCCGGCAGTGACCTCCGGAAGAACGCACCCGGCTTCGTCGCAGCCGATGTTGGGGGTCTCTGTCGCCGCGCGGTCTTCCAGCTTCGACTCCGCTTCGAGCAGGAGCGTCTGCAGCTCCGCGCCGAGCAGGAGGTCGTCGTGGGCGCCGAAAACCTGCCGACGCAGCCGTCCGCGCGCGTCGATGAGGATCGTCGTCGGCGTCCCGCGCATGCCGTAGGCCCGCATCGTCTGCGGGGTGGACTCGCCTCCGGGGTCAGGCGCATCCACCCCGACAGGAAACCGCACGCGGTACTCGTGGAGAAACGCCCGAAGCGACTCGACCTTCATCCCGTCGTGGTGCTCGAAGACGGTGTGGAGGCCGACGACGACGAGAGGAGCGCCAGCGAACAGCTCGGCGACACGCTGCGCCTGCGGGATGCCGCGTGACACGCAACCCGGGCAGAGCATCTGAAACGCATGGAGCAGCACGACACGGCCACGGAGCCCCTCGAGGCTGAGTGGCTCCGGCGTGTTCAGCCACTCCGTGGTCCTCCAGGGAGGAGCGAGGGCGGTCGTGGTCACCATTAGAAGTCGCCGTCCTTCACGTACGGGTGGCTCCACAACGTGACCTGCAGAAGACACGACTTGACCCACGCCGCGTACATCTTCTCGACGTCCTCGGGCGAGTGTCCCTTCTTTGCTAGGAACGGCCGAAGGGTGAAGGTCACCGGGAAGACCAAAGCGAACAAGTTGCGGAACGGGACGAGGTCGGTCGAAGGTGCGCCGTCGGTCTTGTTCTTCTTCACCCGATGGTGCCTGAGCCCGATCTCGTGCTGGTAGTCGAGCCACTTCTGGTCGTAGTCGGCGCGCGCAGTGTCGAGGATCCACTGACCGAAGCGCTTGCGCACGGCGCCGAGGTAGTCGCCGAGGGGCTTCCCGTCGGTCTTGCCGGTGAACGATGCCAGGAGGTGGGGCTGGCTCCCGACGAAGCCGTACCAGACATCAAGGATGGCCTCGATCTCGTCCTTCACGACGTCGTGGGACATGCGCAGGAACTTCACGTCCTCTTCGCCGAAGAGGACGCTC
Source organism: Deltaproteobacteria bacterium (assembly GCA_046342295.1). Lineage (GTDB taxonomy): Bacteria > Myxococcota_A > Polyangia > Polyangiales > Sandaracinaceae > JAFLCL01. The sequence continues at coordinate 1,067 of JBKDQC010000007.1, read as the reverse complement.
GCCTTCATCTGCTCGAAGTCGGTCAGGGTCACGGGGGACTTCGCGACTGCCGAGGTGTTGTGGGTGTAGCCAGGGATGCTGCTCATGTTGTTCACTTCCTTCTCGGAGCAAAGCTCCGCGTTGCCGCCAGCCGACATGGCCGCGGAAACTCGGGTCATGGGGTCTCGAAGCGCGCGGTCAGGCGGGGCGCATGAACTGCTCCCAGAGCTCGCGCCGAGGCGCCTCGGCTGCGAGCTCATGCTCGGGGCAGTCGAGCCGGACTTGATCGCTCGCAAGCGGCGCGTCCACCAGGGCGCAGTGATGCGGCGCCGCGCCGGTCCGAACGTTCGGGCGGAAGTGCGTACACGTCACGCACATGCCGCCCACCGGGACGAGCCCCTGATCCTGGAGCGCGCGAATCATCTTCACGACGCCCGAGAAGAACGCCCGCTGCTCGTCCGCGGTCAGGTCCGACACGGCGGCGGCCATGAACTCCGGCCAAGACCGCGCGCGCGCGCCGAGCTGCGATCCCTTCTGGGTCAGAGTGAGCAGGCTCGCACGGGGATGACGGGGGTCGGGGGACTTCGTGACCAGCTTCTTCTCGACGAGCACGCGAACCGAGTCGCTGATGGTTGGCAGCGTGACGCCGAGCCGCTGGCTCAGCTCCGAGCCCGTGAGCGGGCCATGAGTCACGATCGCTGCGAGGATCTGCCCCTGCGTGGCGGACAGGCCGTCCTCGTTCGCCTGCTGCCAGGCCTGCTGCTTCATCGCGAGGCCGATCTTGTGCAGGCCCGTCGCGATGCGCGACGAGAGCGGCTCGGTGTTCTCGTCGAAGTACGGGAGGCTTGTCCGACTCATAAACAACATCTAACTTAGGACTCCTAAGCTGTCAAGTCTACCCGAGCACCCGCACGCCGATCTCTCCGGCCCTCGGCTTGTCGGCCTGGCGCTCCCGCTGACACGCGAGGGCGACCGCCCAGAACTTGTCGGCGTGGCCGCGGGCGTTGCGCTCGGCGTCGAAGCTGACCTTCCCCGAGGGCAGCACGCGGCGCTTGATGGCGTGGATCTGCGCGACGAGGTCGCGGTCG
>JBKDQC010000006.1:0-3356 GCA_046342295.1 Deltaproteobacteria bacterium | reverse complement strand
CTCTGGTTCGACGGCTCCGGCTGGTGCGTACTGGCCAAGCGCCTCGAGGCCGGCAGCTTCCAGCTCCCTCCGCTCGAAACCGCGGAGAACAGGGTGCAAATCGACGGCGCGACCTTCGCCTCGCTCCTGGCCGGCATCGAGGGCAGCACCGAAGGGGCGCGTCGTGCGTGCGTGCTGCTCGGGATCGTCGCGACGTGTCGCGCGCTCGGCGTACCGGTGCAGGCCTACCTCGCGTGGGCCTTCGATCGTCCCGGCACTCATCGCGAGCCGTTCGGGCTCGAGCTCGAACAGATCACGCCCGCCGCCTTCAAGGCCGCGCGCGGCTGACGACCGCGACCCGCCGCCGATGGTCCGGCCCGAGCGCGTCGTCATCCCGGCGTGGCTGATCGGTCAGCCCGCATCGAAGGTTCAAGTCCGTGCCGCCGCGTGATCAGGATGACAACCGCACCCCCTCCGTACCCGAGTGCCCGAGACTCCGATGCCGCCCAGAGACGCCGCGCGCGTTCATCGAGGAGCCCCGCCATCGTGACGTACTTCGCGACGACAGTCGCCTCCATGACGTGGTCGCGCCGCACGTCCACTTCAGTTCTCCCATCGATCAAATTGGCAAATCAAATTTGACCGGACTCCTAGGGTTCGCACGGACTACGGTCCGAGGCGGGGGCTCGATGATCACGCTCACAGACGAAGACCTCACGATCACACCCGTTCGCGTGCTCGGCGACTGTGTCGTGCGGCTCGACGATGCTTCGCTCGGCGCGCTCTCCCCGGATGGCCGCACGCTCTTTCTCTTGAGACGCAGCGCCATCGTCGAGCTCGACCTCGACCGCTGGGTGACCCGGGCTGTCCATCGCCGCGATCGCGCATCGAACGGAGAGCACGCAGGCACCTCGTCGGGGCCGTTCTTCGCGTACGCCCGCCAAGGCAGTACGGTGACGCTCCATGACGCGCGCGGCGGCGCGCGAACGCTCACTGCGCCCGCCTTCGACGACGGCGCCGTGCTCGCTGCGCCCGATCGCGACGACGAGCTCTTCGTGTACGGCAGGAGGTCGATCGCTCGTCTGCGAATCGAGGGCGATTCGCTCACCGTCGCAGCGCAGCACGCGCGCGAGGGCGCGCGAGCGGACTCGGGCTTCGAGTTCCACGAGCTCGCCTTCGCACCGGACCGCGCGTCGCTCTTCGCGCGCACCCATCGCGACGTCGTTCGCCTCGACCGCGCCTCGCTGCGCCCCATCGAGCCCTGGGTGGTGTTCGACATCAACGCGTACTGCGACGACCCGCGCGCGTGGGTGGACTCTCACGCCTTGGCCGCGATGCGGCTGCACGACGAGGCGCTGCTGCTCTTGACGAACCATCGATTCGCGGGGGCGAAGGTCCTGCGCGTCTCGCTTCGGGATCGCTCGGTGATCGAGCGCGCAGCACCGCCCGAGATGTCCCTCACGTCGATGAGCGAGGTGATGGCCAACGGGCGCGTGCTGCTCCGCGGGCTCAGCGGCTGGGTGGCGATGGACCCATCGACGCTCGAAATCACCGACGTGATCGCACGAAGCACGCCGGCGAGCACTCGTTGGACCGACGTCACGCGGTGCATCGACTACGCCGTCGAGACCGGCGGCGCGTTCGTCGCTGCGCGGCTCGACCACGGCATCAAGATCACCTCTCGCGAGGGTGTCGTGCGTCGCTTCAGCCTTCGATGGAACCTCGATCACATCGTCGCCCTCTCGGCGCAGCACGGCCTCGAGCGCTTCGACCCGTCCGGCGCGGCGGTCTCGCGCATGGACGGCTTCGAGCACACACTCCTCTGCTCGCTCTCGCCCGAAGGTCGTTGGGCCATCGTCGTGCGGGCAGGAGCGCTCTTCGCCGTGCGTGTCGACGACCCTGCGCAGCGATCGCTGCTCGTGCAGCAGGCACCGTCGTGGCTCGGGCTCACTCGGTTCGCGGTCGACGACGAGGGCGCTGCTTTTCGTTGGGACGGTCGCGCGCTCCACTTCGACGGCGCGGCGGTCGCGATCGCGAAGCGCGAGACGGGCGCAGCTCTCGAGCTCTCGCGAGAAGGGCGTTTCGTCGCGCTCGCTAAGAGCAGGGAGATCATCGTGGTCGACGCCGCGCAACGAAGAGAGCGCTGCCGCATCGCCGCGCCCAAGCGCGCCATCGTACAGTTCGCAGGCGACCGCTGGCTCGTGGTCACGGGCGGCGACGGCGTTCGCTGGTTCGACCGCGAGACCGGAGCGCTCGTCCACTGGCACAAGCGGCGCTTCTCCATGGAGGTGCGCTCGCGCGCGAGCCCCGACGGAGCGCTGCTGGCGCTGATCGCCGACGGCGGCGTGGTCGAGCTCGTCGCGCGCGACGACCCGTCCGCGGCGCGCTCGCTCGTCCTGGCGGAGTCCGTGCAGTCCGTCGCGTTTTCGCCGGACCAACGGCAGCTCGTCGTCGCCAGCGACGAGAGCGTCCTGCGGATCTTCTCGGTCGCCGAGGCGCTCGCGACGCGGGGTGCTCCGACACCTACCTCGCGTGGGCGGGGGCGACGCTCTCGACGTTCGCGATCAGCGTGAAGGCGCCGAGCGGCCCCGTCTCGTCGTCACGCATCGACAACGTGCCGAGGCTCATCGCGCAATCGCCGAGACAGCGACCCCTGCTGCGGTTCCTGCGTTCCCCGGGGCTTCGTGCTCAAGCATCCTTCGGAGGCGGCGTGGCGGCGGGGGATCCCGCCGCGGGCAGCGGCAGCACGCCGCCCACGAGCGACACGACGATCTGGGTCAGCCACACGAGGAGGCTCGCGGCGACCGCGTCGGACGCGGCCACGCCCAAGGGCCCGTAGAGGCGCGCGAACACCTCCTCGCGCGCGCCCGTACCACCGACGAGGAATGGGAGGAATGCCGTCGCCATCGCGAGCGGCACGACGACCAAAGAATCGGTGAGCGAGACGCTGGGCGCCAGCGAGCCCACGATCACGTGGCCCGTCCACGCGACCACCGACTGCGTCACGAGCGACAGCACGATCGCGAGGCCGAACGGCGGGTAGTGCACGATCGCCGGCAGCTGCTCTGCGTACCGTCGAAGGCTGCCCGGCAGGCGCGGAGCGATCGAGCGGCCGAGCGCTATCGCGACGACCGCGCTGGTGCTCATCCCGATGCCCACGAGCGAGATGGCGGTCACGTGGTTCGCGTCGGCCACGGGCAGCGGGAAGAACGTCGCCGTGAACGCCACGACGAGGAGCAACCCGACCAGTCCGAGCACGCGGTCCACGAGCACCACGGCGCCCGCCCCCGTGACGCCGGCGTCTCCGAAAGCCGCCCGCGAGGCGTAGCCGCGCACGACGTCTCCGCCGAGCCCGCCAGGCAGGCACGTGTTGTAGA
>JBKDQC010000005.1:0-24227 GCA_046342295.1 Deltaproteobacteria bacterium | reverse complement strand
GTCACTCAGGGTGAGAGCGCGCCGCCCGGCTGCACGCTCGAGATCAGCGACGCGGACTTCATGGACATGTGCAGCGGCAAGGCCGACGCCATGAAGCTCTTCACGGGAGGCAAGCTGAAGATCACCGGCAACATCATGGCCAGTCAGAAGCTCGACTTCCTGCGCAAGGTCGACCCGAGTGACGTCCTCGCTGCCATGAAGGAGCGCGCTGGGAGCGCTCCCGGCCCGGCTGCCGCAGCCCCCGCGGCCGCAGCGCCCGGAGCCGCAGCGACATCGGGGGTCGCTCCCTCCGCCGCAGGGAAGGCCAACGAGATCGCGCGAAAGATCGGCGAGCGCATCGCGGCCAACGCGAACCTCGCGAGCGAGGTCGGCGCCGTGGTGGAGCTTCGCGTGAAGGATCCGGAGGCCGTGTTCACCGTGGACCTCAAGAGTGGGCCCGGGAGCCTCCGAGACGGGAGGGCGAGCTCGCCCGACCTCGTCCTCACGGTCGCCGACGCGGACCTCGCGAGTCTCACGTCCGGCGCGGCTTCTCTGCGGAGCCTCTACCAGCACGGCAAGGTCCGAGTCGACGGTGACGCGAAGATCGTCCGCAAGCTCGCGTTCCTGGAGAAGATCGGCTGAGGCCGACTCCGACCCCCAGTCAGATTCAACCGAGTAGGAGCACGAACATGGGACGAAGAGTGAACGTGATCGGCGTCGGCATGGTGAAGTTCCAGAAGCCGGGCGCGAGCGACGACTACAACGTCATGGCAGCCAATGCGATCCGAGAGGCGATCAAGGACGCTGGGGTCCAGTTCGCGCAGGTCGAGCAGGCCTTCGCGGGCTACGTCTACGGAGACTCGACGTGCGGACAGCGCGCGGTCTACGAGGTGGGCCTGACCGGAATCCCGGTCTTCAACGTGAACAACAACTGCTCGACCGGCAGCTCCGCGCTGATGCTCGCGCGACAGGCGGTCGAGGGAGGCCTCTCGGAGTGCGTGCTCGCCGTGGGCTTCGAGCAGATGCAGAAGGGTGCGCTGACCGCGCAGTGGAATGACCGCACGAACCCGCTCGATCGCCACGCGAACGTGATGAACGAGGAGCAGGGCGTGACGGGCGCACCGGGCGCAGCGCAGATGTTTGGTGGCGCAGGGCGCGAGTACCGCTGGAAGTACGGGACCAAGCGCGAGACCTTCGCGAAGGTCGCGGAGAAGGCCCGCAAGCATGCGGCCAAGAACCCGTTCGCGCTCTTCCAGGAAACGTACTCGGTCGAGGAGATCCTCGCCTCGCCGGAAGTCTTCGATCCGCTCACCCGCTACCAGTGCTGTCCGCCGACGTGCGGAGCGGCCGCCGCGATCCTGTGCTCGGACGAGTTCGCCAAGAAGCTCGGCCGCTCGGGGGATGTGTGGATCGCGGGTCAGGCGATGACGACGGACTACGCCTCGAGCTTCGAGGAGCACTCGATGATCAAGATGGTCGGCTTCGACATGACGAAGAACGCCGCCAAGAAGGTCTACGAGCAGTCGGGTCTCGGCCCCAAGGACGTGCAGGTGGTCGAGCTGCACGACTGCTTCACCACGAACGAGGTGCTCACCTACGAGGGTCTCGGCCTGGCGAACGAGGGAGAAGCCGAGAAGCTCATCTGGGATGGCGACAACACCTTCGGCGGGAAGTGGGTCACGAACCCCTCGGGCGGCCTCCTGAGCAAGGGCCACCCGCTCGGAGCCACCGGGCTGGCGCAGTGCACCGAGCTCGTGTGGCAGCTCCGCGGGACGGCCGGTGGGCGGCAGGTGCCCAACGCCAAGGTCGCCCTCCAGCACAACCTCGGATTGGGCGGCGCCTGCGTCGTCACGATGTACCGCCGCGACTGATCATCGCGGCCGGTGACGGTTCCGAGAAGGCGAGACCGTGAGTGGACCGGCGTCTCGCCTTCGCGGTCACGTCGTGAGCACGATCCGGCTGATCTCGGGCGGCGTCGCGATGCGCGCGGGAGGGCCGGCCGTGCCGAAGCCTCGGTTCACGTAGATCTGCGATGCGCCGCGGTGGTAGTGGCCCATGACGTAGCCGTGCCGGAGGAACCAGTCGGCGGGCCTCACGAGGAAGCTCACCTGGCCGCCGTGGGTGTGCCCGCTCAGCATCAGATCCACGTGCTCCGCCGCCTCGGGGAAGAGCTCGGGGTTGTGGCAGAGCATCACCTTCGCGAGCCCGGGCCGCGCGAACGAGAGCGTGCGCTCGAGGTCCGCGCCGCCGCGGTAGCCGTAGCGTTGGGCCCAGACGTCGTCGATGCCGAGCAGTGAGAAGCCGCCGGGGCGTGGCGCGGCGCTGGCCCGCGAGCCGTTGGCGATGACGAGCCCCTCGTTGCGCAGCACGCGTACGCCTGCCTCGCGCATCGTGTCGAGCACCGCATCGACGCCCGCGTAGTAGTCGTGGTTGCCTGCGATGGCGACGACACCGTCGCGCACCCCGAGCTCCACGAGCCGGCGCGCGAAGGCTCCGAGCCGCGGGATGTAGCGAGGGTCGTGATCGACGAGATCCCCGGTCATCACGATGAGGTCGGGCCGCGCCCGGCGGATCAGCGCCTCGGCCTGCGCGAGCTCCCAGTCGCCGACGAAGGAGCCCACGTGTACGTCGCTGATCTGGGCGATGGTGTAGCCGTCGAGAGAGCGCGGCAGACGCGCGAGAGGGATGGGCTCCTCCTCGAGCACGTAGTCGTGGCGACCTCGCGCGATCCCGTACGTGGATGCAGAGCCCCCGATCGCGAGAGAGGCCGCGATCCCCGTGCGACGGATCACCTCGCGCCGACCCAGCGGGAGCGACGGCGCGGAGGACGCCGCCCGCGCCGATTCCGAATCCGTCCCCGAAGCCGATGGCGACGTCGCTGCCGACGCGGGCGCCGCCCCGGACGGGGGCTCCGATTCCGGCGCCGCTCCGGCGCCCGCGGGCGCCGCCACCGGCGCCGTTGCCGCTCTCGGCTCCGAGCCCGGCCCGGACGCGTCCCCGTCCGTGAGCGACAGGCCCGACACCAGCCCGCGCCGAGCCACGAGGCGCGCGCCGAGCCACGACAACAGATCCACCGGCACGAGGAACCCGAGCGCGATGAGGCAGGCGAGGCCGACGCCGAACCCCACCACCGCGGTCCCCTGCGCGATCCCGAAGGCCCCCGCGTCGCGCGCGGGCGACACGAAGCGCATCGCGAAGGGCAGAACCGCCGCGGCCCAGAGGCTCGCCTGGATCCAGCGCGATCCGCGCGCGCCGAGCCCCGCGGCCTCCGCCGCGCGCCGCGCCCCGTACGACGGGTTCAACAGCCGGGTCGGGACCATCACCGCGACGTGGCCCAGGAGGCGCAGGGGCATCCGGCGGGTATGGAGCGGCGCGGCCTCCTCGAGAAGCCGCGCCGCCCGCCCGCAGCACTACTTCAAACGAGCTTGGTCGCCTCAAGTGTGCGACCCGGGCGACCGATGGGAGGTCGATGGCACCGTCCGTCAGGGCTTCGTTCGGTCCGCGCCGAGTCGCGCGGGCGAGGCCGCGTGCATGAGCGCGGCATCGACGGAGCTCGGGTCGCTGACGGGTCACGTGCTCGGCAGCTACCGGCTCGTCACCGAGCTTGGACAAGGCGGGATGGGCACGGTTTACTACGCCGAGCACGTCAGCCTCCCGAGACGCGCCGCGGTGAAGATCCTCGGTGCAGACATCGCGCGCGATCCCGTGCTGGTCGAGCGCTTCTTCGACGAGGCGCGCGCGGCGAACCGAATTCGACACCCGGGCATCGTGGACGTCTTCGATCTGGGTACGGCCCATGGCCTGCACTTCCTCGTCATGGAATTCCTCGAGGGTGAGACGCTCGGGGCACGGCTCGAACGTGTGAAGCGCCTCTCGCCGCGGGACGTGGTCGAGCTCTTCGACGACGTCGCCGATGCGCTCGCGGCCGCCCACGAGCGGGGGATCGTGCACCGCGACCTCAAGCCCGAGAACATCTTCCTCGCGCACGGTGCGGCGGGCGAGGTGGTGAAGGTGCTCGACTTCGGCATCGCGAAGCTCATCGGTCACGCCGATGTCCGGCGCACGAGCGCGGGGCTCGTGCTCGGCACGCCCGCCTCCCAGTCGCCGGAGCAGTGCGTGGGCGCGGCCGACCTCGATGGACGCAGCGACATCTACTCGCTCGGGGTGGTCATCTTCGAGGCCCTGGTCGGGCGTACACCGTTCGTCTCCGACGCGTTCGGTCAGCTCATCGTCTCGCACACATCCGTGACGCCGCCGACGCTGCGCTCGTTCGACCCCAGCCTCCCCGAGGGCCTCGAGGCGCTGGTCCTGCGCATGCTCTCGAAGTCACCCGAAGACCGGCCCTCGAACATGAAGGTCGTCCGCGACGCGCTCGCCAAGTCCCTGGAGCCACGGATACCGACACACCTCACGACCGCGGTGAGAGGCGCGGACAAGCCGAGCAAGGACGAGATCGAGCGCATCGAGATCGCGCAGTCCAAGGCGGTCGGCGCGCGGCTCCGCGAGATCATCCGAGAGCGACTCGAGGCAGACAGACTGCCGCTGCCCTCGATGCCGCGCGTCGTCCTCGCAGCGCTCGAGCTGCTGCGAGACGAGTCGGTGGGCCTCGGCCGCGTGGCGGCCGAGCTCGAGGGAGATCCGCTCGTCGTGCCTGCGGTGCTCAAGGTCGCCAACAGCGCGGCGCTCGGTGCGGCTTCTCGCATCAAGGGTCTCGACGCAGCGGTGACGAGGCTGGGCGCGCGCCAGCTCAAGACGCTCCTCACCGAGCACGCGGCGCGCGAGGTCTTCAAATCCCGCGATCCGGCCGTCGCCCGCGCGTTTCGCGGCATCTGGGAGCATTGCGTCGCGGTGGGCACCCTCGGTCGTTCGCTCGCGCGTGGCAGTGAAGCGCACCCCGAGGAGGTCTACCTCGCGGGCCTCTTGCACGACGTCGGCAAGCCCCTCGTCGGCGCCCTGCTGCTCGATGCGGAGCGGCAGCTCCTTCGCAAGCTCGGGGTCCCGGTGATGGGGGAGTCGCTGTGGATGCGGATCGTGGACGACTGTCACGCGGAGGTCGGCGTCGCGCTGGCTCACCGATGGCAGCTTCCCGCCGCGGTCGCCGCCGTCGTCGGACAGCCGCACGATCCTGCGGGGCCGCCGGATGCGATCGCCTCGTGGCTCGGATACGCCCACCTCCTCGCCGAGAGCCGAGGCTACACGGGCGGAGTCGCGGCGGGCGCCGACATCGAAGAGCGGCTCGCGACGGCGCGGGCCCTCCGCGGAGGCAGCGTCGAGAAGGAAGCGGCCGCGGTCGAGGCGCTGCTCGAGGCGCTCGGCGCACGCCTGGCGACGGTGCGGACCCTCAAGTCCGCGCGTCGCGCCTGAAGGCGCGGGTCTCTCCGCGTTCACGCGCCGCTCGCGTCCGGAGTTCGATCCTGGTCTCCCCGAGTCACGCCTCGAACGCGTCGGGTGGGAGCCCCGCAGCCTCCTCGAGCCGCGCCCAGAGGCGGGCGCGTTCTCCGGGAGGCTCCTTCGTCGAGGTCCGGAGGTGGACCGGCGCTGGCGCGCGATCGAAGTAGAAGCGACCGTTCGCCTCGCGGGCGCGGGCTGCGAGCGCGAGGAAGAGCGCGGTGTCCGCGCCCTGTGCCGGCGTCCGGAGGATACGGCGCGTCAAGGCATGGAAGCGGGGCAGAGCGCTTCGCACCCCTGGTGTGTCCGCCCACCCCGGGTGCATCGCGCTCGAGGTGATGGGCAGCCGCGCACGTACCGCGCGCGCGGCGATCTCCTCGGTGACGACCAGCTGCGCGCGCTTGGCGAGAGCGTAGCGCCGCGGTCCGTCGAACGGCGCGTCGTCGCGCTCGTCGAAGAGCGCGCCCACGTCGAGCGGCACGGCGTACAGGCCGCCGGAGCAGACGTGCACGATGCGAGCGTCCGCCGAGCGCCCGAGAGCGCCCCAGAGCCCGTGTGAGAGCGCGACGGGTCCGACGAGGTGTACCGCGAGCGTCGTCTCGAGCCCCTCGCTCGTATGGGTTCGTCGCTCGAGGAGCGAGCCCGCGTTGTGCACGAGCACGTCCAGGCGCGCGCCGCCGATGCGCGCCGAGAACGCTCGCACCGACGCCAGCTCGCCGACGTCGAGGCGCTCGACGCGGGCGCGCGCGGCGAGCGCTCCGAAGGCACTGCGTACCCGCTCGCCCTTTTCGACGTCGCGCACCGCGAGGATCACATCGAGACCACGCTCGAGCAGGCCCCGGGCGATCTCGACCCCGAGGCCAGAGCTCGCGCCGGTGACGACCGCGGTGCGGCCCTCGCCGCGCACGTCGAGCTCTCCGCGCACGAAGCCGCGCGCGTGCCGCCGGAAGCCCGTGCGATCGAACGAAAAGACGATGGAGCGATCGAGGAGCGCGTCGAGCACCTGCGCAGGGCTGGGCTCTCGCGGGCGCGGGCGCAAGCCGACTCGTCCGCGAATGGAGCGGGTGGGGGCCCCGCTTTGAGGTGCTTTCCCGTCAGAAGAGAATGTTGATGGGCTCGAGGTTCAGGCCGGCGGGGGTGGCGTAGCTCGTGAACGAGCCGAGGCCGTAGGCGAGGATGCCGAAGGGGCCATCTGCGCTCATCGTGTGCGTGCCTCCCGGCAGCGACACGACCCCGATCTCGCTCGAACCGATCGGGGTGAACGAAGCGGACACCGGCGCGCCGTCCACCTGGATGTCCAGGCCCGGCGGCCGTGTGACGAGCAGGTAGTTCTGGCCGTTCGTGCCCGCGTTGTACGAGGTCGGCAGGATGAACGTGTAGTCCCGTCGGAACTGCTCGGAGGGCACGAGGAGCGTCATGGCCGGATCTCCGCGCGCGGCCTCCGGAGTCGACGCGAACTGACCTCGCAGGTACTGCGCGACCATCACGCCCTGTGTGGCCGACACCCGGAATGGACGCGTCGCCTCGAACTCGACGTACTCGCCCGTGGCGAGGGTCCGGCTGCCCGAGGCGCCCTCGATCGTGACCGCCGTGTCGCTCGCGCCTGCGATCACCCGGACGATGTTGGTGCCGCTGAGCGACCCATCGCCCATCGGCGCCCCGACGTACTCGCGGCCGAGCGTCTCGATCGGGGGGATCTGCTCTTCGATGTGATCGCACGCCTGCGCGTAGTAGGGGACGTATGCGCACGTGTGTCCGCCGAAGACCGCGATCGGTCGGTCGGCCGTGATGCGGGTCCCCGTGAGATCGTGGTCAGTCTCGTTGCACGCGAAGCGCGTCCCTTCGCTCATGGGGACCTCGCGGTAGCCGCTGCGTCCCGCCCCGCAGTCCGGTGGCGTGTCGGCGAGGATGTGCGCGACCTCGCCTCGTTCGAGCGTGATCACGAACGAGCGCCCCCGCCCGGTGCGCGGGATGCGGCGGTCCGTCGAGCCCGCGACGTTGCCGGTCGTCGCGACCTGCACCGTCGTGGTGCCGGGCTGGATGCCGACGATCGCGACGTAGCCGGGCTGGGCGAAGGGGTCGGTGCTTCCGCCGCCGAACGGGCCCATCGAGACCACGGAGATCGAGAGTGGCACGTAGGTCGCTGCCACGTAGCGGCCCGTGAGCACGTGCGCGGGCAAGAGCAGCGAGGCGTCGTTCGTGTACGAATAGACTCCGCCGACCTCGTACTCGAACGGGTTGAACTGCGAGACGATCACGGGCGCGTCCGAGAGCAACCGGTACGCGCCGTTCGCGACGAAGCTCGACCATCCCGCACCCGGGACGTTGAACGATTGGCCCTCGACCCACGGCAGCGAGACGTCCTGGATTCCGCGGGGCTCGAGGGTCCCGCTCCACGTCATCGTCTCGCCGCGCATCACCCGAACGTTCGCGGGGACGTCGTTCGGGTTCGTGATGACCACGCGGAAGTCGAAGGTGTCGGGGGCGAGCTCCTGCGTGTTCGCGAGCGGCACCGGCCAGTACTCGCAGCCCACGTTGGAGCTGGTGCGCTCGGCGTCGGCGCACATGTCGCTGCAGAAGCCGTCGCCGCCGCACTCGACCGCCCAGTCCGCGCAGTCGCGCCCATGACCGAAGCCGCTCCCGTCGGAGTTGCACACCTCCGACACGGTCCCGTTGCAGCGGCGCTCTCCAGGCCGGCACGTCACACAGCCGAGCCGCGCGTCGCATTGCTCGGGGCAGACCATCTCGTTCGTGCGCGTCTCGCCGTCGGGCCCGCACACGTAGAGGGTCGTGCCCAAGCAGCCCTGGAGGCCCGGCGTGCAGGCGAAGGTGAACGGCGCGTCGACTCCGGTCGGCACTCCGGTGTCGAGCCCGCCTCCCGGCCCCGAGTCGACGCGCTGGATGGGACGCCGGGTTTCGCACCCGAGCAACGAGATTGCGAGGCCCGCGCACGCGAGGAGGCGAAAGAGCATCGCTGCATCGTACGTCAGCCGCCCCGCGATCACGATGCGCCGCGCTCCGGTGATTTCCCGTATCCTCCGGCACCGTGAACGAAGCTCGATTCGCCCGTCTCCACGCCATCGTCGCGACCGCTCCGCTGCTCGTGTGGGGGGCATTCCACGTGTGGGAGCAGTGGGCGGCCTTTCGTGGCCTCCGCATGTGGCTCGTCCGCATGCGGAGCACCTCGTCGGGCGCCATGGTCGGGATCGAGCTGGTGCTCGGCGTGCTGCCGCTCGTGCTCTGGGCGTTGTTGCACGTGCGCGCGCGCGTCCTTCGCGAGCGCCTGCCGGGTGCCGCGCGCGGGGAGGGCGCCCTCGATGCCGGCCTCGGCCTCGTCGCCCCGTTCGCGAGCAGCGTCGCGATCGTATTCCTGCTCTGGCACGTAGGCTGGCTCTGGGGGGCGAAGATGCGCGGCGCCGCACCCGTCGAGCTCTACGACGCCCTGCAGCGCACGCTCGGGCTCCCGTGGGCTCTCGTGGTGCACGCGGTCGGGCTCGTGGCCGTCGCGTGGCACCTCGCCGCGGCGCTTCCCGACGGGCTCGAGGCCGCCGGCGTGATCGCCACCCTCGAAGGGCGTCGCTCCACGCGGATGCTCGCCGTCGTGATCGGGCTCTGCCTCTTGGCCCTCACGGCGCAGCTGACCGGCTGGCTCGGCACCGGGGCGGGCACCTTCTGGCCGATCGCGGTCGTCCCCGGCTGAACGGACTTGCGCGTCCTCGAGACGCTCGATCGCCCGACGAATGGAGGGTTTTGACTTCCTCCGACCTCCCTCGTAGGTTTCGGCGCTTTTCGCGCCCCCTGGGCGGTGCGAACGGCGACTCCATCGGCCCGCGCTGCGAGCCGAGCCCAGCCCCCCGAGGATCGCGATCCATGGCCAAAGCCGCTGCTGCCCCGCTCCCCGTCGTCGAGGAGCTGCACTTCAAGAGCGAGAGCGCGTACCTGTGCCTCCTCGTGAATCGCCGCATCGGTCTCATCCGCGTGATCGACTTCCGCTCGGGCGCGCTGCCGGCCAAGCGGCTGTTCATCCAGAACGTCGCCAAGCGCGAGGGCATCGAGAAGGTGATCTTGCTCGTCGAGAAGGACGAGGTCTCGAGCTGGACGCGCGTCGGCTTCGTGCGCGAGGGCACGATCCCCGGCTTCTACAAGCGCTCCGACGGTCACCTCGTCGGCTGCGTGATCGGGGACCGCACGGCCTCCATCGAGGTGAACGACGACGGCCAGAAGCTCGCCGAGCGCACGGTCAACGCCGCCAAGAAGAACGCCCGCGAGGTGCCCGAGGAGCTGCCGAACGTGACGGTCGAGGTCGTCGACGACACGGACGCCCTCGAGGCCCGCGACCAGGTGTGGAAGAAGCCGTCCGGGGCGCTCTCGGGCTTCGATGCGTTCGGTCGCGAGGCGGAGCGCTGCTTCGTCGCAGCGACGGCGAAGAAGGGCAAGACCGTCTGGATCTCCGCGGAGTACCAGGACTGCTTCGGGCATGCGCTCGTCGAGACGCTGCGCACCCCCACCGACGACCTCGACGTGCTCGGCCTCACCGGCGGCCTCCGCTCGCTGTGCGAGGACCTGAAGGAGCGCGGCATCGTGAGCGCGTTCACGTTCGCACCCTCGGACGACATCGGCCTCGCGACCGCGTACGTCGCGGCGGGCTTCCGCAAGACGGGCGTGCTCGCGCGCGGCGCGCAGCACAACGGGGAGCGACGGGACGCGATCCTCTGGACGCGCAAGCTCGCCAACCCCGCGGGCGAAGAGCCCGAGTGAGCCCGCCGCGCGTGAGATTCCCACGCGCGCCGGCACCGCGATACTCTCCGCAGGCCCCATGGTCGCGCGCTCCTCAGGTCGACTCGCCGTCCCCGATCGCGACGTCTACGCGAACCTCCTGCGCGACACGCGCGGGCTCCGGCGAGATCAGGCCACGGCGCGCGACGCGTGGTTCACGGCCCTGCCCTGGGATCGCAAGGAAGAGACGCTCTTCGAGCTCGAGGCGCTGCTCAAGGGCATCGCGTGCTTCGGCAACCCGCGCAACCACCCGGGCCAGCCGGACGCCAAGAGCGCGGTCGCGCAGGACTTCCACGAGCACCTCCGCATCCTCCGCGACGCGGCCGCGCGGATCGTGCAGCTCACGCGGCAGCTCCTCGGCGACAAGGAGCGTGCGTACACGTTCACGCGCTACCTCGAGAGCGTGCTTCCCGAGGACTCCGCCCGCGGCCGCCTCATCCAGGAGCAGCTCACGCAGGACACGCCCGAGGAGGCGCTGCTCCTGCTCCGCAACGGCTTCGGTCATTTCCTCGATCTCAGCGAAGGTCTGCTGCGCATCGGGCGGATCTCGAACCGCATCTACGGCGCCTACCACGGCGTGCTCGTGCGCGAGGTCGGGCGCAACGCCTTCTTCAACCCGCTCATGGCGCTCGAGTTCCGACAGGAATTCGATCGCATCCGCTCCGTGGAGGTGCTCGATGCGCTCCACGCGATCGAGAGCGAGAGCGCGCATCGCATCTGCGCGCTGACCTTCCTCACGCTCTTCCGGGCCCTCAGGTACCTCTCGCTCATCGATCTCTACGCTGCGGAGCCGTCCGCGACGCGGCGCGCGTATGTCGTTCTCGCGGCGTTGCGGAGCGACCTCCGCACGCTCACCCGCTACCTCGCGCGCCGGGCCGCCGAGGCGATGGCCGATGGCTTCGAGGGGGAGCTCATGTCCATCGGCGCACCCGACGTCGTGCGCGGCTTCGAGGCGCTCGCGGGCGAGGCGTACGGGCTCGTGCGCCTGCGCGGGACGCTCGAGAACCTCGCGAGCACCCTGCGGATCGAGCTGCGCCGGACCTTCGATCACGATCTGCCCTCGTTCGAGGCGAAGATCGGAGAGCGCGAGCTCGGGCCTCAGATGATCATCGGCGCTGCGCAATCGCGCGCCTCGATCCACCACGCGATCGTCACGCTCTGCCACGAGCTGCGCCCCGGCGCGGAGCTGCCCGGGCTCGTGCGGGACGAGAGCGCGCGTCGCGCGGCGAGCGAGCGGCTGCGCCGCGAGATCTGGATGTTCCAGCGCATCCTCACGGCCTTCCTCGCGATGAGCGAGAGCACGCGCGCCGACCCGGATCAGTGGGTGAGCCCCGCGAGCTTCCAATTCGTGCGTGACTTCCTCGGACACTTCCGCGCGATCGGCTACCAGCTCGTGCGCAGCCACGACTACGAGCGCCTCGATCCTTTCCTCCGCGCGCTCGACGAGCTGCGCGACGTCGATCTCGTCGAGGGCGTGCGCATCCGCGGCGCCATCGAGGAGGGCGTCGCGTTCTTGGACTTCCTGGGCGAGCTCTTCGAGCGCGTCTCGAACCGGGCCGAGCTCCGGGGCGTGCCCTTCGATCGGCAGGCCGCCGCCGAGATGCTCAAGATCTACCTCGGCCGCACGTGATTGGGGCGCGGGGCCGAGCCGCCTCTCGCCCGCGACGCGCTCGACGCGCGCGCGCTCTGCGTCGACGCGGCCTCGGCGCGCGGCCCTTGACGCCTCGTGCGCAGGTCGAAGGCCACCGAGGTCTGCGGCGCTCGGCCTCGCCTCGAGGGGTGGCGCTCGAGAGATCCTCGACCAGCGTCGCCAGAGACCCCGAGGCCCGGCTGTCGAACCAGGAGGCAGGGCACGTCTGGATCGCCGCGGCGCTCGGGGCGGTCGTCTTCTGGCTTGCAGCGGCGGTGGCGTGCGCGCAGCCCGCGCCGCGCGTTCACGTCGAGGTGAGCGGCGATTGTGTCGAGCCTTTGCGCGTTCAGTCCTTCCTGACCGAGCGTACGCGGGCAGACGCGGTCGTGTGGATAGAGGTCGAGTGCGGTTCGGAGGTTCAGGCTCGCATCCGGGTGGAGGCGGACCGAGGCGCGTCCGAGAGAACGTTGAATGTGGCGCAGGGTGAGCTCGGCGACCTCGCGGAGGCCATCGCGCTCGTCGTCTCGATCGCGCTCGAGGCGGAGCTGGAGGTCGAGGTCGAGGCAGAGGTCGAGGTCGAGGCGGAAGTCGAGGTCGAGGCAGAGATCGGCTCGGAGACGGCGCCGCCGGGGCTCGCGCCCCGCACGGCCGAGCGCGCGGTCGCGCCGGCAGGCGCGGTGGATCCGGAGTCAGCGCCCCGACCGCCGAGGACTCCGAACCTCGAGGTGCACGCGGGCGCATCGCTCGCGGCGGGCGTGGTCGCGGAGGCGACGCCAGCCGTCCTCCTCGGAGGTGCGTGGGGCCTGGCTCCGGCAGTGTGGTTCGAGATCCTCCTCGCCGTCTGGGCGCCCCAGCGGGTCTCGTTCGATCCTCGCGGGCAGGTGCTCCTCGTCCCGTGGTCCGTGCGCCTCGGGCCCTGCGTCGTCGGGAGCCTCGCGGTCGACCCGCACGTGGCGGTCGAGACCGGCGCGTGCGCTGCCCTCTGGGCCGGGGCGACGGGCGCGCTGGCGAGCGGCTTCGACGAGAGCTCGGAGCGCTGGGCGCCCCGCCTCGCGGTCGCTCTGCGCCCACGTGTCGGGCTTCTGGTCGATGCCTTCGTGCTGAGGCTCGAGCTCGAAGCGGGGCTCAACGTCTTTTCGCCGTCCTTCCACGTGCTCGTCGACGGTGTCTCGCGCGTCTACGCGGACCGGCCGGGGCTGGTCTGGGGCGGCGTCGTCCTCGTCGCGGGCGCCCGCTGGGCTCCTTGAGCGAAGGGTCCATAATTTCTTCCAGCCCGCGCCAATGCAGCTCGGAGATGGTCACGCAGCCCGCACGCTCGGTGGCTCTCCCGATCCCGTCCCTCGAGACGGTGTTTCGGGAGCACGGGGCGTTCGTGGTGAGAATGGTGCGCCGGATGGGAGCGCCGATCGAGGACGTCGAGGACACCGCCCAGGAGGTCTTCATGGTCCTGCAGTCACGACCGGACCTCCTCGCGGGCGGCGCTTGCCCCCGCAGCGTCCTCTTCGGGGTCACGCGCCGCGTCGTGTCGAGCCGCCGTCGCGCGCGACGGGCCACCGAGCCGCTCGACGCCGAGCAGCACGCGCGAGAGCCCGAGCAGGAGCAGGAGCTGGCTCGCCGCCGGGCGAGGGCGCTGCTCGACCTCGCGCTCGACGCGCTCGATCCGCCGCGTCGTGAGGTCTTCGTGCTCTACGAGCTCGAGGGCCTGGGGATGCGTGAAGTCGCGGAGCTGCTCGGGCTCCCACTCCAGACGGCCTACTCGAGGCTCCACTCGGCGAGAGTGACCGTGCGCCAAGCCCTCCTCGGCAAGGAGATCCCATGAGCGAGCGTCAAGAACCAGCGCGTCTTCGCGAAGACGAGGCGCTCCGCGCGGTCCTCGACAGCGCCTCCGTCGACGACGATCCGGCCGTGCTCGAGCGCCTCGGGGCGAGGCTCGGGTTCGCTCCGCTGCCAGCCGCCCCGCCGGCGCCCGCTCCGGAACCGGCTGTCCCCGAGCCACCGGTCTCTGCCCCAGGTGGCGCGGTGGGCGCGGGTCCCGGGGTGTCCGTGGGTGCAGGGTTGTCCGTGGGTGCGGGGGTGTCCGCGGGCGCATGGTCGCTCGGGGTCCTCGTCGTGGCAGTCCTCGCGGCGATCGCGGTCCTTGCGACGCAGGGTGTGTCGCGCGAAGCCGAGGAGCGCGGCGCCGAGGCTCCTTCGTCCCTCGACCGACCCGCGCCCCCGCCCTCGGAGCTCGCTCCGGCGAGAGTGGAGGAGCGTGCGGCCGTCTCGGCCAGCCTGGCATCGGAGACTTCCCCGGAGCGGACCCCGACGGTGGCCGAGCCCGCGAGCGCTCGCGACAGATCCGCGCGGCCCGCAGCGACGCCTCGCCGCGCGCCCGACCGGCCTCCGCCACCGGTCGAGCCTGTCTCGGAAGGGGTGGTCGCAGCAGAGGCGCCGGCGACTGGCGATCTCGCCGCCGAGATTCGCCTGATCCAAAGGATGCGTGCGGCGCTGGACACCGACCCGGCGCTCGCGCTGCGTCTGGCTGAGCAGCACCGCGTCGCGTTCCCCGAAGGGCGCCTCGACCGGGAACGACAGCGGTTGGAGGAGCGCGCGCGCAGCTCCGCCCCAGCGCGATAGGAGGATTCATGGACTGGAAAGACAGTGTCCGGGCGTGTGCTGCGCTCGGGTGGATGGCCTGCTTCGCAGGCTGTGATTCCGACATCCAGGTTGCCTCCATTGGTCAGGCCGACGCACCGGCCGCTCTGGACGCAGCGGTGGACTCACCGCCACCGCCATGCACCTTCGACCTCGATGGAGACGGGGAGATCGACGATCGTTGCGTGGCCGGGACCGATTGCGACGACGACGAGCCGTTCGTGGGCGAGCGCATGGTCGAGCAATGCGGCAATGCCGTGGACGACGACTGCGACAGTGTCGTCGACGAGCCGGCGTGCGCGACGCCTCCCGGCGGCGGATGCGACGCCCCCACGGTCGTCACGGCCTCGGGGCCCATCGACGCGATCCTGTTTCCGTGGGGCGACACCCCGACGCTGTCGTGCGTCTCGAACGGTGAGCCGACCGGACACCACATCTTGAGGGTCGACCTCGCCGAGCCGCGATCTCTGCGGCTCGTCACGCAGTGGCCACCGAGCGACTACCGTGGTGCGTTCCTGTCTCATCCGATGGCCTGCGGCTCGGAGGTGGGCGCTTGTGGAACGACCACCACCGACGAGCGCTACGGGCTGGGCGGGGTGTCGACACTGGCGTTCGCACGGCTCCCTGCAGGGCAGCACTTCTTCGAAGTCCAGACTTCCGGTGCTCCCCCGGAGCGCCTTTCCAGCTACTTCGTGGACGTACGCATTGGCCCAGTCCTCGCGCCACCCGCCAACGACGTGTGCGCGGGTGCGACGTCGGTCCCCGACGCCTACGGTGTGCACACCTTCGAGGCGGACTTCATCGCAGCGGAGCCCGGCGCGGTGCCATGCGGCCCCGGCGGAATGGGCACTGGCGAGAGAGACTTGTTCTACAGCCTCGAGCTCGCCAGGCCCGCCAACGTCACGGTCGACGTCACCGAGCGAACCTTCGGGAGGTACGGTGTGGCCGTCCAGTCGGGCGACTGCGACGCGGCCACGGTCGTCCAGTGCGTGGACGACGTGCGCGAGGGAGTGCTGGCACGTGCGCTCGGGGCAGGGCGCCACCTCGTGGTGGTCAGTGGTCCGAGCGTGGGCCTGGCGACCATCACGGTGACGATCGAGCCTCCGACCGCGGTGCTGCCCGGCGAGACGTGCGCGGATCCGATCCGCCTCGTCTCCGGCACGACGCTCTCGGACACGTTCGACGGCCGCGACCTCGACATCCCCGAGGTCCAATGTGGCCTCCCCGACTTCGGCGGGCTCCCTCTCCGTGACATCGTGTACGACTTCGTCCTCACCGAGCCCAGCGACGTCGAGGTCCGTGTCGAGGGTCCAGCGATCGTCGATGCCCGCATGAGGCCGTCAGTCGCGTCGATCGAGCGTGTGTGCGGCGGGCTCGGGACGCTTCCGGAGCAGCGCTGCCGGGAGTGGACGGACGCCCCGCCGTCCTCGGCCCGCCGGACGCGGGTCCCCGCGCTCGCTGCCGGGCGCTACTTCGTGATCGTCAGTGGCGAGAGAGGCAGTGATGTGGCCGTGTCCTTCGAGGCAGGGCCGCCTTCCCCGCCGACCGTCGTCACGGGCAACCGAGACTGTGCGACCGCAGTCCGCGTCGACCCCAGTCCCGGACGGCGACTCTTCACAGGCACCCTCGACGGGGGCATTCAGGCTGTTTTCCGGCTCGAGCTCGCGTCGGCGACCCGTCTCGCGATCAACCCCGCCGAGGGACCCACCTTCACCACGGGTTGTTCGGACACCGCGCCTCGCATGCGCTGGGGTGTGCCGCTCGAGCTCGAGGCAGGCGAGTACGCCTTCTTCTTCGAAAACACGAGCGCGGGGCCGCTCGATTATGAGCTCGTATTCGAGCTCGGAGAGTGACCATGACCGCTCGAAGCCACTGGATCCCAATCCTGGTCGCGATGTCGCTCGCGTGCGCGGCCCTCGGCTGCGACCGCTCTCGCGCGGTCCCGCTCCGGTCACCCGAGGACGCCGGTCGACCGGATGCGCCCGTCTCTGCGCTGCGCCTCCGTGGGGTGACCCCGCTGCGCGGTCCCCACACGGGCGAGACGGTGGTGGTGGTCGACGGCGCGGGGTTCGTCGAAGGGTCGACCCTCCTGCGCGTGGACGGCGTCGAGCTCGCGCCCGAGAGGGTCACGCTGGTCGGCGCTGGCCGGCTCGCGGTGAGGATGCCTCCGCATCCGCCTGGCGTCGTCGACCTCTCGGTGCGGGTTGGAGCGGCCACGGCCTCGCTCGCCGACGCCTACACGTTCGACGCGCTCGCCTTCGAGCCGTCGGAGGCGCCGGTGGAGGGTGGGCAGCGCGTCTCCATCCTCGGGGCGGAGACCGAGTTTGCGGCCGGCGATGTGTTCGAATTCGACAGCGCTCCCTGCACGGAGCTCGTGGTCGTGTCCCGCACCGAGGCCCAATGCCGCGTCCCGGCGCACGGTGTCGGCCGCGTGGACGTCGTCCAGCGGCGCGGGCGCGAGGTGCGCGCGACGGCCGTCGAGGCCTTCGAGTACGTCGATGCCGTCTTCGTGACCGGCGGAGTCTCCGGGGAAGCGATCGGGGGAAGTCTCCGGGTCGAGGTGGTCGGACCCGCAGGGCCGGTGGCGGACGCCCTCGTGCGGCTCGACGACATGCCGATTCCCGCTCGGGAGGCGCGGACGGATAGCCTGGGTCGCGTCGTCTTCGAGGACGCTGCGCTCCGAGGACCTGTCTCGGTGCACGTGGGACACGAGTGCTACTCGCGCACTTCGATCGTGGGAGTCGATGCGCGATTCCTGGTGGTTCCCCTCCAGCTCCATCGGTTCGGCGGAGGCTGCCCCGAGGCGCCCGTTGGGAGCCTGACGCCCGGGCCTCCGGGAGGAGTCGCCCGCGGGAGCGTGGTCTTCGTCGAGGGGCAGGAGTTTCCCACACCCACGCGGCGCTGGGTGGGGTTGCCCGAGCCCCGCGCCGACGAGCAGGTTGCCGCTTACGTGTGGGCGCGCGTGTCCGCTTCGGCCTTCGACGAGGACGGACGCGAGCTCCCGTACTTCGATCGGGTCACGCCGGAAGACTTCGACGAAGGCCGGGGAGGTATCCCCGTCGTTGTCGGCAGCGCGCCAGGGACGAGCGTCCTCTGCGCGGTCGCGGGGATCGAGCCCAGGGACAGCGAGACGACGGTCGTCAGGGACGGGATCGAGTACGTGCGCAGCGAGGCCTTCGGTGCATTGGAACGCTTCACGTTCGGCTGCTCGGCGCCCTTCTTCGTCCCGCCGGGCGGTGTCTCGGAGGAGGTGACGATCGAGATGAACGGTCGGCTGTCGGACATCCTCCAGGTCGACGTGGAGCCCCTGCCGGCGCTCGACATCCCGAGCGCCATCGCTCCGGGCGCCTTCGACGTGTCGATCTCGCCCTCCGTGGAAGTCTTCCTGGGAAGCTTCATCCCGTTCCTGCCCGAGGAGGAGGTGCGGTCGCGGGCCGCGAGCGCTCCGTTCACGGCGCGGTTCGACCGGAGACCGAGTGGCGGTGACCCGGATGTGGAGGGATCGGGGATTCTGGGCTTCGTCCTCTGGGGCGACAGGAGCTCGCTACTCCTGAGGCGCGTCGCAGGGACGAGTCGGTACGTCGCGCGGCCGCTCGGAATACCGCGTTTTCTTGCCCCCACGCAGGGCGGGAGCTTCGGGGGCCGCGCACTGCGGCTCGCCATCGACGGGGAAGCGAGCGCCAATCTGCTGCAGATCCGCGTCTCGCCCGAGCGCTACACGCCAGGGACGGGCAGCCCTCGCTGGTTCGTCTACGCCCGAGGAGACCGTCGCGAGGTTCGCCTGCCCGAGACCTCGACTCCGGAGCTGGACCTGGCGCCCGGGCTCTACGAGATCGACGTGGCCGCGGACGAGCGCGAACGATTCGAGTTCGACGCGTGGGCATTCGCCTCTCTCCGCACACCCCCCCTGCGCTCGAGCGTGAATCGGGTGTACGCCCGCGTCGAGGGAGACGGGCCTTGAGGTGCGCGCGCCTCGGGTGGGGTGCTCTGGGACTGTGCGTGATCGCGGCGGGGTGTCGCGTGGGTCCGGGTGTGTCGGCCGGTCGTGACACGGGGCCGGCCGCCTGTGTGGTCGCCGGTCGGCGCTGCGATCGAGGTGTGCTGGTCGCGTGCGACCTGGACGAGCGCGGCCTCCTGCGGGAAGCACGGACCGAGTGCTTCTCCGCGAGCCTGGCGTGCGACCCCGACCTCGGCTGTGTGGCCTGCCTCCCCGGTACGGACGGTTGCGCCGGGGCCGATCAAGCGCGCTGCCGCGCGGATGGCAGCGGGTGGGAAGTGACCGGCACGTGCGACACCGCGGCGGGGCTCGGGTGTTTGGAGGGCTCGTGTCAAGACCTCTGTGCCGCGGCGGAGCGGGATCGCGGATACCTGGGGTGTGAGTTTCGTGCGGTCGACCTCGACAACGGCGTCGACGGCGTGTTCGTCGCGGCGGCTGAGCAGTTCGCAGTCGTCGTCTCGAATCCTTCGCCCGTCCCGGCCGCGGTCGTGGTCGAGGCCGACTCCTCCGGATTCGGTGAGTCGCCCGACGTCGATGCGGTGCTCGAGCGGACGGTCGCCGCCGGCGGCGTGGAGGTGCTCGCGCTACCGGCCCGTAGCGTCGATGGAGCAAGCGATGCGCGGCTGAACGATGGCACCCACAGCGCCGTCACGCGCGCGGCGTATCGGCTGCGCTCGAGCGCCCCGGTCGCGGCATACCAGTTCAATCCGCTCACGCCGCGCGAGACCTACAGCGAAGACGCGTCTCTCTTGCTCCCGGTGACGGCGTGGGGCGACCGTTACACCGTGGTCGGTTGGCCGCAGACGCTCGGTTCGCCCCCACCGATCGTCGACGGTCCTCAGCAGCGTTCGTTCCTGACCATCGCTGCGGGCCCCGAGGGCGCGAGGGTGGCCGTGACTCTGGGACCGGCGGTGGGACGCACTGCGGGCTGTCCCCAGTTCCCGGTGGGCCAGCCAGGCGATCGGGTGGAGATCGAGCTGGGGCCGCTGGATGTGCTCAATCTCGAAACAGACCGTCTGGGCGGGGACTTCACGGGCAGTGTCGTCGAAGCCAGTCGCGGCGTGGCCGTCTGGGTCGGCGCCGAGATGGCGGATGTGCCCTACCTGCCGGGCGCTCGCGTGGCGGCCGCGGATCACCTCGAGGAGCAGCTCTTGCCGGACAGGTCGCTGGGCAACGACTTCGTGATCACGCCCATGCCGTCGCGGTCACGCGCCGTGGCTCGCGCGTTCGATGACCTCGAGAGCTCACCGGTCGGCCCCGGTGTCGCGGAGCCCGATTGGGTGCGGCTGGTCAACGCCGGCGCGCGCTCGGCCCGCGTCACGACGGGCTTGCCTCCTCCTCTCGACGCGTTCGAGCTCGCGCCGAGGGAGGTCCGAGAGCTCAGGCTCGACGGGGGTGCGCACCTACGGAGCGATGAGCCCCTCTCGGTGGTTCAGTGGGTGAGCGGACAGGAGCTCACTGGGATCCCGTTCGAGCTGCCAGGCGGCGATCCGGCGATGTTGCTCGTGCCGCCGACGACGCTGTTTCGCGACCGACACGTGGTGCTCGTTCCGCCCTACCACGCGTTCGATTTCGTCCTCGTGTACGCGCCTGTGGCGGCCCGAGGGAGCCTGGACGGCGAACCGCTCGGGGACCGGTGTCTTCTCGTGCCGATCGACGAGGCCTGGGTCGCCTACCACTGCCAGCTCGGCTTCCCGGTGCTCTCGGCGGACGAGCCGCGCGTTCGGGCTGGCGTCCAGGCCGACGGCGCCCACACCATCGTCGCGTCGCTGCCTGTCGGCGTCGTCGTGTATGGCTGGGATCGGTACATCAGCTACGCCTATCCCGGGGCGCTCAGCACGGTTCCGCTGCGATGAAGCGACGGGCGGCGCGCGGAGGACCGAAGAAGTCGTTCCGTTCTGGCGTGGGTGTCCGGGAGGGTCGTCCCGTTCGAGCGCGATGTCCTGGCTCGCGGCTCCGCATCAGCCGGCGAGCACGAGTGAGCCCGAGAACACGTGGCGCGCGGGGCCGGACATCACGATGCGGTCGGTGCGCTCACCGACCGTGATCTCGAGCGCGCCGCCCGGCAGGCGGACTTCGATGGGCTGCTTGCGGATCGCGCGACCCGTCTCGACGGCCGCCACGGCCGCTGCGCATGCGCCGGTGCCGCACGCGCGCGTCCAGCCTGCGCCGCGTTCGTAGACGTGCAGCTCCATCGTTGCGGGAGCTCCGCCCTCGAGCATGCGCGCGAAGCCGACATTGGCTTTCTTCGGAAAGAGCGGGTGGCTCTCGAGCAGCGGCCCGAGGCCCGGGCGCGCGGCGTCGGGCACATCGAAGAGCACCACGTGCGGGTTGCCCATGGACACCGCCGTCACGCGGACGGAAGTCGCTCCTGCTTGCAGCGACGCGTCGATCGTCGGAGCCTCGCGGAGCACGGGCACCTCCGCGGGCTCGAGGCTCGCCGCGCGCATCGCGACGCGCACCTGCGCGCGGGTGTCCTCGAGGGCCAGCACCGTGGTCGGGTGGGGGCCCGCGTCGGTCTCGAGGTCGACGCTCCGGCCGACCTCGAGGCGCCCGGTGCGCGCGAGGTGCAAGGCCACGCAGCGCAGGCCGTTGCCGCACATCTCGGCGCGGCTCCCATCGGCGTTGATCACCCGCATGGCGAAGCGCTCGTCCGCGCGCTCCACGAAGAGCACGCCGTCGGCGCCCACCCCGCGGTGTCGGTCGCACATCGCGATGACCTCGTTCGCCGTGAGCGCCGCGGGCGGGAGGTCGATCACGACGAAGTCGTTGCCGAGGCCTTCGTATTTCTCGAACGCGATCCGGCGCATCGGGGCGTTGTCACCTGCGGGGCGTCCCTCGGCAACCCACCCCCGGGACGGATGCAGAGGGGGCCGGCCTCGTGCGAGGATGGGCGCCTGATGTCGTCGCGCGAGGTGCTCGTCGGTCGGGAGCGGGAGCTCGAGGCGTTCACGCGTGCCGTCGAGGGAGGGGCACGTCTCCTCACGGTCACGGGCCCTGGAGGGGTCGGAAAGACGCGGCTCGTGCGCGAGGGCCTCGCGCGCCTGGTCGAATCGCACGCCGACATGGTGCCCGCGCTCGAGTGCGCGCTCGGGGAGACCTCGACGCTCGAGGGGCTCGTCGACCGTGTGGTCGATGCGCTCGGCGGCTCCGGCGCCCGGCGCAAAGACCTCACGCATCTCTTCGCGCAGCGCGCGCCCGTCGTCGTCGTGCTCGATCCCTTCGACCGACTCGTCGAGCACGCGGGCGTGCTCTCGGAGTGGCTGCGCGCCGTCCCCGCGCTCGCGTTCGTGGCTGTGACACGGCAGGTGCTGCGCGTCCCCGAGGAGGTCGTGCTCGAGGTGGGCGCGATCACCGACGAGCCCACGGCGATCGCGCTCTTCGAGGCGGTCGCGGCGCGCCACCGCCCCGGCTTCGTGCTCGGCGAGGCCGACCGTGTGGCGGCTGCGGCGATCGTGAAGGAGCTCGACGGCCTCCCGCTCGCGATCGAGCTCGCGGCCGCGCGCATGGCGGTGATGAGCCCTCCGGCGCTCCTCCATCGGCTCAGGAATCGCTTCGAGGTGCTCAAGCGCGGAGGTGCCGAGGGAGCGCGTCATCACGCCCTCGAGGCGTCCATCGCGTGGAGCGTGGAGCTGCTCGGGCCGGCTGCACGCGAGGCGCTGGCCCAGTGCACCGTCTTTCGAGGGGGATTCACGATCGAGGCGGCCGAGGCCGTGGTGCAGACCGGGGCCGGCACGGCGAGCGATGCGCTCGATGTCCTCCAGAGCTTGCGCGAGCGCTCGCTGCTCTCGGTGACCGAGCCTTCGGAGAGCGGCGAGCTGCGCCTGGGCCTCGGGCAGAGCGTGCGCGCGTTCGTCGAGGCCTCGCTCGCCGAGCCGACGCGCGAGGCGGCCGAGGAGCGCCACGCGCGTCATTACGTGGAGCGCGCCGAGGCGTGGGCCAAGGACGCCTCCCAGATCGGCGGCTGGCGCGCTCGCGCCGCCATCGCCGCCGAGCGCGACAACCTCCTCGCGGTCGTCGAGCGCATCCTCGGCCGGCCCAACGTGAGCTCTCGCTCGGCCGATCGGGCGCTTCGCGCGCTCGTCGCGCTCGGCCCCGTGCTCCGGCGCGAGGGCGCGCTGGCGATCCCGCGCAGCCACCTCGAGCGTGGCCTGGCCGTCGCGCAGGGCTCGGGCGCCGACCCGCGCCTTCAAGCCCGCGCGCTCCTCCTGCGCGCCGAGGTCAAGACGCGGGTGCTCGAGATCGAGGGCGCCGAGCGCGATCTCGCGGAGGCGATGGTGCTCGCGCACCACACCGACCAGCTCGAGGTCGAGGGGCGCGCGCTGGTGCTCGCGGCGCGCCTCGCGACCTCGCGTCGCGAGCCGGAGCGGGCGACGGCGGCGCTCGACCATGCCGAGGCCATCGCGCGCGAGCGGCGTGACGAGGCGCTCGCGATCGCCTGTCTCGGCGCGCGAGGCAGCCTGCTGCTGCATGCGCGCGACCTCGCGGGCGCCGAGCTTCACTTCGAAGAGGGCCTCGCGCGGTCCCGCCGCGCGGCGGACCCCGCGGGCGAGATCGCGTTCTGTCGTCGACTCGCCTACCTAGAGCTCGCGAGCGATCGCATCTCGCCTGCGCGTGAGCGGCTCGAGCATGCCCGTGCGCTCGCGGCGCGCGAGCACGAGCGGCGCGGTGAGATCCTCCTGGCCGCTCCGCTCGCGCTCGCGCTCGCGCTCGAGGGTGGTGCGGGGGACCGTTTCTCCGGCGCGGTCGGCGTGCTCGAAGAGGCGACCCGCCGCGCGGGCGAGAGTGGCCTCGCCGCCTTCGAGCCCGCGGCACGGGGCCTCCTGGGCATCCTCCACGCGGCGCGCGGGGAGCGCGGCGAGGCGCGGTTGCTCCTCGGTGAGGTGACGAGCGACGGGGGCCGTGGCGCCTCGGCGCTCGTGGCCGATCTCGAGATCACCTTCCTCGTGGCGCTCGCGCGCATGGAGTCGCATGCGAACCGCCGCGACGCGGCGCGCAAGCTCGTGGTTCGTGCGCAAGCGCGCGCCGATGCGGCGATCGATGGCGCGCTCGTCGCGTTCCTCGCCGACGATCCGCTCGCGCTCGACTCGGCGCACCGCTCGCCGCTCGTGTCGCTCGCGCTGCTCGTCCCTGCGAGCGCGATGCCGCTCGGGAGCGTTCCGCCCCCGGCGGATGCGCGGCCGGTGCTCGCCCTCGGGCCTGCGGCGAGCTGGTTCCGCGTCGCGCAGGAGCCGCGGGTGGATCTGTCGCGGCGCAGGCCGTTGCGCCTCGTGCTCGACCGCCTCGCGCGCCCTACGGGCAAGGCACATCTCTCGTGGGACGATCTCCTCGCGGCAGGCTGGCCTGGCGAGAAGATGCGCGCGGACGCAGGCGCGCACCGCGTGCGCGTGGCCATCTCGACGCTGCGCAAGATGGGCCTGCGCGACGTGCTCCGGACCGAAGAGGCCGGCTATTGCATCGATCCTGGCTACGACGTGCAGCGGAGCGATTGAGGGGTGCGGAGGTGCCCGTCGCGACCGAGCTCCCCACGCTGGACACACGTGGGGAGCTCAGGCCGCCATCACACCGCTCGAACGTGGCGTCTCGTGGCGATGTTCGCGCCGCTCGTGTCTCACTTCGGGACACGAAGGTCGCACGCGGACCGAAACGGAATCGCAGGGTCGGCGGCTCTCAGAGCATGACTCACTTGGATTGACTCATGCTCTGACGTTTCTTGCCGGAGGGTCTGGCCGCAGCCCCTCCCTCTCGCCGAGTGAATCGGCGAGAGCCTCCCTCCCGCCGATTCGAGCCCGTGTCACCCGCATCGATCCATCCGAGTGCCAC
>JBKDQC010000004.1:0-4683 GCA_046342295.1 Deltaproteobacteria bacterium | reverse complement strand
CGGTGCGACTAGAGTCACGAATCGTGAAGTGGGTGCTCATCATGGAGGCGCGCGGGGCGGCGCGTATCTGACGCGAGCGAGCGGCCGGACGCTCGCGACGATGGGAGTGCTGGGTGGTGGGAGCGGCGCAGCCTGGGAAGCTCTCTTCGGGGGTGGCGTGGTGCCCAGTCGGTCTTGGTACGAGCGCCCGACTGGGGAGGGCGTCGATCCGACGACGCTTCGCCACATCGACTCGATGCGCTGTGTCCCGTCCGGCGGAGAGCCGCCGCGGAGCCCGGCGGATCGCGTGTGTGGACTCACCAACTGCAACCTCGGCTCTCTCGGCAGCGCTACCGACACGGGTTGCGCATGCGTCCGCCGTCCGGCCGGGTTCACGCAGGAGCTCGCGAACGAGCTCGTCCGATGTTACGAGATCGGTTGTCCGCCCGGGAGCCGGACCGAGGTCAGTGGTTCGACCTGCGTATGCGTTGCGGACGACACGCCGGCGGGTCGCGCTCAGTGTGATGGACCTCCGGGTCCCGAGAGTGATTTCGGAACGCCGCGTCCCTTCTGTCCTGGCCCGCCCTCCGGAGGAAGCTGAACCAAGCCTCTGACAAGCTCCTGAATCAGGTCTGGTGACCGCATGGATGCGCCGATGGGCCGTACGTTCGAACGTACGGTCCACCGGCGCGTCCGCCTTTTCGGCGCGCCTCCATCCCCAGGGAACCTCGGGAACGCGGGGTCAGGGCAGGAACGGGAGGCAGGCACGTCGGTTGCGTAAGGGGCGGTGCCGCTTCGCGGTTTCGTTCAAGGAGAAAGCCATGCGCCTGTCTGCACTCTCTCTCTCGTTCACACTCTCGGTCATCGTGGTCGGCTGTCGGCCTCCGGTCTCGGACCCTTCGGTCTCACCCGTCCCCGGCTCACCCGCGCCAGGCTCACCCGGTCCCGGCTCGCCCGCGCCCGGCTCACCCGGGCCGGGCCTCGAGGCATGCCCGAACGATCTCGACGTCCCGGAGGGCTTCCCACCGCTCGGAGGGCCTTGCCGGACGAACATCGTGGACGCGCGTAGCGCAGGATACTACCCGAGCAGTTCCGCCATCACCGAGGGTCTCGTTTCCGAGGATCTCTCTGGGTACGGAGTCGATCGCGGAGCGCGTAGACTGCCTGGCGGTCCGGGAGGGTTCGACTTCGGGCTAGTGAGCGACAGCGACGCCTCGGCGTACTTTGGCATCCTCGTGCCTTCGCTCGAGCCGGGCCGCTACCTTCGCCGTGACGGCGCGAGCATTCGTGATCGGCTGGGAAGCGTGCTCTCCGAGTACAGCACTGACAATGACAATGGCGCTGCAGACGTCGAGATCGTCGGACGACGAGGCAACCTCGTGTGGGGGCGATTTCTCGCCCGGCTCTGCGCCCTTGACGAGCGTTGCTTCCACATGAACGGCCGCTTCTCGACGCTCGTCGAAGAGACGCCGAGCGACGTGCCGTTTGGTTTCTCGCGTGACGGTCGGCGCGATGCGACCTATTTCTGCTGGGACTCGGCAGAGAGCTGCAGACTTCCGGTGGAAGAGACCCCGGCGTGCGCGGTGCCGCGCTGTTTTCGTCGGCAGTGCTTGATCTCGGTCCCGCCCAACTGCGTGTGAGGCGTGGGCCTCTGGGCACGAACACCCCTCAGCGTCAGCGGTAGCGCCGTGGATCGAGCCCGAAGCGCCGCATGAGCTCGTAGACGGTCGCCCGGCGCATGTTCAGGCGGGTCGCCGCTTCCGTCACGTTGCCGCGGCTGGCGGCAAGCGCCGCGGCGATGGCGTCTCGTCGTGACAGGTCGTCTGTCGCGAGCGTGGAGGACGGGGCCTCATCGTCGGGCGCGGCATCTTCGATGCCGCTCTCGGGCTCGAGGGCGGCCGCTGGGCTCACGCGAGCGAGACCGACGCTCTGCCGTGCGCGCAGCAGCTCGCTCGGGAGGTGGGTCACGGCGATCTCGCGCTCGCCGGCGCCCGAGGCCTGGTGCGTCGCGGCCTGCAGCACGTTACGGAGCTCGCGGACGTTGCCCCGCCACGTGGCCGACACCAGCAGCTCGAGCGCATCCGTCGAGCACGTCGGCTCTCCGGGCAGCCCCGCGAGCAGATGTTCCACGAGGGCCGGAATGTCCTCGCGTCGGTCGGCCAATGGCGGCAGCTCGATGACCCCTGCGCGAAGGCGCTGTAGGAGATCCTCGCGAAAGCGACCCTCATCGACCCTTTCGGTCAGGGCCTGGTGCGTCGCGGCGATGACGCGCACATCGACCGTCTTGCCCGCGTCGTCGCCGACCGCCCGGACGATCCCATCCTCCAGAAAGCGAAGCAGCTTGGGCTGGAGCTCGAGGGGCAGCTCTCCGATCTCATCGAGAAAGAGGGAGCCTGCCTGCGCGCTGCGAACGAGACCCGGGCGCGCCGTACCGGCGCCCGAGTACGCGCCACGAGCGTGTCCGAAGAGCTCCGATTCGAAGAGCGCATGCGGGAGAGCGGCGCAGTTGACTGGCACGAAGGGTCCGCGCCGAGCGCTGCTCTCGTGGAGAGCCCTCGCAACGACCTCCTTGCCAGTGCCGGTCTCGCCGAGAATCAGCGTCGGTGT
Source organism: Deltaproteobacteria bacterium (assembly GCA_046342295.1). Taxonomy (GTDB): domain Bacteria; phylum Myxococcota_A; class Polyangia; order Polyangiales; family Sandaracinaceae; genus JAFLCL01. The sequence continues at coordinate 2,097 of JBKDQC010000004.1, read as the reverse complement.
ACGAGTCGGCCCGTACGTGCTGATGGCACGGCGGACGCCGCTCAGGCTGGCTCCGCCGACGAGACCGTGCTCGTTCCGGACCGCGGTGCGCGCATCGTGAGCATCGGCGACGATCACGAAGATCGATGCGCCCGCGCGAATGACCGAACCGATCCGAGCTGGGGTTGGGCCCTTGACTTCGACTCTGTCCACGAAGGTGCCATTTCGACTGGCGAGATCCTCGATCGTCCAGTCGGTCTTCGCGGTCCGTCGAACGCTGAAGTGGCGCCGTGACATCGAGGGGTCGTCCACCGCCAACGTGGCGGCTGCATCCCGACCCACGGAGACCTCCTCGCCCAGGCCCGTCGAGGCCCTCGCCAGGCGCCCAGCGACGACGCAGGCCACGAGCGCGGGGCGGCCAGGCACGCGCGTCGGCATGCTGCGGGGTAGCGTTTTCGTCGAGTCCATCGCGCTTCTCTTGTACAGCTCAGGCCCGGCGACCAGGCGAATATGCCTTGAGCTTTGCGGCGAGAACACCGTCCGCAGCTGAGAGCCACTGCGCCTTGGGGGGCGGCCAGGGGCTCGTCGTGACGCGTGCGGGTGAGCGCCGCGCTCCGCGAGCACACCGACGTCCACAGACTCCGCGAGCCGCTCGCGGTCGCCATGGCGAGCAGGACGGGGACCGCTCGGTCCATCGTCGAAGCGGGTACGAACGGCCTCCACCCGCCACGGAAGAATCACCGCGGGTCAAGCACGGTCACGCGTCGAGCCGATGGGGCAGCGTGCGGGCGTCGCGGGCTCTCTCGCAGCTCGGGAACCTGCTGCGGGCGCACCTGTGCCCTGGCACGCGCTCCTCGCACCGCGGCGGCGGTCACGGGCCGAAGTCGAGATCCTGCTGCGGTGGCCCTCTCGCGGGGCGGATGGGCTCGAGGTGATGCGGCATGGCGCGCGAGGCCCTTCGTGTCGAAGATCGTCGCCACGTACTTCATGCGGTGGCCACAAGGGCACGCGAGGATGTCGACACCGAGCCCGTGCTTCATGAGCTCGCAGAAGGTCGCGTTGCGAGGGCGATGAGGAGCCTCCTCGTCGGGCTGGGGCACCACGTGCGGCCGTCTCACCGAGTGAGCAGCGAGCACCCCGCGGTAGAGCACCTGGTTGGTGCGCGGGCGCGGCACGAGCGAGCCCAGCCAGGAGGCTGGGACCCACCGGCAGCTCGGTCGTGATGGGGCCCGTGGCGTCGGTGCGCGTACGGCCATCGCCTTCGATGAAGATGATCTGCTGAGCGGGTGGCGTGCTGGCTTGCGTCGCGGCGAGTTGCTGGCGTCGATGGGGGAGCGGGATGGTGCCCGCTCGTTGACAGCTCCACCGGCCCGACGAGAGCCCCCGATGAGGTGCGGCATGACGGCCGCGAGGTTCTGTCACCATCCGCGGTATCTTTCATCCGGACTACGGTCCGCCAGGCCGTGGCCGAGCGCGGCGATCGCGGAAGCCTGCGCGAACGGCACGCCCTCGACGGTCTCGAGGCCGCGTCGCACGACGAGCGCGTAGAGCGTGCCGGCGCGCAGCGGCCTGCCCTGGACGGGCAGCTCCGTCAGCCCGTTCTGGCCCCCGAAGGGCCCGGCCTCGTCCTGGTAGAAGAGGCGGATCGGCGCGCGCTCACCGCGGTGCGTGGGGTCGGCGGGATCGACGTCGATGAGCTCGACCGCCGCGTCCTCGCCCTCGAGCGGCGTCGCGAGCGTGAGCGCGCTGACGTCCACGGGGTCGCTGAACGTGACGTGGATCGCGCTCGTCGTGCCGAACCCGTCGGCCGCCGCGAGCGCTTCGTGGATCCGCTCGACGATCGTCGTGCGCCCGACGGGGAAGGCCGAGAGAACGATCGTCCCGTCGTCGGCGCGCAGGTGCTCGCTCGGGAACGGCGCCGCGAACGGATCGTCGTCCGCGAAGAGCATCCGTGGCGAGGGCGCGACGAGCGGCGGCGTCTCGGTGCACGACGCCAGCGCGCAGGCCCCGGCCACGACGAGCAGTCCCAGATGCCGAGCACGCATGCCGAAACGGTAGCAGAGGGCCGGACCCGCTACGACGTGGGCTCGAATGACATCGCGCACCCAAGCAACGGAC
>JBKDQC010000003.1:0-1247 GCA_046342295.1 Deltaproteobacteria bacterium | reverse complement strand
CCTGCGGCTTCTCGTTGAACTCCTCGACGGCGTCCCCGTCCATCACCATCTCGCCGAAGCGCCCGGGCGGCCGGACCGCGGTCACGGTCGCCACACGCCCATGCGCGCGGTGGAACGCGAGCAACTTCGTGAGATCGACATCGCTCACGCCATCGCCGTAGGTGGCGAAGAAGACGTCGTCGTCCTCGACATAGCGGCGCACGCGAGCGATGCGCGCACCCGTCATCGCGCTCTCGCCGGTCTCGGCGAGGGTCACACTCCAGTCGTCGCTGCCCGCGGAGGAGAGCCCGCCCACCTCCCGTACCGGCTCGCGGAAGCCGATCGACTCGGGACGTCCGAGTTGCAGCGTCACGTCGCTGGTCATCGCCCGGTGGTGAAGGAAGTGCTCTTTGATCAACCAGCCCTTGTAGCCGAGACACAGCACGAAGCTCTTGCAGCCATGGGCCGCGTACGTCTGCATGATGTGCGAGACGATGGGGCGTCCGCCGATGGGCAGCATGGGCTTGGGCAGGATCTCGCTGGCATCGCGAATTCGCGTGCCCTGACCTCCGCACAGAATCACCGCCTTGATCCTCTGGGTCATCGTGAGCGCGCCTATCACCCGTTGCGGCGGAGGCGCAAGCCGTTCGTGGCGCGCGCAGGGCGAGGCGTTCGAGCTTTGTGATAGAACCCGGCCCCGTTCCGAGAAGCAAGGCCGAGCCGCGCCGGATCGGCGACCGCTCGGTGACCCGTAGAGGAGTATCCCCGATGACGACACCGCTTTTTCCGCCGCCCAGCTCGGGCACTGCGATCACGATGTCTGCCGATGGCCGGCTCGAGGTCCCCGTGGATCCCATCATCCCGTTCATCGAGGGCGACGGTACCGGGCGCGATATCTGGAAGTCGTCGGTGCGCGTGCTCGACGCGGCCGTCGCCAAGGCCTACGGCGGAAAGCGGAAGATCCATTGGTGGGAGGTCTATGCCGGAGAGAAGGCGTTCCTCACCTACAACAACTGGCTGCCCGACGAGACGGTCGAGGGCTTCAAGAAGTACCTCGTCGGCATCAAGGGCCCGCTCACGACACCGATCGGGGGTGGCATCCGCTCGCTCAACGTCGCGCTGCGCCAGATGCTCGACCTCTACGTCTGCCTTCGCCCCGTGCGTTGGTTCAAGGGCGTGCCCTCTCCGGTCAAGTCGCCCGAGAAGTGTGACATGACCATCTTCCGCGAGAACTGCGAAGACATCTACGCGGGGATCGAGTGGGAGGC
>JBKDQC010000002.1:0-8289 GCA_046342295.1 Deltaproteobacteria bacterium | reverse complement strand
GTGCGCTCGGAGAGCCGCACGCGCTGTGAACGCTTCTCGGCCACCGGGAGCTCGGGCAGCGCGGCCGAGAGCAGGACCTCGGCCACGGCGCCGAGCCCGTGGGCGTGCGAGTCCGCGTGGAGAAGGTAGCTGGCCAGCATGGTGTCGAAGTCGCTCGGGTCGAGCGCGACCTCGGTGCCCTCGCGGGAGAGCGCGAGCAGCTCCGCCTTGGCATCGTGGAATGCGACCGTGACGCCCCGTGCGCGAAGCTCTGGCAAGAGGTCGGCCAGCTCGCGTACGAGCTCCGGAGGCCGCATCGACGCCGGCCTGCCGAGATACACGTGGCCGACCGGGACCTACGCCGCGCGCGGCGCGCTGCCGTCGTGCCCGAGGCCGACCCCGACGAGCGCCGTGCGGTGGAGGTCGAGGTCTTCCGTCACCGTGCGCACTCCGAGCACCGATCCGGAGGGGATGGCTGACGCGAACGCGCGAAGCGCGTCGAGGTCCCCGAGGATCTCCACGGTCGGCGCGCGGAACACGGCGCGGGGCAGCGCCCGCGCGCGGGCTTCGCGCGCGCTCGGACGGCTGCGATCGAGCTCGGCCTGCGCGCGGTGAAGCTCGAGCTCGGAGAAGAGCGTCGTGAGCCGCGCGAGGTCGGGCTCACGGACGCGCAACGCGGCGAGCACGGCCTCCTCCGATCCATCGAGCGCCGCGATCGGCACGTCGTCGCGCAGCGAGACGAGCCGCCTCGAGAGGTAAGCGTCCTCCTTGTGGGCGCCGAGCTTCTCCTTGAGGCCCTTCTTCGGGATCGTCTCGAGCGCCGCATAGACGCCGTCGAGCGAGCCGTGCTCGTGGAGGAGCTGCACCGCGGTCTTGGGGCCGACCGAGGGCACCCCCGGCACGTTGTCGGACGAGTCACCGACGAGCGCGAGGTAGTCCCGCACCTGCGCGGGGCCGACGCCGAGCTTTTCGACCGTCTCCTCGGGCCCGAAGACCTTCTCGCGCATGGAGTCGTACATCACGACGTCGGGATCGCCGACGAGCTGGAGCAGGTCCTTGTCCGCGCTCGCGATCACCACGCGGAGACCGCGGGCCCTGGCCGCGCGGATCACGGTCGCGATCACGTCGTCCGCCTCGAAGGTCTCGGCTTCGAGCACGGGGAGCCCGTAGGCTTCCGCGATCGCGCGCACCCGCGCCGCCTGCCCCGGGAGATCCACGGGCGTGTCCTTCCGGGTCGCCTTGTACTCCGGGTAGATCGCCCGCCGGAACGAGGTGTCGCGCTTCGGGTCGACGGCGACGGCGAAGTACGGAGGGCGTCGGTCGGCGAGGATCTTCTGGATCATCGAGACGACACCGTGGATCGCGTGGGTCGGCTCGCCGCGCTTGTTCGAGAGCGGGGGCAGCGCGTGGTAGGCGCGGAACACGAAGCCGGAGAGATCGAGCACGTAGATCACGCGCGGGTCGCCCGGCTCGGGGAGGTGGGCAGGAGGCATGGGGTCCGTTCCGAAGGAGCGCGACTGTACCCGAGGACGTGCATCGGGCATCTCGGGGCCCCTCCCTCCGATGAACCGCCGTTCAGCGGAAGAGAAGCTCGAGGACCCAGCAGCTCACGGAGGCGAGCAGCGCCGCCGCAGGCATCGTCAGCACCCACGCGACGAGGATGTTCGTGGCGACTCCCCATCGGACCGCGCTGATTCGGTTCGCGGACCCCACGCCCATGATGCAGGCGTTGATGCAGTGCGTGGTCGAGACCGGCACGCCGACGTGGCTCGCCGCCATGATGGTGAAGGTTCCGGCCGTCTCGGCGGCGAAGCCCTGGAGCGGGGTGATCCGGATGATCTTGGTGCCCATGGTCTTGATGATGCGCTTGCCGCCCGCGGCCGTGCCGAGGGCGATGGCTGCGGCGCACGCGACGATCACCCAGAGGGGAACCGCCTCCCCGCGAGGCATCGCCGCATGGATCCAGCCCGTGGCCTCGCGGCCCTCCGCCGTGAGCGAGGTCGCGTAGGCGACGAGGGCCAGGGTGATGATTCCCATGGATTTCTGGGCGTCGTTCGAGCCGTGCGAGAAGGCCATCATGCAGGCGGAGAGCAACTGAAGGCGCCGCGAGAGCCTGTGTACGGCGGCCGCTGCGCGCCGGCGAACGACCCAGGTCAGCGCGATCATGAACAGGAAGGCCGCGGCGAAGCCGAGCGTCGGAGAGACGACGAGCGGCACGAGCACCTTCTGGACGAGCGCGGACCAGCGAAACGCTCCGACCCCCGCGTGCGCAACGACCGCACCGGCGAGGCCGCCGACCAGCGCATGCGAGCTCGAGCTCGGGATGCCCCACCACCAGGTGAGCAGATTCCAGGCGCTCGCCCCGAGCAGCGCGGCGAGGACCACGATCTGGGTCACGTCGCCCGGGTCCGCGAAGCCCGTGGCGATGGTCGTGGCGACGGCGGTCCCCGTGATCGCCCCGACGAAGTTGAAGAACGCGGCGAGGAGCGTCGCAGTCCGCATCGGCAGCACGCCCGTCGACACGACGGTGGCGATCGCGTTGGCGGCGTCGTGGAAGCCGTTGATGTAGTCGAAGAGGAGCGCGACGAGAACGACGAGAACGAGGACGCTAGCCATGCTTCACCGCGAGGTTCGCGAGTGTGTGCGCGACCCATTCGCAGCGCTCGATTGCGCGCTCGACGTTGTCGAGGACCGCCCTCTCCCGGATGAGGTCCTTGGCGCTCTTGGCCTCGTCGTGGAACAGGGCCGCAGAGGCCTTGCGGTGGATTGCGTCCCCTTGCTTCCGGAGGCGCCGAACGGTCCGGCTCAGCTCCATCAGTGCCCCGAAGTCATGCGCGCGCAGCGCAGGGAGCTTCGTCGAGAGCTCGTGCGTGCACGAGGACAGTGTCTCGATGAGCTCGTTCATCGCGTGGGTCGCGCGCGGTACACCGTAGAGCGCGGCTTCGCGGCCGGCCTCGTCGATGAAGTCGGTCACGTCGTCGAGCTCCGCCGACAGCCGCTGGATGTCCTCGCGGTCGATCGGAGTGACGAAGGTCTCTTGGAGGGCGCGTTCGAGCTTCGCGACGACCTCGTCTCCCTCGAGCTCGATCGCCTCGAGCCTCGGCTGCACGCGCTCCGCAGGCTCGCCGCCGCCGAACGCCGCGAGGACCGTCGCCGCCTCGTGCGCGATGCTCGCCTGCTTCTCGAGGAACACGAAGAAGTGCTCGTCTCGAGGAAGCAGGAACCGCACGAGGTCTTGGAGCGCCATGATGGAATCTTCCTCGGGCCCCTACGGCCGCGTCCGTTCGTCCCATCCCACCGCAAAGTCCGCGTGGCGGCTTTGCGTCGTCCAGGTGACGCGGTGCCATCCGACGGGAGACGCGCTCAACGAATCGCGCGGACGAGGGACAGGCTCTCCACGGTCGGGTCGCAGCGCTCGTGCATCCACGCGGCGTCCTGACCTCCGTTCGCGGTGCACCGGTAGATGTGGCCAGCACCATCGACGACCAGCGTCCAGCGCAGCTCGCCCGGCAGCTCCGAGATCCTCGCCGGCAGGCCGGAGACCGTCGTCTCGTCCTGGCGCTCCGGGACGCCCTCCAGGATCGTTTCGACCGTGCGGGTCCAGGAGTCGAGGTCCGTCTGCTGCGGGAAGGGACGGAACAGGGCGAGCCGCACACCCTCGGCGGGCGCGAGCTCGTAGACGGAGTCGACGACCTCCGGTTCGCTCGGCACACCGTCGTGCGCGCCCTCCGGCAACGTCAGGGTGTAGAAGACGCCCACGCGGGAGCGCTCCAGTGATGGATGCGCTGCGCGCGCCGTCGCGCTCTCTGTCTCTCTCGGCGGAGATGGGCGAGCCGGAGCGGAAGTCTCCTCGCCGCCGCATCCGACGCAGAGCGCGCAGAGGGTGATCATCGCGAGCCGCGGGCCCATCAGCGCACCGGCTCCGCGCTCGCCCCGCGCTCGGGGGTCGCCCCGTGCGTCGCCGGAGCGTTTCTCACCCCCTCGGCTTCAGGCGCGGGGCGGTCGAGCTCCATCGTACCGTCCGCCACGCGTCCGAAGCGAAGCGCGAGGAGGTCGAGGAGGTAATTCTGGTGCAGCCGCCACGGCCGCTTGTTTCCCTGCTTGGGAAAGCGCGCGAGGGCGCGCTGCACGTAGCCTGAGGAGAAGTCGAGGAAGGGCATCTCGGAGACCTTGGGATCCCGGCGCCTCGGGACGCACCGCGTCGCGCCCCGCGCGTCCATCTCGCCGAGCAGGCGGCAGACGTACTCGGCGGTGAGGTCGGCCTTCAGTGTCCAGCTCGCGTTCGTGTAGCCGAACGCGCACGCGAGGTTCGGCACGTCGTCGAGCATCATGCCCTTGTACGACAAGTGGCGGCTCGCCTCGAGGCGCGTCCCGTCGACGTCGATCTCGATGCCGCCGAGGAAGAGGAGCTCGAGCCCCGTCGCGGTCACCACCACGTCCGCGTCGATCACGCGGCCGTCGGTGAGACGCAGCCCGGTCTCGGTGAAGGCTTCGATATGACCGGTCATGACGGACGCGCGCCCCTCCCGGATGGCGGAGAACAGGTCGCCATCCGTCACGAGGCACAGGCGCTGGTCCCAGGGGCGGTAGCGCGGGGTGAAGTGCGTCGTGACGTCGTAACCGCGACCGAGTTGCTCTGCGACCATCCGGACGAGGCGACGCTTGACGAGCTCGGGGCGCCGCCGAGCGAGCTGGAAGAAGCCGACGCCGGTCAGCACGTTCTTCCAGCGCGTGAGGCCATACGCCGCGCGCGCCGGCAGCAGACGCCGCAGCGTGTTGGCGAGCACGTCCTCGGTCGGCATCGACACCATGTAGGTCGGGGATCGTTGCAGCATGACCACGTGCGCAGCGTCCTTGGCGAGCTCGGGGACCAAGGTCACAGCCGTCGCGCCGCTGCCGATCACGACGATGCGTTTCCCCCTGTACGAGAGGTCCTCGCGCCAGCGTTGGGGATGCACGACCGTGCCGCCGAAACGCTCGCGCCCCGCGATCTCGGGCGTGTATCCGGCGTCGTAGCGGTAGTAGCCCGTGCAGGAGTAGAGGAAGCCGCAGGTCAGTGTCTCACGCTTCTTGTCGGGGCCGCGCTCGATCACGAGGGTCCAACGGGCCTCTCGGCTCGACCACGAGGCGGACACGACGCGGTGCTCGAGGCGGATGTGCGGCTCGAGCCCTCCCTCTCGCACCGCGTCGTGGATGTACTCGCGGATCGACGCTCCGTCCGCGATCGCCTTGGGCGAGGTCCACGGCTTGAACGAGTAGCCGAGCGTGAACATGTCGGAGTCGGAGCGGATCCCTGGGTACCGAAAGAGATCCCAGGTGCCGCCGATCGAGGTGCGAGCCTCGAGAATCACGAAGCGCTTGCTCGGGCACCGGACCTGCAGGTGACGCGCGGCGCCGACCCCCGAGCGGCCTCCGCCCACGATGACGACGTCGAAGTGCTCGGACACGTGAACTCCTTGCGGCATTCCGACCCACGTGTCGGCTCGCCGCGAACACTCCGCCCTACGCTACCAGGGCGGGGCCTACGGCGCATCGGCGCGTCGCATCGCCGGCGGCACCGCGAGGGCGTCCCGCACGAGCGCGTAGACCGCCGGGTGATTCTGCAGTTGGTGGTGGAGCACTCCACCGAACCGATGGGTCTCGATCTCGAAGCGCCGCTCCTGCCTGCGCTCCGCCTCGTCACCGGGCGCGAGCGCGCTCGGGACCCGCACGAGCAGGTCGCCGACGATCCGACCGAGCGGATGCTCGGGATCCCGCGTCAGGGTCGCCGAGACGAAGTGGTACGCGACGCCCGGCAGGAGTGGGACCTTCCTGCGTCCTGGATCGAGCAACGCGTCGGGGTCGCGTCCCACCCAGTCCTCGTCGAGCAGGGCGCCGTGGCGGAGATCCTTGATGCCCGCGCTTCGGCCCTCGAGGATCCGGGCGGGGATCAACGTGCCCGGTAGATCGATCGCCCCGAGGACGCCGGTCACGACGTTGCCGAGCTTCTCGAGAGGCGCGCCCCCGTGCGGTGAGCCGAGGCAGAACACGCTCTGCACGCGAGAGAGCCACGCGGAGGGAGCCTCGCGCGCCTGCTCGCATGCGCTTCTCACCACGAGCCCGCCCATGCTGTGACCGACGAGCGCGAGCTCGTTCAACGGCACCGGGTAGGCCGCGAGGAGCGCGTCGAGGAGCGCGTCGAGCGCGCGTCCGTTCTCCGACACGTGTCGCCCGGTGTTGTAGCGGACGTAGAGCGGCGTGAGGCCGAGGTCGCGCTGCAGCAGGCTGCCGAAGCAGGCGCTCGGGTCTCCGTGGTAGGTGGCCGCCTCGAGGCACCAGGACCACTCCGTCGTGCCGAGGCCGTGCACGAAGACCACGGCGCGCCCGCCGGCGGTCTGGCCCACACGTTCGAGCGCGAGCGCCAGGGCCCGCGCGAGGTGCGGTGACGCGAGGTCCACGTAGGAGTCCCCCGCGCGGAGCGACATGTCGAGGTCGAGGCCGTTGTCGCGGCGACGAAGGTGATCGCCCACCGCAGCGTTCACGAGGCCCAGCGCGGCGTCGCCGATCCACGCAGCGGACGACGCGGCGTCCGACCGCATCGGCATCGCCGGGCGGATCGCGGCTTCGACGGCTTCGACGTCGGAAGGCTCCGAGGAGGCCGAGCGCGCGCGATCGGCGAGGTCGAGGCCCGCGTCGCTGAGGGCCTCCACGCCTCGGTTCACGAGGCGGATCGTGCCCAGCACGGCGTCCGTCGAGAGCCGACGCACGCCATCCACCCCGCGCGCGGTCGCTGCGATCGGAGCGATGCGATCGGTCACGCGCATGGCGGCGCGCGCGCTCGACTCGTGCCCTTCCCGCACGAGGTGCGTCGTCGCGTCGATGGCGTCGTGGACGAGGGCCTTGAGACCGCGCAAGCGCTTCACCCGCGCAGGGTGACACGAACGAGACCGGCGCGCGCGCTCGTGCGGCGCCGAGGCCGCCTCACGGATCGTAGGTGCCGTCGAGGATTCCGCGGGGGCGGTCCGCGAGGAGGGCCTGGCACTCCTCCTTGCCGACGAGCGCGCGGAGCCGCTCGATCGCCTTGGCCAGGATGTCGACGTCCTCGGGGCGGTGGGCGTCGCTGCACGCGGCGTCGTAGGCGCCCTCCTCCAGCATCCTCTCGGCCGCTCGTCGACAGCGCTCGCCGTACTTGCCCACGAGCGACATGGTGTCGAGCAGGGTCATGGCGCCGACGTCGAGAAGCGGGTCGAGCGGTTCGGTCTGATCGAAGAGCGCGTGGTAGCGCTCCGGGTGGGCGATCAGCGGACGGAGGCCTTTCACCTGCATGCGAAAGAGCTGGTCTTCGATGCGGCGCGGCCAGGCCTCGTAGCGGAACTCGACGAGGATCGTCCGTCCGCCCCGGTAGGGGAGCACCTGCCCGCCCGCGAGCAATCCGAAGAAGACGTCGTCGCAGAAGTGCTCCGCCGCGAGCGAGAGCCTCGGCAAGCTCGCCGTGTCGAGGATCGACGTCAGTTCGGCGAAGCCCCGCTCGAGCCCGGGCCTGCGGTTTTCGAACATCGCCGTGCGGATGTGTGGCGTCGCGACGACCTCGGCGTAGCCGAGGTGGCCCAGCGCAGCGAGGAGGCGTGAAGACTCGTCGAGCGTCCGGACGCCGTCGTCCACACCCGGCACGTAGTGACAGTGGAGGTCGACGTAGCCGGTCATGGCGCTTCCTCTGCGGACAATTCTCGGGCCCGCGAGAGCAACTCCTGGGCGACGTTGCGACGTGGATCTTCGAGCACTTCGTCGAGCAACCGCTCGAGCACCGCTCCGACGTATCGACCCGCGCCACGGCCCGAGACCCTCATGACGTCCGCACCGGTGATCGCGAGCGCCTTCAGATCGATCGGGTCGGAGGCCTCGAGGACCTGCGCCGCGCGGGTGCGGAGGTCGCGGAGGGCCCAGAGGCCGCTGCCCTCGTCTCCTTCGCCGAGGGCGATGGCTTCGAGGGTCTCGAGCAGCCAGAAGGCCTCGTTGGGTCCCACCGCGCGCAGGAAACGGCGCGCACCGACCGCGTCGAGCGCTCGCGAGGGCGCATCGGCGTGATGGAGCACGAGCAGCGTCGCCTCTCGCTCTCGGTTCGAGAAGCGCAGCGCGCGCAGCCACGCGTCGACCGCGCCGAGGTCTCCTCGGGCATCCCACGCGAGCGCCGCGAGCCGTGCCGGCACGAGCTCGCGCGAGGCGCGGTCGAGGCGATCCATCGCGCGTTCGAAGCGCGCGCCGTCGAGCGCATCGACCCGCGCCGCATGCACCGCGAGCATCCCCGTGCGCCGCAGGATGCGCAACGCGCGC
>JBKDQC010000001.1:0-3984 GCA_046342295.1 Deltaproteobacteria bacterium | reverse complement strand
TGCTCTCAGAGCATGAGTCACTTGGATTGACTCATGCTCTGACGTTTCTTGCCGGAGGGTCTGGCCGCAGCCCCTCCCTCTCGCCGAGTGAATCGGCGAGAGCCTCCCTCCCGCCGATTCGAGCCCGTGTCACCCGCATCGATCGATCCGAGTGCCACGTGCTCTGAGCGACGCCCCGCCAGGGCAGGTGCGCGCCCGATGACTCCGTCGCCGTCCGAAGGAGCTTGCGAGGCCGACGGGTCGGGAGGATAGGACACCCGAACTGCCGAGACCGTGGAGACCGACATGACGACCGGACGAGACAAGCTCGCGAAGATCGCGACCGCGCTGGGAATCGAAGACACGCTCGGGGGCCCCGTGAGCGGTGTCGTCGGCGCGCGCGTGCATGCGGGCGAGGGTGCCGCGATCACCTCGGAGGATCCCTCGACGGGCGTCCCCCTCGGCGTCGTGCGCGGCGCTTCCGAGGGCGAGCACGAGGCCGTCGTCGCGCACGCGTCCGCGCGCTTCGAGGAGTGGCGGATGGTGCCCGCTCCCGTGCGCGGGCAGCTCGTGCGGCGCCTCGGCGAGCTGCTGCGCGAGCACAAGGAGGCGCTCGGCGCGCTCGTGTCGCTCGAGATGGGAAAGATCCGGAGCGAGGGCCTCGGCGAGGTCCAGGAGATGATCGACATCTGCGAATTCGCGGTGGGCCTCTCGCGGCAGCTCCACGGGCTGACCATCGCCTCCGAGCGCCCGCGTCACCGGATGATGGAGCAGTGGCAGCCGCTCGGTCCCGTCGCGGTGGTGACGGCCTTCAACTTCCCGGTCGCCGTCTGGGCATGGAACGCCGCGCTCGCCGCCGTCTGCGGCGACACGGTCGTGTGGAAGCCCTCGCCCCACACGCCGCTCTGCGCCCTGGCCGTGCAGCGCCTCTCGGACCGCGCCATGAAGGACGTGGGGCAGCCGGGCATCTTCTCGCTGCTGGTGGGCGGCCACGAGGGCGGCCGCTGGATGGCCGAGGACCGCCGCCTGCCGCTCGTCTCGTTCACGGGCAGCTCGGCCGTCGGCGCGAAGGTCGCGGGCGCCGTCGGCGCGCGCCTGGGCAAGAGCCTCCTCGAGCTCGGCGGCAACAACGCGATCGTCGTGATGGCCGACGCCGCCCTCGACCTCGCGACGCGCGCCATCGTCTTCGGCGCCGTGGGCACGGCCGGTCAGCGGTGCACCAGCACCCGCCGCGTGCTCGTCCAGCGCGAAGTGAAGAGCGCCCTCGTCGAGCGCCTCGTGCGCGCGTACGCGACGGTGACGATCGGTGACCCGCTCGAGGACGGCGTGCTCATGGGCCCGCTGATCCACGAAGGCGCCGTCGCGCGCTACGAGCACGCGCTCGCCGAGGCGAGGAAGGCCGGCGCCGAGATCCTCTGCGGCGCCAAGCGCGTCGCGCGGCCCGGGCACTTCGTCGAGCCGACGATCGTGCTCGCGCGGGGCGAGCAGGCGAGCCTGCCGATCGCCTTCGAGGAGACCTTCGCGCCCATCCTCTACGTCTTCGAGATCGCCTCGCTCGAGGACGCCATCGCCGCGAACAACGCCGTCGCCCAGGGGCTCAGCTCCGCGATCTTCACCGACAGCGTGCGCGCTTCGGAGCAGTTCCTCTCCCCGATGGGCTCGGACTGCGGGATCGCGAACGTCAACATCGGCACGAGCGGCGCCGAGATCGGCGGGGCCTTCGGCGGCGAGAAGGACACGGGAGGCGGGCGCGAGTCCGGCTCCGACGCGTGGAAGGCCTACATGCGCCGCCAGACCTCGACGGTGAACTGGGGCCGCGATCTCCCGCTCGCGCAAGGTGTCCGCTTCGGCGACTGAGAGCGCGTGGCACTCGGATGGATCGATGCGGGTGCCACGGGCTCGCATCGGCGGGAGGGAGGCTCTCGCCGATTCACTCGGCGAGAGGGAGGGGCTGGGGCCAGACCCTCGGGAAAGAAACGTCAGAGCATGAGTCAATCCAAGTGACTCATGCTCTGAGCCCGACCGCAGAGACGAAGCAGCGCTCCGCGCGAGCACGCCGGAGCCACCGGGCGAGGGTGGGCCCTTCCGAGGCTGCTCCACGCGAGCGAGAGCGGACCGCGCCCTCAGAACCGGTAGGCGATCTCGAGCGCGAAATCGAACGCCACGGCGAAGCGATCGGGCAGCACGTAGAACGTCGGCGCGACGAGGTCTGCGCCGATCTCCCAGTTCGGGCTGAGCGCGTAGTTCAGGCCCGCGGCGAGTCGGAACACGGGACCGTTGAACGGCAGGTAGCCCACGCCGAGGCGCAGCGGGATCGTCAGCTCCAGCGTCGAGCTGGGGCGGATCCGATCTTCTGCCTGCACCATCAAGAGGAAGTTGCTCGTGCGCCCGTCACGCCCCTCGAGGTTCACGTACGCGCCGTAGAGGCCGACGAGGATGTCCCGCGTGATGCGCACATCGAGGCGCGCGCCCACGAGGTGGTTGTAAAACGAGCCCTCGCTCGTGCCGATGGAGGCCTCGGTCTGGAGGGCGACCGAGATCCTGCGGATGTCGGGCTCGGCCGGGCGCCAGCGGCGGCCGTCACGCGCCGTGGGATGACCGAGCTCCTCGCGCGCAGTCCGTCGGCGCGCCTGCGGCGCGACCGCGACCCCCGGAGCTCGCGCCACGCCCGGCCGTCCCGCGGGCGCGAACGAGGGCTCGGGCCCTTGCCACGCCGACAGCGGGGGCAGCGCCTGTCGCACCGCGCGATCGACCGCCGCGCGGAGGTCGTCGGCCCCGGAGGTCTCCGTGGCGACGAAGGGCCCGGTGCCGTCGAGGCTCGCGACGATCACCTCGATGACGTAGCGGCCGTCGTTCGCCCAGACCCGCGCGAAGACCGCGCGATGCGAGCGCGTCGCCCAGCCGAGCCGCCACAGATCTGCGGGCGCAGGCGGGTAGTGCATGCGCAGCGACTGGAACATCCGCGCACCCTCGGACGGCTCGAGGAGCGTGTAGCCCATGTCCGCCGTCGTGCGCCGGAGCTGGTCGCTCGTGACCCGACCCACCACGGGAGCGATGCCATACGTGATCGCGTCGACGACGACGGCCTGGCGAGCGACCGCGGGCGGAGGTGGCACGGGCGAGATCTCGGGGGCGGCAGCAGCGGCGTCGTCCGGTCCCGGCGGAGGCGGCGGCACCTCGACCTCACCGGTCACCTCGGGCGCGTCCTGCGCCCAGGCCTCGGAGGCGAGCGCGAGCGTGGCGAGCACGACGAGGAGGCGCGCGAGCCCTCCTGCGCGGATCGGAGCGGGGCGAGCCGGCATCGCGGCCTTTGTATCATGCCCTCGCCGCGCCGGGCCGCTTGACCGCGCAGCGCGCCGGCCGCAGGACCCCGCGCACCATGAACGTCCATTCATTTTCCGCCAAGACCATCCAGGGCCAAGAGCGTGAGCTCTCGGCATACGCCGGCAAGGTGCTGCTCGTGGTGAACGTCGCGAGCAAGTGCGGCCTCACCCCGCAGTACACGGCCCTCGAGAAGCTCTACCGCGAGAACCAGGGGGCAGGCCTGATGGTGCTCGGCTTCCCGTGCAACCAGTTCGCCGGACAGGAGCCCGGCACCGAGGCGGAGATCGAGCGCTTCTGCACGATCCACTACGACGTGACCTTCCCGCTCTTCGCGAAGCTCGACGTGAATGGCTCGGCCACCCACCCGCTCTACGCCTACATGAAGAACCTCGACACGCGCCCCGACGGCCCGGGCGACGTGAGCTGGAACTTCGCGAAATTCCTCGTCGGCAGGGACGGCTCGGTCCTCGCGCGCTTCGCCCCGCGCGAAGACCCGGCGGGGCCGGTGATCACCGGGGCGATCGCCCAGGCTCTGGCCGCCTGAGAGCACGTGGCACTCGGATGGATCGATGCGGGTGCCACGGGCTCGCATCGGCGGGAGGGAGGCTCTCGCCGATTCACTCGGCGAGAGGGAGGGTCTGGGGCCAGACCCTCCGGAAAGAAACGTCAGAGCATGAGTCA